>JAITJS010000046.1 GCA_031278815.1 Treponema sp.
TTGCCTGTTGCCTGTTGCCTGTTGCCTGTTGCCTGTTGCCTGTTGCCTGTTGCCTGTTGCCTGTTGCCTGTTGCCTGTTGCCTGTTGCGAGAGGTCTGCGTTTAGGGTCGGCACTGTCAAGAGCATGGAAATATGTTAGGACGTTTAAACAAAAGTGTCAAGAGGCTTCTTTTGCGGGTAATGGCGGCTTGCCCTGCCTGTGAAGGGGGTTGTTAGGGGGCTTGTACCCTCTAACAGACGAACGTTGCCCGCCTTCCAATTTTCTTCCTTTGGGGTAAATTTAGGGGGACATTGCATATAACCGTATAGTAGCTGATCTTTTTTACCCGCTACTAAATCTTGGTACTGCGGGCCATGCCGAAAAAACCCGTGGGCTTTAAGACCAAAATAATCAACAATATCACAAAGGAAATCAGGTCTTTAAAACTCGAAGGGAAAAAGGCGGCGATAAAAATTTCAATAAAGCCCAGGATGAAACCGCCGATAAACGCCCCTTTGATCTCCCCAATACCTCCCACGACTGCGGCAATAAATGCCTTCCACCCGATGATCATCCCCATATAGGGATCCAGCACCGGATAGGACATGCCGAAGAGAATCCCTGCCACTGCAGCTAAGGCAGATCCTAACGCAAAGGTCCAGGTGATAACCTTGTTTACTGGAATGCCCATGAGGGGAATGGCAAATTTATCGTAGGATATGGCCCGCATAGACATACCGAATACGGTTTTTTTGACGATAAATTGCAGAAGCCCAAAAACCGTAAAGGCCGCACCAATCACCAGCACCTTCAGATTGGTAAGCACCACCGGGCCAAGCTGCCAGATATGTTTGTCCATAATATCAGGGAAGCGGCGGGAACTAGCCCCCAACACCGCCAAATTACCGTTTTCCAAGATAAAGCCCACCATCAAGGCGGTGATCACTACATAGAGCCGATTCACCCCTTTGATCCGCAGGGGCCGGTACGCCACCCGTTCTATGGTAATGCCAAGAATCCCGGTACCCAGCATGGTCAAGATCAGGGTCAGGACAAACACCGTCCACCCCCCACCAGCGAAATACCCCAGCAGGGCAGTGGCGGTAAAAAACGCGATATAACAGGCGGTCATAAAAATATCGCCATGGGCAAAGTTGATAAGCCGCAACACCCCATACACCAGGCAGTATCCCAGGGCAATCATTGAGTAGAAACTGCCCCATTGGAGGGCATTAAAGACATTCTGTAAAACCGTGGTTACCATAGGATACTCCCTCTCCTGCTTATAAGCTGGTTATATATTCAAATTCACCGGCGTCGCTTATCTTGACCACCACCGCTTTTTTGGTAGGATCTCCATTGGCATCAAAGGTCATTGTACCGGTGATGCCGTCAAAGTCCTTCATCCCGGCAATGGCGTTCTTGATGGCCTCCCGGTCTTTTTGGATATCTCCGGTCAGTCCGGTGGTTTGAATCGCCTGCAGGATTATCCGAGTTGAATCATAGGACAGGGCCGCCACATCATCGGGAACATAACCGTAAGCTGCTTTATATTCATCAATGAAGGCTTTGGTATTACCCACCGCACCGGCTGCAGCATAATGGGTGGTAAAATAATACCCCTTCACCGAACCCTTGCTGAGACTGACTAAATCCGCAGAACCCCAGGAATCACTGCCGAGCACAGGCTTATCTCCCCAGCCCAGATCTTTTGCCTGAGGTACAATCAGGGCCACATGGTTGTAATAGTCAGGAAGATAGAGCATTTCCGCATCGGAATTGATGATCCTGGTTAATTGTACGGAAAAATCCTGATCCTTTTGACCGAAACTCTCAAAAGCCACTACCGAACCCGGGCCGTTGATTTTTTCCCAGTTATCCCGGAATAATTCCGCCAGGGTCTTGGAGTAGTCATCGTCCAGGTTGTACAAGATCGCGGTCTTGCTCAAGTTGAATTGGGTTTTCGCGAATTGTACTGCCGCAGGCGCCTGAACCGGATCCAGGATACAAGCCCGGAACACATAGGGCCGATTCTTGGTAACATCCGGGTTGGTTGCCCAGGGGGAAACCATGGGGGTGCGGTTTTCATTGTTTATTTGCCCCGCAGGAATGGCCCGGCCTGAACCACAGGGTCCCACCACGGCCAAAACCTTATCCTGTTCGATCAGTTTGTACGCGACCTGGATGGCTGATTCAGCTTTGAGTTCATTGTCCACGTAAATAAAGTCCACCGGGTATTTTTTACCTTTGACCTCAAGCCCGCCGGCGGCATTGATTTGCTGCTTGATGAGTTCTGCAGCGTACTTTGCCCCTTCCCCGACCTTGGGGGAATCCCCGGTCAAGGGAATGTTAAACCCGATTTTGATAGTCTGTTCCTTACCAGCCCCTGCCATTACTGAGGACAGTACCAGTAGGGAAAAGATCCCCGCAAAGATGCATGATTTTTTCATCTTTTCCTCCTCACGGTAGAAGAAGCTTTCTGGGCTTCTCCATACCTTACCTAAAGTACCGCATAGTGCGGTCCACAACACCGAAGTTGGGGTTGTAGTATAAAAAACTATAAAAAGAAGGGATAAAAGAATCAAGTATGTTTATACGATTTTTATGCTTTTTTTTCCAATTTTTAAGAAAAAATCGTATAATTATACGGAATAGTTAGTTCCAAGAAGGCTCTCTGACCCTGGGTGATTTATCTTACCACGATAGGTCGCCATTCTCTTGCAAAAATACACTGTTTTATGGAGATTTTTATGCAGGCTTGAGCACCCTCCATGCCTACCTGGTCTTTTCTCAGCCTCCGGTCCCGGAATCCGGCCAGGTCTCCGAGACAGCGTCCTGCAAAGGACCAACTCCCCAACACCCTGATTTCACCAGTCCTGCTGTGGGCTGCCTGGCAAGGGCCAGCCTACGCCCAACGGCGGATGTAAATCATTATAGAATTGAGACTACACAAAATTACCGGAGTGTATCAGGGCATTACATGAGCCTTTGCTTCTGGTGGATTCTGCACCCACTACCAAAAGTTATTAAATTCGCAATACATAAGCCGTTCTAAAAACAACGGAAAACCATAGCCAAAAGTATCTCCAATCCTGCCAGAAATAACCAATGGTGATATACCTGGCTTATGGGTACCCTTAAAGACATCCGCCAGAGCAATCATATCTTCAATGCTAAAAAGATGCTGTTCCGCGCACTGGTATTCTATACCGTTAGTGAGCAATAATAATGTTCTTATGCCTTCCGGTAATGAAAACCCCTTTTTCTCAAAAGCGATAATAAGGTCTTTATCGGCAGGGGTAAACAACTTCCAGGGATTTTCTATATAGGTTCCGGTAGTAGAACAAAAATACCGTGCAATTTCTGAACGTGTTTTAATCCTTTTATATACTTCAGCTACTGTCATAATCTCGTTTTGCAGGAACATTTCCAAGGCTGAGGGGTTAGCCACGAAGCACATACCGTCCTTATGCGACGTTTTTTCATATTTCAATATAATATATAGAATTATATGAGTTAATTATGCGTAATGCTTACAAGAATTGACATAAAATCCCCCACAAGAAACCATCGGGAACGGATAAAAGGCTACACTGACCGGAATAAGCGTAGAATCTTGAACGTTATATAGGCGGTGATGGTTACTCCTAAGCAGATTATAATCACCAGCCGCAGGTCAGCCTTGTCCTGAGCCTTCGTCGCTTCCAATGTCTTTGCCGCCACCATCTGGTTTAGGTCGGCGATTTCGCCATGCTTCAAGAAGTTTATCTCGTTTTGTCATAAATCCCTCCCGGTTTATTGGTTACTCACTCATAAGAGCAGTAAGCGCCGACTGAAATGACGTGAGGTACTTGCCAGAGATTTTGACCGAATTCCCGATTAATGCCAGTTCAAGGATGTCCCCGGCGGGGTCGTACATCAATCGGGCTTCCTGCGAACCGTCGGCGGCGGGTACTTTGTACCATAGCCCTCAGGTTTCCGCTTTTTGGCTTCCCGTAGGGCTTCCTGGTATTCACAATAGGGCTTTCACCTGCGCGTCCCGGTGGTTCATGGGGTTCCTCCCTCTATGCTTTCACATACCTGAAACCGGTTAAAACACTACCCCTTCTGGGGGATTTTTCCATTTCCAATTATTTTCGAAAGAAATAACAGAATCAAAGACATAGCTGTATATAAGTTCGGCTGCTGAAAGTCCACCAGACAAATAATGGTCTCTGCATTCACAGCCTGACGGAACACAACCAAGATAACCGTGATCTACGGTATTTTCTTTAAGCATTTTATTTATAGCTATCTTGTCTCCGGCAAACGCTGAATTGCCAGATATAAAGACTGTATCGGTGTCTTTACATTCTTTTTGAATGTTTTTGATACTAGCATAGCGGATAGAGCATATCTCATCTCCGATTTTTCCTGTTATAACGAACATACCCCACTCCTAATAAAAGACCTATGATAAAGGAATCAAAGTCCTTATCTTGTTTGTCATTATACTGGTTATAAAACAATTTCTCCATACCCGTAGATAAAATCTCATAAGCATGTCCCTGATAATCTTTTCCCATATAGGGATGATGAATTTATCGATTCTAGTTTTCTCTCCAGGTGGGTAAGTTACAAATCCCTTGATGGTATTGATTTCTATTAGAGGATACCCTTTCGTTCGCCGTTTGTAGAATTCTTTTTCCAACCTCACCATTTCCGGTATGAGACATTCCATACGGTGAGCGAATTCATGGGCGGGAATAGAGGTTCTTTCATCAAATTTTATTGTGGGATGTCCTTTATGCTTTTGATCGTTATCATTTCCATAATGATCATAATATCCCCGGTCATCATCTTCTTCACCTGTTACTTCCTGCACCAACAGGGGTTTGTCTTTTGCGGCTTCTATGGATTGCACTATCCAATCAGTGGGAAAATAGGCATACACCCCTTCCAGCCGTTGTATCGCCTTGACCTCAGAACCATGTTCCCAGGTGTGGGTATAAAAAGTCCCAAAGGCATCCATAGCCCCAAAATCCCGATATTCCGTAAGAACATCATACAAATCCTTGCCATCCCGTTGGACTTTAGCCAAAGCCAATTTCCCTATCCGCCGGGCCTTATATTCGCTATGGACCCCATAGATTATGGCCTCGTGCAGCTTCGTATCCCAATCTGCCCCGGTAGAGGTAGGAATTGAATCCCCTCCCACCGCATAGGTATCCGCCCATTCCTCAATCCCCCGGGCTCCCGAGGTGTCCCGGTCATGGGCATAGTCACGCAGCTGCTTCAGGAACTCCTCAGGGTCTTTCAACCGCGGCCTTACCATGCAATCGCAGTTGGGATGCGGATAGGGCGGTATCGTGTCCTTGGTGTAAGGCCCGCCCGTTGCCAGTTCTTCACAGCCGCAAAGCCACACCTCCCGCCCCGGCATGAGTACCCAGTCATATTCCCACTGTCAACAAGTTAAGAAACAAGGACAGCGGAGGCTTGTTCCCCTTCCCGCCGCCCTCTCAACAGTTCGATTGGTGATTGTGATAAAAATGTGGTTTTCTCAAATATTCTTTTCTCGGTACTTCCCGGTTTGGCCGTATCGGGACTACCCGCCTTCTTATCTCAGATACCAATTCCCGATAGAGGTATTTCCGGGCAAGATGGTCTTCCGTTATCAGGAGCCCGATGAGCCGGTCCTTTAACACTCCCCCCGCGTGGTTCACATTCGCCCGGTAGTCATACCGCCTTTTTCCCTCGTTTCCTTCGGTATCTGGTCATTCGCTTCCCTCAAAGCACGGGAAAGCATATTCGACTCCGTCATCATCGCGTAAAAATCCTGCTTGATATTGTCCGCCAGCCACCCGCTGAAGTTCTCCTGTTCCAGTTTCTGTTTTACCTGGTTGTATTTTGTTTCTATGGGGCCATCGCTTGTAATACAGGTCCGCAAACGCCGCATCCTCCATTTCCCCGTCCTCCAGGTTCGTTATCAGCGTTTCCCGCTCCCCATTCCCAAGCCGAAATACTATCGCCCGGATTGTCACCCCTTCCGACAGCTTGATAACCTTGCTTCCGCTTCTCTTCTTGTCTATGCGGCTATTGTACCGTTTCGGTACCCGCATCACGTACTTTATTTCCTTATCCTGCAAGTACTTGACAAAATCTTTGGACGGATATCCCCGGTCGCATATCACTATCGGCTTCCGTTCCCCCAGGTCCAGGGCCATGCCGCCAAGCG
>JAITJS010000108.1 GCA_031278815.1 Treponema sp.
TTATGGTTCCGTATACTAAGTATGAACCAATTAGGATGGATGCCTTCCCTCATCCGGGAATACCTGGTTCCGGTAGGCTGCGCGCTCTGCGGTAAGACCTTCCTTGATGGAGAGGAGGCCTGGTATGGCTTATGCCGGGATTGCAGAGGTTCCCTCACTATGACCGGCGATCCGCCTCGATGTTCCTGCTGCGGGCGTCCCCTGATTGCCGAGATAGGCCGCTGCCTTTCCTGCCGGGAACAAGAAACCCCCTCTGTTGATCAGGTGGTAAGCCTCTTCCCCTATAGCGGAAACTACCGGAAACTCCTGGTATCCTACAAATTCGAAAAGTACCACCCCCTGGGTAATTTCTTAGCAGCATCCCTCATAGCCGGATTGTCCCTCTTTACCGCCCCGGCCTTGCAGAATCCGGTGTTGGTACCGGTCCCTCCCCGGCCAGGAAAGATCCGGAAAACCGGTTGGGATCAGATCGACTATTTAGGAAAGCGGCTTACCAACGCATATCGGAAAACCCGCGCCCCCTACCTGCCGGTACACCGGTGCCTCCAACGGCTCCCTTCAAAGACCCAAAAAGCCCTTAACCAGGAAGACCGGCGAAGCAACCTCCTGGGTCGGATCCGCTGTACCAAACCTATCCCCTCGGAAGTCATCCTCTTTGATGATGTGATCACCACCGGCTCCACCCTGAATGCCTGTGCTGCGGCACTTAAAGCCGGAGGCGCCCAGCAGGTCTATGGGATCTGCCTGTTTTACCGTTGAGCCGCTTTCCCCCTGATGGTCATGCCCGAACAGCCGCCCGGTTTCGGCGGATCTGAATGACAAAGGTACAGACGGTAACTGCCAGTAATACCAGTTGGGGAATGAGGGTTTCCAGGGTGGGATAAATACCCAGAATGTCCACCGAACCGATCCCTGCCACGGGGGTAACGCCGATCACGTTCCCTTCCTGCAATTCTTTGATTCCTGAACCGGTGAAGGTAATAGACATGATGAAAAGCAGGATGCTGGTACCCAGGAAAAAGGGTTTCAAGGGGAGCTTGATGCTCAAGACCCGGATAAGGATGTAGATGATGACCAAGGCAACGCATCCGATGCCCAGGCCAAGCCACACCATGTTGATATAGGTTTCGGTATTGGCTAACAGGGCTTGGTAAAACAGGATGGTTTCCGCTCCTTCCCGGAAGACCGCAAGAAAAGCGGCAAAAGCCAAGGAAAACATGCTGCTCTGATTTATGCCTTGTTGCACCTTTCCTTCTATATAACTTGACCAGGCCCCTGCCTCGACCTTGGATACCATCCAGTTACTGACGTAAAACAAAACCACCACTGCTATCAGCATGGTGGCCCCTTCAACGATCTCCTGGTTCTGTCCCCCGGCAACGCTGGTGATCCGATTCAGGATCCAGGCCATAATGACGCTCACCCCCAAGGCGATGAGGGAACCCCAATATACCGAGGGGATACGCTTTTTGTTGCCGCTTTTGAAGAGGTAGGCGATGATCGCCCCTACGATAAGGATGGCCTCGAAGCCTTCCCGGACGATGATGAGGAGGGATTCAAGGAAAACCACAATAGCGCTCTCCTCCCTGCCATCAAGCAGGGTGGCGTCTTCCCGCAGCCATGTTGCCAGGGTATCCAGGGCCGCATTGACTTCCTCCGGGGCCCCCCGGTTGTTTATGGCCTTTTTTATGGCGCTGAACTGGTATTCCACCTGGGCCGCCCGGGCGCCGGAGATCCGGTTCAACGTAACTTTTTCAAAACCGACCTTTTCGTAGAATTGGAAATAGGCCACGTCAACCTGATCCTTCGCCCCCTGGGGATCCCCGGCCACATAGCGGGCCTTGGCTTGTTCCAGCACCGCGGCCATCTCATCTGCGGTTTTGGTCCAGCTCCGGGTTACCGCGACCGGTTCCTCTTTCCCGTCGAGCCGCAGGGCGGTTACCGAAAGCAGGTGGTTGAGCTGGTTAAAGTCCTCCCGCATCTCCTGCTGGGACTTGCCGGCCCCCAGAGACGTTCTTACATAGTCAAACCACTCATCTATATTGTCCGCCCGGGCGCCGGAAATAAGGTTCCGGACGGTTTGCTCAAAATCGCCCTGGTAGTGTTCGGTATATGCCCTATCCACCAGCGAGCGGGCTTCCCCGACCTCCCCGGCCACAAAACGATAGTAGGCCTCGCTCAACACGAGGCGCATATCTCGTTCCCGCCCCTCCCAGTAGCCCGCGTCGGCAAAAACCGGCGCCGCAATGAGACTCATAAGCAAAAGGATTAAGATAGGTAATGCTAATTTCTTCATGATAAAACCTCCTGTTAGGAATTACTAACACAAATAAGATAGCAGGTTCTAACTTGTATGTCAAGACGTACGGCACGGTCCTCCTCTTTAAGGCAACAGGAGGGTCTGATTGCTCTGCTACCAAGGAGGACGTTTCTAGTGCCTTTACTCATTGCGGTTTAACAAAGCTCCCCATAGGACTTGTGAGAGCCCCCTATTTATAGTATCTTATAAGGCAAGGGCTGTTTATAGGCTGGATATCCGAAAGACAGCAGCAGACATGAAAAATATACTACGCTTGGTGTTCATTTTCAGCATGGGTTTCGCGGTTTTGTTTGTTCTGTTCTTGGTGATGTACTGGCTTCAGAGCCCTTTGGACCCGACAGTGCAATCTGAAAGAAGGATCCTGTGGATTTCGGTTCTCCCTATTACGATTTATGGTACTATGCTCCTCGCCCTCAGGTACACGGTACGGGTGAGCATCCCTATGCCCCTGGCCATGATAAGTCTGGTGATCCTGGGCTTAGGATGGACCGGGGGTCTTGCCTTGGGAATAAGCCGGCTTCCTATACCGGCTTATTCCCAAAGTACCCTCCTCAGCTTAGGAGAACCAGGCTTGCTCCTTTCCCGGTCTGATAAAGCAGTGGTACTCCTGCAGGATCCCCAGGATCCCTACAGTCCCCAGGTGATTTCCCTTCCCGGTAAGGCCCTGGTATACCAGGAAGGGCCCCAAGAAGGAGCGTTCCCAAGGAGTCTCGGAGCGCCTCTGGTTTCTTTCAGAACCGATGCTCCACCTGTTCTTCAAGGAATCCTCAATGATTTTACTTCCATCGCCACCCAACTCAAAACTCAGCTGAATCAAGGGTTTGTGCCCTTTATGATCTATGTAGGCGGGCTTATGGTCTTGCTCAGTTCCTTACGTTTTATATGTACCCTGGGGGCCTGGCCTTTGGCGAATCTCTGTGTGAGGATTCTGGTCTTCCGAGGAGTTTTAGCATTGGAAGCTTTCCTTACTACACCCCGGATTCAGCGGGATCTCCTCTCCCTGTTCGGATCCTGGCTTCCCCGATATGTGCTTAGTCCCCTGCTTTTGTATGCCCTGGGGTTTCTGTTCATCCTCTATACCCTGGTGTTACATCTGGTCAGAGAACGGATCATGTATGCAGCCTAAGTCGATTACGATAAGGAAAAAAGGGGTCCTTGTTCCATCAGGGCTCTGTATCCTCTATATGGTCCTATCCGGTGCGGTGATTATGGGGTGGCAGTTCTTGTTTCCT
Source organism: Treponema sp. (assembly GCA_031278815.1). GTDB lineage: Bacteria > Spirochaetota > Spirochaetia > Treponematales > Breznakiellaceae > JAIRLU01. The sequence goes on from JAITJS010000108.1 coordinate 3,553, forward strand.
CGAGAGCTTCCTCCGCTGCCCATTTATGCCCATGCTTGGTACCTTAACCAGGGATTTCTCTCGTTTTTTTCCCTTTTTCCCGCCTTGGTCATGACCGGCTTAGTGATTCCTTATGGGTTACCCTATACCCATCGGTCAAGGCTTATGGGGCCTCCTTCCCGGTTTCTGGAATCCTTTTGGGGGCCTATAAGTACTGCCATCGGCGCTACCGTGGTATATGGGATACTGTTTTTCCTGGTATTTCCACGGGCCCAGGACGTTGAAGACCACTTGCGTTCTCAAGGGCAGTTTTTTACCTTATCCAAAGATCGAGCCCAGATCCATGCCGGCATGGGTGCATGGCCTGCAGTAAATCAATTTATCTCCCTTTGTGAACGGATCTGGCCGAATAGCCCGGAAATTGAGGGCCTGCGAGTGGAAACGGCTATCCATATCGAGGAATGGCAGAGTACTCAGGCTAAAGCTCGAAGGGAAGCCATAGCTGAGTACCAGCAGAACTCCCAGGAAAAGATACCCCTGTATACCGGTCTGCAGGAACAGCGCAAGCCGGTAAACGCTGCAGAGGCTTTGGCTATGGCCACGAAGAGTCTCCAAGTGGAACGGTACTACGATGCCCATTGGTTGGCGCTCCTGGCGTCCCGTATTGCCCCGCAGGGCAGCCCTACATACACCCAGGGGATCCGTATTGCAAACCAGGCATGGAATGCCCTGGGTACATTGGAGCCTCATGCTAAGGAACTCCAAACCTATGGGTTGTATCACCAGAAACGGGCTGGATATGAGGCCATGCTCAAAGGAGACTGGATCAGCGCGTACTACCTTTTCAAGGAACTTTCCGATACCACTCCGGGGGATCCGGATGTGGTCCGTTTTCTTGCGTTAATCGATCAAGGGATCCAAGAGCGCGCTTTTTTTACCGATGAAATAGAATCCATCGTAGGAAAGGTCCTCATGGGTACGATTTTTTCTTTCCCCCTCAAGGGTAGTGATGGACGGATGGTCGTACGGATTCCTTGGCTGTGCACCTTTGAAACCGTTTCCTATGGGCTTGACCTGGAGCTTATGGTCCTGGATGGAGAAGGGACTCTCTTGTACCAAGTTACCGCGCCGTATGTCAAATTACGTCCTTTCAATATGGACTCAGGATCCACACTCATCCTGATGATGCATGCCCTGGATCGGGTTGAGGCGACTAGACAGTACAAACCAGTGTGGACCGGTCCCGATCAATCCCATGCAGGAGACACGCAACTCATACTGGACGTAAGCTATGGGGATTTTCTGCTCTTGTCAAAACTCAGAGAGGGCCTAGATTCCCTCTTAATCAACGATCTCTTCACCGCAGTAAAAACAATCGGTTCCTATGGGTATATCCCCCAAGTATTTCAAGCGGAAATTGTATACCGCTTGTCTGAACCTGCCCTATTTCTGCCTATAGCCATACTCAGCATCGTTATAGGCTGGAGATACCGTTCCCGAAAATGGTCCTTGTACCTGGTTCCTATGCTGGGGATCTTACCTATGATATGCCACGGGATAGTGCTGTTTTACCGGAGCATACTCAATATCCTGGGTATCTGGTCGGTCATCTACTTGGGGTTTCCCGTCTCCCTGGGGCTATTCATCTTCGGCCCTATTGCCGCACTGGTACTTTCCCTGGTCTTCTTAGCTGCCCAGCCCGGTTCCGCAGGCCCCACTTTGTATTCTTCCCCCCAAAGAGGATAAACGGGAAACCAGATTTTCATAGCCCCGTTCTATCTGATAGACATTACGGATAATGCTTTTTCCTTGGGCGCACATGGCGGCAATAACCATAGCCATCCCGGCCCGCACATCGGGGCTATGCAATTCTGAACCTGCCAGGGTGGTAGGCCCTGAAATCACCGCCCGGTGGGGGTCGCACAGGACGATCCGGGCGCCCATAGCAATGAGCTTATCCACAAAAAACATCCGAGACTCAAACATCTTTTCATAAACCAGGACCGTACCGCTCACCTGAGTGGCTACCACGGTGATGATACTGGTAAGATCCGGTGGAAATCCCGGCCAAGGAGCATCATCGATCTTGGGGATCATGCCTCCTAAATCGCAGTTTACCGTGAGGGCTTGTTTCTGGGGAACATGCACGGTGGTACCCTCATGTTCCCAGGTGATACCAAGCTTACCAAAGGCAATCTTGGTAGGCCGAAGGTCCCGCATAAGCGGCCCTTGGATGGTGAGTTCCCCTCGGGTAACCGCTGCCAAGCCGATGAATGAGCCGACCTCCATGAAATCCGTGCCAATGGTAAAGGCACAACCGGACAGTTTCTTAACACCTTGAATGGTAAGAATATTGGAACCGATTCCCTGGATCCGAGCGCCCATAGAGACCAGCATACGGCAAAGGTCCTGCACATGAGGTTCACTGGCCGCATTGGTGAGTATGGTTTCTCCCTTGGCAAGGACCGCGGCCATGAGAGCATTTTCCGTGGCAGTAACCGAAGCTTCGTCCATGAATATGTCCGCGCCTTGCAGGGCCGGGGCGCTAAACGTAAAAGCCCCGTTACTGCTTACCGACGCGCCCAATTCGGTAAGGGCCAGGAAATGGGTGTCCAGTCGGCGCCGGCCAATGATGTCGCCTCCAGGAGGGGGCAGTACCGCTTTCCCTGTCCTGGCCAGTAAGGGGCCGGCAAACAGGATGGAAGCCCGAATTTTTCGGGCATATTCCTCAGGAATCGCTGAAGTTTTGATATTCCCCAGGGTCATACGGTACTCATTAGGGGAGATGACCTGCACCGCTCCTCCCAGGCAACCGTATACGGTGAACATAACCTGTACATCTTCTATATCGGGGATGTTCCTGAGTATGACCGGCTCATCAGTTAAAAGCGCGGCGGCAATACAAGGCAATGCGGCGTTTTTATTGCCGCTTGCCCGGATGGTCCCCTGGATGGGATAACCGCCCTCAATAAGATACTCATGCATAAGAAGACTGTATCTGAATGGGTCTGCTCTGACTAGCACCAGGATACGGCTGAGGACACTCCGTTGACCTTCGGGATACCTCATGGATACACAAAACCAGGAAATTGTATCAAACGGTGAAGTTCATATTTTCCGCGCCTTTATCATAAAGAGGGGATATACGCATTGACAAACCGTTCATCTTCCGTGCATACTCGCGATGAAACATCATCTATGATGGTTTCTATAAGAAAACCAAAGGTCTTTAAAGGGCTCAGGGTCTTTGTCCCATTGAGGGCGCCGCTCTTTTGACAGCGGAAGCTCTTTTGCCATATCGTCCATGATTGCCGTTGAACTATGCCCCATGCCGTAAAGCCAGGGGCGTCCCTGTTCACGCGCTTGTGAACGTATTTGCATGAACCGTTCCCGCTCATCATCTGTGATAGCTCTTGGAGACCTTTTCTACGGAAAGCACTTATACCGCCTCCCTCATAATCGTTCTGAATTTATTTCCCAATGCCGGCCAGAGCGAGGGATTGTATCCTGCCGCTGCGCTGGTGGTGGATGTAGCCGGGATCGAGCCCGAGTATCTTGTCAAACACTAACAGGCGTATCTTGATTTTTACCTTGGCGACCTTATACGGCTAAATAGTGTACTGGCTGATAGGGATAACATAAGCCGCTCCGTTTTTGTTTACGATTTCCGTGTTCATACGATACACGTCCCGGAATGTTTCGGCGGTAAGGGTTTCTTCCGGCGTTCCATAATTGTAAACGCCGCCGTCATGGATAACGACAACCTTGTCCGCGAAACGTGCTACTAAATCAAGCTGATGAAGCGAGACAAGCGTTGTAAAACCTTCGCTTGCGGTTATTTCTTTGAGCAGATTCATTATTTGAAACTGATAGTACAAATCCAGGTTGCTTGTAGGCTCGTCCATGATGAGTATTTTCGGATTGCGTACGAGAGCCTGCGCTATAAACACAAGCTGCCGCTGGCCGCCGGATAACTCTCCGATATTTCTGGAAGCGTATTCTTCCAGATTCAAACGATGCAGTACATCACGAACTACAATCAATTCACTATCGGGAACGCTGTTGGTCAAGCGGGCTATCCTGCCAAGCAGTACGACTTCAAACACCGAGAGCAGAGCGTTGGAAGTCGTATCCTGCGACAGGTAGCTGATATTTTCCGCGAGATTATTCCGGTTATAATTTTTGATATTTTTACCGCATATTTTTATATCACCGGAGCCTTTAAGCAAACCGCAAATATTTTTTAGTACAGTCGATTTTCCGGCGCCGTTTGCGCCGATTATCGCGGTAATTTCGCCCGGATACGCCGCCATGCTTATATCATTTAGTATTTTCTTTGAATCGGAACCCTTATATCCAAACGATAATTTTGATATTTCTATCATTTTAGATACCTCTTTTTGCTTCTAAAAATTAACGAAAAATAAAACGGAACTCCGATTAGTCCTGTAACGATTCCTATTGGCAGCATAGCGCCAAGGGATACGATTTTGCTGATAACGGAGGCGGCAGAAAGTATCGCCGCGCCGAATACGGCGGAAAGCGGAATGAAGAAACGCTGGTCTTCTCCGACAAGGATACGCGCTATATGCGGACCGGCAAGCCCTATGAAGCCTATGACTCCGACAAAACATACGGCGAAACTGGTGAGCAGTGATATTAAAATGAATATCTTCATACGCAAACGTTCAACGTTTATTCCAAGGCTGCGCGCCTTTTCATCGCCGAGTTTTAACGCGGTAAGTTTCCATGCGTCCATAAGCGTTACCGGTAAAATTACAAGCAGGGCTGTGTATATCATCAACACAGTAATCCAATTGGACCTCGCCAAACTGCCAAAAAGCCAGAAGACTATGCTTTGAAGCGCTTCCGGCGATGAGATATACTGCAACAGTGATTGCAGCGACTGAAACAAAAATGACAGCCCGAGTCCGCAGAGCAGCATCGTTTCAGGCGCGAGGCTGCGGAGTCTGCCCATGAAATATATCAGCATACAGGTTAGTATCGAAAACGAAAAAGCGTAAAGCGGAACGAGCGAGGCTCCTATAAATTTTGGCAGGAGACCGCCTGCGACAACGGCCAGCGCCGCGCCGAAACCCGCGCCCGCCGAGATGCCGAGCGTGTAAGGGCTTGCCAGCGGGTTATCAAGTATTGTTTGTATGCTCGATCCGGCAAGCCCCAAGGACGCGCCCACGCCAAGAGCCATAAGCGCGGCGGGAAAACGCAGAGTCCACACGATAACCGCTGTCGTTACAGGTACTGTTTCACGCCTGAAAAGCGCGGCAAAGGTTTCCGAAAGCGTAAGCCAGCTTGGACCTATCAGAATATCCGCGATAAAACTTGCCGCGCAAATACAGAGACCTATAATAATGA
>JAITJS010000142.1 GCA_031278815.1 Treponema sp.
TGTGGCGGACATTGAGGAGGTTGCTGAGCCGTAATTTTTGCGGGAGGGCGTTCTCCTGTTGGTAGATATCAAGTACCGCAGTATCGTATAATATAATGAGATCCTGTTGCGGAGGGTTCGTATGGTACCGGCATTTCAGGGCTATCTTGAAGTGGGACGCTTCGTTACCGACAACTACCGGAGTTCAGAACAGAACTATCAGAGGTACCTCTGGCAAAACTCGATATTCGGCCTAATAAAATTACCATATTAAGGAAGAACTATGGCCCAAACCTATGAAACTAAACCTTATACCGTCGAGACCCTTCGTATCATAGAAGCTATTCAAGCAGTACCTGCGGGCAGGGTTTCCAGTTACCGGGATATTGCGGGAGCTGCGGGCCTGCCCAATGGGGCCCGGCAAGTGGCCCGGATCCTCCACAGCCTCGCTTCATCCCAAAACCTGCCGTGGCACCGTATCATCAAGGCCAATGGCCGTATTGCCCTGCCTCCGGGACAGGGGCGGGAACTCCAGATCCAGCTCCTGCGGTCCGAAGGCGTGACCGTATCGGACGAAGGGGTCGTTACTACCCCCTGCGGCGCTAGACCGCCTCATACCCTATCTGAATTGCCTCCATATTCAGGGGAATAAACCGGTGCTTATCCAGGGGGAAGAACTTTTTCAGCGTAGCCTCCAGGTGGGTTAAGCCTAAAGCGCCGGTGAGTTTTGCCATAGCTCCTAGGGCGACCATGTTGGCCACCCGGGGATTCCCCAGTTGTTCCGCTTTATGCTGGACCTGAATCCTCACCACCCGGATGTCTTTTCGCCGAGGCGCTTCCGGTATCAAGGAATCATTGATAAGCATGAGTCCCCCGGGTTTAATCATACCCGCGCACAGGGGAAGGGAGTCGGGATTCATCACCAAAACCGAATCAGGAACCGTAACCAGGGGGCTCGCAATTTCCTCATCCGATACGATCACCGAGGTACGGGCAATGCCTCCCCGTTTTTCAGCCCCGTAAAAAGGGAAACAGGTAACGTTCTTCCCCTCCTGCATGGCGCAGTAAACCCAAATTTGACCCAGGGAGATGATACCCTGGCCACCGAAACCGGCGAAGAATGATTTTTCCGTCATAAATACCCCTCCTGAAGACCATTTTGCTCGATACTGAGCGGGAGGGTGTTCTTGATTTCTCCCAAGGGGAATACGGGGATCATCTGTTCTTCCAACCAGGCGGCGGATTGGATCGGATCCATACCCCAGTTGGTAGGACAGGGGGAGAGCACCTCCACCAGGGTAAACCCCACCCCTCGGATCTGGGCTTCCAGGGCCTTTCGGATGTACTGCTTGGTCTTTCGGGCATGGGCCGGGCTGTTCACCGCGCCCCGGGCAATATACCGGGAGCCTTCAAGACCCGCGAGGAGTTCCGAAACCCGGATGGGATACCCCATGCCCGCAGCCCCGGGATCCCGGCCTTGCAGGGCGGTGCTTGCTTTCTGGCCTATCAAGGTGGTGGGGGCCATTTGTCCGCCAGTCATACCGTAGATGGCGTTATTCACAAAAATCGTGGTAAAGGCTTCACCCCGGTTGGCCGCGTGGATCATCTCCGCAGTGCCAATGGCAGCCAGGTCTCCGTCTCCCTGGTAGCAGATGACCACATGATCCGACAGTACCCGCTTGATCCCCGTAGCCGCCGCAGGGGTCCGTCCGTGGGCAGGCTGGACCGAATCAAAATCAAAATACAGATCCGCCCAAATGGCGCAGCCGACGGGATTGGTAATGATCGTCTTTTCCCGAATAGCCAATTCATCGACTAGTTCGGCGATGATCCGGTGTATTACCCCATGACCGCAGCCGCCACAGTATTTAGTGGGAATAGGGTACAGACTTTTTGGATATCCATGGACCTGTTTCATGAGTTCCTCCGGTTTTCCATAATAAGGCGCTTGGCCTCACCAAAGACTTCTTCTTCCGTAGGGATAACCCCTCCGCAGTGCCCCAAAAGCTGGACCGGCGCCTTGCCCAGCAGGGAAAGTTTCACGTCTTCCACGAGCTGCCCCAGGCTCATCTCCACGGTAAGCACCGGCGTCCCCTGGGGGACATGCCGGGCCAAGGCCTCCCCAGGGAAAGGCCAGAGGGTGATGGGCCTGAAAAGCCCGAGCTTGCAGCCTGCTTGTGCGGCAAGCTGCTTGGCACCGAGGCACACCCGCGCAGAAGTTCCGTAGGCCACCAGGACGAGATCTACCGGGCCTTGTTCAAATCCCAGGGCTTCAAAGCGGGTTTCCGCAGCCTTGAGGGTTTCATACCGCGAAAATCGCTCCCTGGTTCTGGCTTCCATCTGCTCAGGAATCAGCTCCAGGGAGCTTATGTGGCGGCTTTCCCGGTGAACCATCTTCCCCACGGTCCAATCCCGAGGGGGAAGTTCTGAAAGGGAGCGCTCTCGCGGAAGAACCACCCCTTCCATCATTTGTCCAATCACGCCGTCAAGCAGTACGATGACCGGCATACGGTACTGGTCGGCCAGGTCAAAGGCCAGGTAGGTAAGATCCGCACATTCCTGTACGCTTTTGGGGGCCAGGACCAGGGAATAGTAATCCCCATGACCCCCTCCGCGGGTGGCCTGGAAATAATCGCTTTGACTAGGGGCAATGGATCCGAGCCCCGGCCCCCCTCGGACCACGTTCACCAGCACCAACGGGATATCCGCGCCTGCGGCATAGGATATGCCTTCCTGTTTAAGGCTGATCCCTGGACCAGAAGAACTGGTCATGGCCCGCGCACCTGCAGCAGAAGCGCCGTACACCATGTTAATTGCGGCTATCTCGCTTTCCGCCTGGATAAACACCCGTCCACGTTTGAGCATGTGCATAGCCATATAGGTGATGATCTCATTCTGGGGGGTGATGGGGTACCCAAAATACGCGCCGCACCCTGCCCGGATAGCCGCCTCGGCAATGGCATCATTGCCCTTCATAAGCTGTTTTTCCTGATTATCCCTGCCCATGATTCCATTCCTTTTCAGTACCCTCCAGGGTATACACGGTAATGCACAGATCCGGGCATACCTCAAAACAATTTCCACATCCAGTACAGTGTTCGAGACGAACCGCCTGCGAAGGGTAACTTCCCATTGCATTCGGCTGAAGATCTGCTTCCAGTACCTTCATAGGACAAAAATGGATGCAAAGCAAACAACCTTTACATACTTCCCGGTCAATGACCACCGTTCCTTCTCTGGCCATAGGCTCTCCTCGTATCAAGACAAAAGAATATATACAACGTGAGTTCCATGCCGGGTAAAAAGTTGCACTATCCAGGCCCCATTTTTTCATTATTTTCGCCCGGCAGGGCGAGAACCTGCTTCGTCAGGGCAAACTAAAATCGTACATAGGCAAGAAAAAAGTAGTCCTCAGGATAAAATTTCCGATAGTATTAAGTATGCAAAAAGTGTTATTCCCTGCAATAGGGCTCGGGCTGGTTTCCTTTTATGCCTGCATACATACCCAGGCTCAACAGTCCTCAGACACGGCTCTGTTGCTTATGACCGATGCAGGGCCCTATTCCCTGGTGGAACGTTCCGACTGGCGCCGGTATGATAACGGAAAATATATCGGCCATGTATACCATGAAGTCCGGGCCTCTATCATCCTCCAATCCGGGAGTTCCCCGGCAGATGCCTGACGGCCGGTTTCCAGGGAAGGCTCTCGCTGGCAGAGCCTCTTATATCAGGGTAATTTTTTCGTTTTAGAGGAAACCCTGCGGGATATGCGCAAAGCGCCCAGAAAGATTCCCCATTAAAACACCAAGCATTCCAGCCCAGCACCAGGTTGACCGCCACCATATACCCGAGGATGGGAAGTCCAATGCGGACCCACATCTGAGTAGGTGAAGCCGCAGCAAGGCGAAAGATAAACAAGATAAGCCCATTCAGTACCCCGCTTATTACGCTCGTAATCCAATGATGAACAAAAAACCAGGGCGCTGATTATGCACCATAGCCTCCTAATACCATGGGATAAGAATTGACCACTACAACGTGATAGAACCCATGTATACTGCTTTAGCCATGAAAATGACGATTATCTATAGACAAAGATAGCATTATAAAGTATTCGTTCTGGTCAGAACCAGCAGGCCTTGGTGGAAGAGACGCTGAAACCGCTGATAAAGGTGGCGAAGGCGGAGGGCTTAAGGTGGGTTTCGGGGAGGCCTCTGAGGTTGTCAGGGGTGGAGCCGGTATACTCGGCTGGGGGCGCTTACTGGTTGTAACAAGAACGGCACAACGGTACCCAATGCCCCCTCCCTCAGCGTGGAACCAGTGGTACTGCTATGAATCGGCTGCGAGCCGACTACACAGGCACGACGCTTATATGGGACCATGCGGTGTATCAGTGCTGTGGAAACGTCACGGAATACGCCATAGGGCTGCTATTCCTCCCGCCGTTTTCCCTGCATCTGAGAGAGCGCTCTTGGAAAGTGGTGAAGGCAAAAGTACCTAACCCGGCCTAGGACAGGTGAAGACTTTACAAGCACCATAGATGGGAGTGTTTTCGGATCGAAGGGGAAGCATAAGAGAGAAAGGGCTTCCCTTATTTGTGAAAACTTTCAGTTATTCACCGATGTTTTTATGCCTAAAGCAGTATAGAGGCGTCAAAAAAATAGCTAAAGACGGTATAGCCATACTCATAGAGGGCCGTAATACGTAAGGTTATACACTCATCAGCGGTGATACGGGCCATTGAAAACCGAGCCAGTTCCACTGCTGGGCAGGTGATGACAGTTTCTGTAATCCCCGCCGCATCAAGGGTATCCTGTACTATCACCTTTGCCTTCTCTTTTCGCTATGCCGGGATTACCCTAGTATCGTAAAGCTGCTTATATCCATCAGTAAGCAGTAGCTTCAGGTACGCAGCACGTACCTAGGCATCATAGATAATCCCGGTAAACAGCAGATGCCGCTGTGCCCCTGAAACAAGCTCAATTGTGATGAGGTCTCCCGGTGTACCCAAATCGCTCTCAGGGAGGATAAGACATAGCTGCTATAACCGAAGGGAGTCCTCTATCGGTTATCAGCCGGAACAGGGCGGAACGCTACTTTACTTCTGTTCCCTTTATCGTTACGGATAGGAGCGGCTAGACCAGCCGATCACTTATGGGCATACTGTTAATGTAACTATTCAGTCGCGGTAAGAAAAGACAAATTTTCCGGGATTCAGATGACATCTTGATATAGCACATAAGAATGTAACCGAAGCGGTCTCTTGACATACCGGAAGTAACCATAAAAACACAAAATGAATTTGCGCTCCTGGTTGATAAAATGCAAGCACTGAAACATAGAGAATATATTGAACAAAAAGCGCAAGCGAAAAAAATAATTTCCCGGCAGATTGACGGCATTGATAACAGGATTGATAAAGCGGTGTATAAACTTTATGGTCTGACACCAGAAGAAATTGAAATGATAGAGAAGGCCATAAGCGGATTTTGTTATTGTGGCAAATTGAAAAATTCAAGCGCTGCGGATGGCGTCTGCTGGGAGCTTCCCCCATGTTGGAAAAATCATCCCCCTCATGGTAGGGCCATTACACCGCCTCGTATGACGCGCTGCGTAGCCCCCCCTCTGTCAGCGGTTTATGGAATCGGACGCGCGCTCTTCCTAAGTAAAAGCGTAACTGAGGCGGCATTCAGCCTTTCGGTTATATTTTGGAATGAGGTATTTCGGGGTTTCATAAACTTCTACGAAAGTTCTCCTAAACTTTGAGGGAACATCCCCAAAACCGCCACTTGACACAATTCCACCGTTCTCTTATAATCTATTCTTGAACAGATGAGAGTTTCTCATTTGCAGTCATCGGAGGGTATTATGCGGCGTATCAATAGATACGCCTTATATGCCGGATAAGATGTCGGGTTATACGCCCGGTTAGTCTTGTCCGGCATTTTTTTGCAACACTAAGGAGTTTGTGGTATGGATTTGTTACAGGGCAATATCGGCAAAGTTTACGCAAGATATTTATTTGCTTCTTTGGGAAGCGCGGTTGTAATGTCTATTTACAGTTTTGTAGATACCA
>JAITJS010000148.1 GCA_031278815.1 Treponema sp.
ATGAAAGTAGCTATTATTCATTATTGGCTTGTGAATATGCGGGGGGGTGAAAAAGTACTCGAAGCCCTGCTTGAAATGTTTCCCCATGCCGATATTTACACGCATGTTTACGATGCAGCCACAGTGTCCGGGCTCATCAATGCTCACAGGGTGTATACGTCATATATCAACAAGCTGCCTTTTGCAAAAAAATTGTATCAAAAATACATGCCCCTGATGCCCAATGCACTGAAGGATTTTAACCTTCAGGATTACGATCTGGTTATTTCAAGCGAGTCCGGACCGGCCAAAGGAGTGGTACCCACTCCTGATGCGTTTCATGTTTGTTACTGTCATAGCCCCATGCGCTATCTCTGGGATATGTACCATGAGTATTTCAGGAAATCAAACTGGCTGACCCGTTTTTTTATGAAAAAACTGATCCCTTCATTGCGAGTGTGGGATGTTACATCGGCCAATTTGGTTGACCAGTTTATCGCCAATTCATCCTATGTGGCAAAACGGATCGCCCGTTATTATAACCGGGAGGCAGCAATTGTTTTTCCGCCCGTTTCAATAGAAAAATATATACCCTTGGAGCGTCGCCCTGAAGATTTCTATCTTTTTTTCGGTCAACTGGCAGGATATAAACGGGCGGATATTGCTATTGACGCGTGTACCGCTTCCGGTAGAAAACTGGTTATTGCCGGCGCGGGAGCAAAAAAACATGATATACGGCGTTACCAAAAATCAAGGTTGCTTACCTTTACAGGCCGGATCTCTGATGAAGAAGTTGCCCTTTACTACTCACGGGCAAAGGCCCTGCTTTTTCCCGGCATTGAAGATTTCGGTATTATTCCTGTAGAGGCAAATGCCGCAGGTTGCCCGGTTATCGCGTATCGTAAAGGCGGGGTTTTGGATACGGTAAAGGAAATGGAGACCGGCATTTTCTTTGATGAGCAAAGTCCTGCGGCCCTTATAGAAGCCCTGGATCGGTTTGAAGCGATGGAAGGGCAGTTTAAAAACCCTGAGCCTTTTACCCGGCAGGTCCAGCAGTTCTCCAAAGCCGCCTTCATCCACCGGATAGAAAGGATCGTAGCGGAACGCAAACGGGTATAAAGCAAAAAGGCCCATCTTTCCAAGCTGGACATTATTGCTTTATTTGTCAAGTATTTTTGTATCAATAAACCTGGGAGGCGCAGGTTAAAGAAGAAAAAACGTTACTTCATGCCTCTTTCTGCACCTTCACGGTTAATTGCTTGTATGGTGGATCACCGGTAAACGCTTAAGTCAAGGTTTCCTTACCGGGGCGCGGACGCAGGCTTGATCGCCGGATTATCCGGAGCCTTCCGGGAAAACGTACAGGCCCGAAAGGCCGCATCTTCCGGGAGCGTGGCAAAGGCACAGTAGTCTTTCATCTCAATGGCATCCACCAAACGTCCCGGGACGCCTGCGGCCTGCATGAGCAGCTTCGCCACATCCCGGGCAGAAGCGCCGTGGCGGCGTCCTAGTCCCACATAGACCCTCGTAAAGCCGCTGCCCACCGCAAAGTCCCCTCGGGAAGCCCCCCCCCTTGCGACATGGCGCTCTTTGCGTTGCTCTTGTCCCTCAAAATCCCGGCGTGAGGAAAAGCGCCGCATCCCCAGCCGTCCCCGACCTTCATCCCGAGGCGGGGTTTCTTGAAATTCGGTAATAGATCCGTACCGGGAAGGATCCAGCAGTTCCCCAAAGGTACAGGCGATGAGGGCCTGTACTGCCCCGTCGCTGCCGAGCTTTTCTATGAGTTCCCGGCTCACCTGGGCATACAGGAGCGGAACCTGGGCAAGGGCCTCCGCGGTCTCCTCGTGCCCCTCGGTATCGGCAATAAAGGGCAGGGCTGCTTCCTCGCTTCCTTGAAGAGGAGTCCAGTCTGTGGGAAGGGCAGCGGTAACCGACAAAAGAATCCGCCTTTTAATAGCCTTCATAACCGATTTTACCTTGGGTACCTTCATCCATTCGATCTTAGTCCCCAAGGTCCGTTCCATGTTACGAGACAGGTGGCTGATTCGGCCTCGCTCTGCCGGTAGGGCAAGGCTTATGGCCTTACCCCGCCTCCCGGCCCGTCCAGTCCTCCCGATACGGTGTACATAGGTTTCCCGATCATTGGGGAGATCCCAGTTTATCACATGGGTAAGCCGTTCAATGTCCAACCCCCGGGCAGCCACATCAGTGGCTACCAAGATAGTGGTGATCCGGGAACGAAAGCGCCGGAGGGTCCGTTCCCGGGCCTCCTGGGACAGATCCCCGTGGATGGCCTCGGCAGCATACGCGCCTTCAACCAGCCGGCGGGCAAGTTCATCGGTTCCTACTTTGGTCGCACAGAAAATGAGGCCGTAGAAATCATCGGCTCCGTCAATGAGTCGTCGTAGCGCTTCCAGCCGGTCTTCCTTCTTGACCACCAGGTAATACTGATCCACCCCCGGCCTTTCATCTTCCGGGCCGTTGTCTTCCAGGATTTCCACTTCTCCAATATAATCCCGGACTATCCTGAGGATCCCCTCAGGCATGGTAGCGGAAAAGAGGGCCACCCGGCGCTCGCTTTTAACCGCCTTGAGGATGGTCTCCACATCCTCAAAAAAGCCCATATCCAGCATTTCATCCGCTTCATCTAAGATGCACCAATCCACTGCCGTCAGGTCCAGGACCTTCCGTTCCATGAGGTCCATGATGCGTCCTGGGGTTCCTACCACAATTTCAGTACCCCGTTTGAGATCCAGGATTTGGTTTCTAATGGAAGAGCCGCCGTAAACTGCGGTGATTCGAGGAAACGGCCCGGTGGTGAGGGATGCGATTTCTCTCGCAATTTGAAGGGCCAATTCCCTAGTCGGGGTGAGAATGAGAGCCCGGGGCGCGTGCCCTCCTTGGGTGAGGCGCTCCACCAAGGGTATCCCAAAGGCAGCGGTCTTACCCGTACCGGTCCGAGCCTTTACAATGAGATGCCCGGTATCTGCAAGCAGCCGGGGCAGGGCAATCGTTTGAATAGAACTGGGCGCCGTAAAACCCTTTTGGGTTAAGGCATCAAGTATCGCGTCGGATAAACCGAAAGTAGCAAAAGGATGACAGTCTGTGGTCATAAGAAAAGTATAAAGAGGATTGCCCGGTAAATACAAGCCGGCCGGTTCCTTATATTCCAGGGGGTATGGGGGCTCCTTTGCCCTGTATAGAGCGTTTTTAAAAGGTGCTGTTGACCCTTTGTAGAATCCGGCCTATCATATAATGGTGGCGCTCCGAAGAAACCGTAAATACCGACCCCTTTTCTCTTTCAACCAAGCCTATAGTAATACTTTTCGTAGAAATACAGAGCAGTATATCAAGAAAAAGGGTTCCAGGGGAAAAGTGCTGAAAGTTATTATCTTTTGGTTGTTCTTTTTTATTTTTATAAGCTGCCTTTTTCTGATTAATTGGGATCGTATTCGGAACACCATTCAAAATGCCCATTTCCCGCTCTGGTTTTCTAAAAAGGTTCTGGCAGAACAGTCCAAAGTCCAGGTGCCACAGGAGCAAGCTCCTCCTCCCCCTCAGGAGGCAGGAACCCTATCCGTTGGGAGGACTGAACCCCAAACCTTCCCTCAGGCATGGCCCCAGCAAGCTGAGGAATTGGAACCCGAGGATGAACAAAAACCAGCCCCTCGGGTCCTTCAGGATAGTCCAATACTGGAATCCTTCAGCCCTGGAGGAGGAGTTCCCGCACCCCTCTCCTCATCACCACCAAATCCGATCTCTATGACCCTGCCGCCGGTTCAGCCAAGCCCTGAGGCAGTCCCAAGAAGCCGGTCCCTGTATTTTATTCAGCTTGATGCCGAAGGAACCATTCTCCGTTCAAAAGTAAGTCGAAGCCTCCCCAATTCGGATGCTCCTTTGGGGGATGTGCTGCAGGCCCTCTTGGATGGGCCGAGCGCAGAAGAGCAGCACCAGGGCCTTATATCTTTGATCCCCCCGGCAACCAAGCTCTTATCGCTTATGATCCGGTTGGAAACCGCCTATATTAACCTCAGCGAAGACTTCCTGTATACCCCCTATGGCTCTGAAGCCTATGCCGCCCAATTACAGCAATTGATATGGACCGCCACGGAATTTCCCAACATACAAGATGTACAACTGCTTATAGAAGGGAAAAAGCTCGATTACCTGGGGGACATAACCTGGATAGGCAGCCCCGTAGGACGGGATTCTTTTTAATCCTGCGCTCATGAGGGCTTTAAGGTGTACCGCGGGTATTAATCCGCTGTATTCCCAAGGTCTTACCGTTGCGGGGGTCGATTGTTGCCACAATCCCTTGAAGGGCCCCCTTTCCTTGGGCACATTCCATGCGATACAGTACCTGATTCCTGGCCCGATCCAGGCATATACGGAGATCCATACCGATGATGCCTTCTAAAACCCCGGTCATACCCAAGTCGGTGATGTATCCGGTCCCTTGCGGGAGGACCCGCTCATCCGCGGTCTGGACATGGGTATGGGTTCCTGAGAGGAGACTCACCCTGCCGTCAAGATAATAGGCTAAGGCTTCCTTTTCCCGTGTAGACTCAGCATGGAAATCCACCAGGATAAGCTCCGTATCTAAAGAGGCAGGAATAGTATCAAAGGTCCTAAAGGGGCAATCCAGAGGAGTCATCAGTTCCCGGCCCTGGAGGTTTACCACGAGCCAAGACATACCGGCTTTTTCGAGCTTTACCCAGCCTTTTCCCGGATTTCCCTGGGGATAATTAGCAGGCCGCAGGATCCGGCGCTCTCTATCCAAGATCGGCCAAAACTCCCGCTTTTCCCAGACATGGTTGCCGCTGGTAACCACATCCGCTCCGGCGGCCAGGATACGGCCTAGGGTGCTTTCGGTAAGACCAAAGCCTTCAGCCGCATTTTCCCCGTTTACTACCACCAGGTCCGCTTCATAGTCCTTGATAAGTCCAGGAAGTACGCCTTCCAGTACGGTAAGCCCTGGATTTCCCACCACATCTCCAATCATCATGGCCCGTAAAAACGCCATAGTACCCCCTTTGTTACCAGTAATAGGTATACTCTACCCTACTTCCAGGAGGAACCGCAATGAGGGCCTCATTTTTTACTAGTAACTTATGGGTTTTTCTTATAGGCTCTAGAGTATGCGAAGCAATAAATGCCAGTCCAAAGGTACCGTAAAACAGTGTAGCCTTACGAGAAGGAGTGTTAAGCCATGCAATATCTGGACATCATATTCCGTATAATCGGGAGCCTGGGTCTATTTCTGTATGGAATGAAACTGATGAGTGATGGCATCCAGCATACCGCGGGGTCTAAGTTTCAGCAGGTCCTGGGCTTCATGACTGGAAACCGGTTTACCGCGGTGTTAACCGGCTTTGTGGTTACTGCCATTATCCAGTCCTCTTCGGCAACCACGGTGATGGTGGTGTCCTTTGTTAATGCAGGACTGCTTACCCTCACCCAGGCCATTGGAGTCATCATGGGGGCCAATATCGGGACTACGGTTACCGGCTGGATCGTCTCCCTGGTGGGCTTCACCTTGAGCATGTCCGCGTTGGCCCTGCCTGCGGTGGGCTTGGGCTTTGTCATGCGGATGATCAAATGGAAGCATCGGATGCTCGGTGAAGTGTTCTTAGGCTTTGGGATACTGTTCCTGGGTCTCGATTTCCTTACTAAATCTATGCCCAAGCTCAATAGTGAAGCCCTTTCTTTTATCGGCGAGGTTTCCAGTCAGGGCGTGCTTTCCACCATGATCGGCACGGGAATAGGATTCATGATGACCTTGATCACCCATTCTTCCAGTGCCTCCACGGCGATCATGCTCACCCTAGCCCACAACGGCATGGTCAGCTACCCTATGGCTGCGGCGATGATCCTGGGGGCCAATATCGGGACTACCATTGACGCCGCACTTGCCTCCATTGGGACTAAGACCGTAGCCCGGCAGGCCGCATTGGTCCATGTACTCTTCAACGTAATAGGGACGGTCTGGGTTTTGATCTTGTTCCAACCTCTCCTCCTCTTAGTGGACTTGGTTACGCCAGGACCGGTGAAGGGAGCCGGAATCACCACCCACTTAGCCATGTTCCATACCGTATTCAACCTTTTAAACGCCCTCTTCTTCTTCCCCTTTGTAAAGCCCTTTGCCGCCCTAGTTTCTTTCTTGATCAAAGATAGCAAAAACGCTGTCCCGGCCCCTGCCCGTGGCCCTTATGTGTTACAATACAAGTCCGGGTCTATCCAGGATACACCGGAACTCAACATTCTGAGAGCAGAGAAGGAAATCAGGGATATGGCAGGCTTAGCCGCGGCTATGTACCAAGATATCCGTAGCGCCTTTCCTTCCTTGCAACAACGAAGCCCTGGAGATGATAAGGAAGAGGCAGTGGATACTTTGGTGAAGAAGATGGGTAGACAGGAAGCGTATGCAGACGAAATGCGGGAGGAACTTACCCGCTTTCTCATTGAATGTACCCGCCAGCAGCTCAGTCCCCAGTCGGAGCGGAAGGTTTCCCTGCTCTTACGGATACTGGCGGATCTGGAAGCGGTAAGCGACGATTGTTTCAGCGTGGCCTTGCTGCTTGAGCGTAGTGTAAAGAAGAACCTCAACTTCAAACACAAGGAAATGGAAGCCCTCATGCCGTATATGGGCATGGTAGAAACCTCCTTGAGCTTTGTCCAGGACCATCTGGGACAGCCCTTGAGTCCTGAACAAGCGGTCTATGCCCAGGAGCTTGAGGAGAAAATCGATAAGTCCCGCAATAAGCTGCGTAAGCTCGGGCGTAAGCGCATCGAAGCGGGCCAGGATGTTAAGACGGAATTGCTTTTCATTGATGTGGTGAGGCGTATCGAGAACTTAGGGGATTACTGCTACGATATTGCCACGGCTCTCAGTGAATTGCACTAAGCGCCGCAGGAGGAGACTTGAGCGTTTTCCCAAGTCCTCCTCCCGGTGGCTACTGTTCCGCAGCTATGGTGGTTTCCGGTCCATGACCGGGATATACCCTAATAGCGCCGTCTAGGGCAAAGAGCCGTTCCAAGCTTTCCTGCAAGGCCTCCCAATCCCCGCCGGGAAGGTCAGTACGCCCCATGCCTTGCTTAAACAGGGTGTCTCCGCTAAAAAGGATCTGCATCGGTGCGTCATACAAGCCTATTGAGCCCGGGCTATGTCCTGGCAGATGAAGAACCGTAAAAGGCCCGATGCTATCCCCTTCAGAGAGGAGTTTCGTCGCAGCCGGTAGGGGTTGCCACAAGGCATCCACATAGGCGCTACTGCCTGCAGCCGCCCAAAATGCGGTCCGGTGAGTGCTGTAGGCTTCAGTACCGAGGTATGGGGCATCCTCTTGGTGGATCCCAATTTCAAGGCCCTCCCCCTTATGAAAAAGATGGGAAAAATGGGAAACCAGACCAGGGAGGGCTGCCAAGTGGTCAAAATGACCGTGGGTAAGGAGTACAAACTGAGGGTAGAGCTGTAAGCGTTTCATCCGTGCTATGATAACATCCGGGTCTGCCCCAGGATCGATCACCGCACAGGGTGTATCCTGCCCAGGGATCGGCTCAATAAGCGGATAAAGCCAGCAGTTAGTGGCCAAAGCGCCTACCACCACCGGGTGGGGAATCCGGAAAGAAGGGACCCCTTGGTTAGGCTGTTGTGTAGGTTCGTGCATGGAGGAATAATACCCTGCGGATTTTTGATTTACTAGTGATCATTACCCTAGCGCTTTTCTGGTACGGTCTCATTCCCGTGGCAGGAGGATTTATAAGCCGGCACACCTGGCGGATGTTCCGGCAGCGTTTCGATGACCTGCGCCTTATGCCCCTTTTGGACTATGGGACTTACCGTCATATCACTGAAGAAGGAGAGCGCTACCGGTTCATCGGTGGGTTTGAATCCACCGATGGCCATACCCTGTGGATCCGAAGTGAAACCTTGACCATACCGGTTATCCTCACCAGGGCACATACCTATATGCTTCCTATGACCGAGGGGGGAGCAATCCCTGAATCCTTTGATCCCAGTGAAGAGGTTCCAGAGCGGATCCGCTGGGACCAGGTTTCCTCTCTGGTGGAGGGATCTAAAGTCTTTGTAGGGGGACAAGTGGCCCTGCAGGATAAGCGCTGGACCTTTGTTTCTACCTCGGCACATCCGCTGCTGCTCATTTTTTATGACGGCCCTGATAGATCCTTGACGCTTCGGGCCATCCGGGCAGGACGAAATAAAAATGAATATTGGAATCTCCTCACCCCCTACGCCTTCATATTGGGAGCTTTCTTTGAAATCTTCATCGCCGCTTCCTTCCTGCCACGCCCGGCTTTTCGATTAACCGGAATTACCGCATTTATCTTTGTGTTTACCCCCTTGTTCCCCTTAATCCCTCCGGGGATTGTATGCACGATCCTCTACCGGCGGCTGTGGTGGCGGGCCCGGATCTTCAGGGCCTACCGGGATTTGGCACGGCTCCCTTTAAAATACTTTTCTCCCGGTATCTGGGAAGGAGCGCTTCCTGACGGTGAACGGTACGGCGGAGTCTATTATGACACCTTACCCCGGGAAGCCGCAGAGAACCGGATTCCCCTGCTCATCCCAGAACCAGAGGGGCACAAAATCGGTTGGTATATCTTCGGCAGCCTGCCTGAGGGAGGAGCCCCTTTGAGGGACGCTCTGCCCCAGGAACCGCAGGACCCTTGTGCTACCTTTGGGGTAATCCCCGGGAATCCTGAAAAACTGGCCCAAGGCTATACCTTCAAAGCCTATCTGTTAGAAATCATCGCTTGGCTTTTCTTAAGTGTCGGAATCGGGATAACCTTGGGCTTTATCAGTCTCCTGGTGTTCATGCTGGTATGATTCGGACTTTTTGAGAGATAAGCCATACCGGGTTAGCCGGGGCTTGAAGGACTTTCGCAGCAGGACCCGGGAAAACCCTGCAGCTTCAACCGGTAGATCGATGCTCACCCTGGCTAGGGCCCCATAGTCAAGGGTATCCAGCAGCCGTGAAAAGAGTACCGCTCCGATGCCTAGTCCCCGGTATTCGGCCTTTACCTCCAAGGCGCGTATGTACAGGGTTTCCCCTATACAAGTAGTGGCAATATACCCGACCAAGTCCCCCGCTACGGTTTCCGCCACCAGGACCAGGTCCCCGGATACGGTGGATGTCTCTTGCAAGAAAGCCCCTTCCCCCCCGGTTCTTCCCCCTTCCTCAAGGATCAGGCGGTGCAGCGCGGCGGCGGCGGCAGGGTCCTGCGGAGTGGGTTTACGAAAGATAAAATCCTCTAGGACCAGGTCATCGGTTTCTTCTGGTTCAGTACCGATATGCTCTAAACCCCACTCCTCCCGCAGGGCATTATACCAACAGATAATTTCTTGCTTCATGTGCTGGGTTTTAAAGGAAAACCATCGCTTTCCCACTTCCGGGTAACGGTGCAGGGTATCCTTAAAGGCCCGGAACACCCCTTTCCCCCGGTCCAGGGCTGCGGTCAATTCAGTACGGATCCGAGGGTTCTTGCATCCTGCGGTAAACCCTTCCATGAGCCGGTAGCCATGAGCAGGATTCCATTCAGGGAGCTCTCTATAACGGTCAGAGGCTTCTTCTGGGTCAAGATCCTCAGGACCTTCCGAATCTACCTTCACTACCACCCCTTGCTGGGTATCCAGAAGGAAATTTCCTTCCTGATCTTCCATAGAAAACAAGATAGCATGGATCAATGCTTCAGTTAGTTCAAAATACATAGATAAAAGGTAGAGGTATTAGTAAAAATTCGTCAATCCGCTCATACAGGGACTGCTTTAATGATAGGTTATATAGCCTGAGCAGCACCCCATGGGCCCCAGGAAATTTTTGCAGGTTTCTGAGGGATATGGTTAAAAAAAACTTGCCAAAAAAAAAAGCAGGTGGTATTATAAAACCACTACATAAGGAATAACCCAATTTCCTGCGAACTGATAGAGCCCATTTAAATCGAGGTAGAATTAATTACATTGCCAAGCATTGTATAACCCAATGAATGGCCGGTTCCTTAGGAACTGGCCATTGTGGGTGAGGTGGTTATTGCCAATCCGTGCTTTATGTAAGGAGGATCAGTCAGCAAAGGGGCAATAAATAACGAAATGAGCATTCCCTGACATGGGTATATGTCTGTGAATAAGGGAGCTTTCCTGGGGTAAGCGGGTGGTACCGTTCAAAACCTATAGGTAGGTTCCCAAAGAGAGGTAAGATGAGTACACAAATTGATTATGGCGTTATTGATGATGTCATTAAGGTCTGGGGAGCCAAACCAGGCTCAATTATCCCGATTTTACAAGGGGTGCAGGAGCGATATAACTACCTGCCCCAGGAAATTTTTCCGTATATCGCGGATAAGCTCCAAGTCAGTGAGGCCCGTATCTACGGGGTGGCCACGTTCTACGAGAATTTCTCCTTGCAGCCCAAAGGTAAGTTCATTATCAAGGTCTGCGATGGAACTGCCTGCCATGTCCGTAAGTCCATTCCCAACCTGGAACAGTTCCGCAAGGAACTGGGGCTTTCTGAAAAGAAGGTTACTACCGATGACTTGGGCTTTACCGTGCAGACCGTGGCATGCCTGGGGGCATGTAGTCTCGCGCCGGCCTTGATGGTAAGTACCAGCGGCGCTCAAGACAAGGTGCACGCCAATGTGAGCCCTAAGCAGGTTTCGGAAATCATCAGCGATCTGCGGGCGAAGTTGTAAGGGGGAGCCATGGCACAATTAACGAATCGAGGGGCCTTACAGAAGGCTCGGGAAACCTATAAAAAGGCCTTGGACGCGGAGCAACACAAGATTTTGGTCTGCGCGGGCAATGGCTGTATTGCTTCCGGATCCCTGGCGGTCTACGACAAGCTGGCGGAAATCATCAAAGAGAAGAACGTTCCCTGCTCCCTGGAACTCAAGGAGGAACCAGGTCATCCGGTGGGCCTCAAAAAGGGAGGCTGTCCGGGCTTCTGTAACCAGAGCGTCCTGGTGATGGTCGAGCCGGACGGCTGGCTCTACACCAAGGTAAGCCCGGATGATGCGGAAGAGATCGTGGAAACCACCATCAAGCAGGGAAAGCCGGTGGAACGGCTGGCCTTCAAGGGGCCCGATGGGAAGCCTATCCTCCAAAAGGACGAGATTCCCTTCTATAAAAAACAAACCCGGATTGTACTGGAAC
>JAITJS010000149.1 GCA_031278815.1 Treponema sp.
CTCAATGCGTTCCGTCCGTATCCCCGGTATAGAACCCCCATTTTCCCGAATATTCTTCGCAATTTCTATAGGATTTAAGCTCACCTGGGTATAGAAATAGGCGAAAAAGATAATCAGCAGCACGTATAAAATATTGTATACCCATCCGTTGGGACTTAAAACCCGAGAAACCGCTCCGAGCCAGGCGATATTACCTCCCACGGTGGAAGCGATCTGCAAGGGAAAGGTCAGAATCGAAGAGGCAAAAATAACCGGAATAACCCCTGAAGGGTTGATCTTAAAGGGAATATAGGTACTTTGGGCCCCATACATACGCCTACCCACCACCCGTTTGGCATAATTCACCTGAATTTTCCGCTGTCCCTGCTGTTCAAAAACCACCAAGGCCACCACCGCCACAAACATGGCAAACACCAGGATCACAAATACCGGATTGAGGTCTCCATTGCGCACTCGTCCAAAGAGTTCCCACACGGCTTGCGGAAGCCGGGCCACGATTCCAGCAAAGATCAAGAGGGATATCCCGTTCCCTATACCCCGCCGGGTGATCTGTTCCCCTATCCACATAAGAAACATGGTTCCCACAGTTACGGTGAGCATCGCGATAAGGGTAAAGGGAACCAACTTCATACTCAAGAGATTTTCCACGCTCCGAGAGATACTTTGGGCATACTGGGTAACCGCAAAAGACTGGATAAGACAAACTACGACCGTTCCAAACCGTTGATAGGATTGAATTTTTTTTCTGCCCCCCTCCTCTTGAGAAATCTTCTTCAAACTGGGAAACACAATGAGCAGAAGCTGCATGATGATCGACATGGAGATATAGGGCATAATCCCCAGCATAAATATCGAAAAGTTCGAGAAAGCGCCACCGGCAAAAAAGTCAAGGTAATCAACAATAGGATTACCGGAATTTTGCTGAGAAAGAAAATATGCGTTCAATTCTCCCACATTGATACCGGGAATTGGAAGCACGGCGCCAATCCGAAAAACCACCAACATCAATGCGGTAAACAAAATACGTTCCCGCAGTTCTTTAACTCTGAAAATACCGACCACTGGATTAGCCATGTACCTGTACCTTATCGTTACCCATTAATAATAACCATATCTGGTCTTCTTTACCAAATTCCCCGGACTGTAACCCATCTCCACTCATGCATCAACCACGCCGCCGTTTGTACCGCCCGCCGCTTGCTCAATCTTTGCCTTAGCATGGGCAGATAAGGCGCGGATCTTAAAAATGAGTTTCCGCGTAAACTTCCCGTCCCCCAAGATCTTCACCGGTGCCGGTCCTTTAATTAGCCCCTTTTGCTTCAGTGTAGCTACATCCACGGTTTCTCCGTCATGATAACGCCTCTCTAGTTCCCCAAGGTTTACCACCTGAAATTCTTTTTTAAAGGGATAATTAGAAAAACCTCGTTGGGCAAGCCGCCGGTACAGGGGCATCTGCCCACCTTCAAATCCCACGTAGGTCTTACCGCCGGAACGGGCTTTCTGTCCCTTATTACCCTTTCCTGCCGTCGTTCCCCCTCCGGAACCTTGGCCACGACCAATGATCCGTTTTCGCTTATGCGCTCCCGCAGGAGCATGTAAGTTAAAATCCTGCATTATATGCGTTCCTCCACCGAAACTAAGTGGGATACCACTTTCACCATCCCCAAAATTGCAGGACTTGCTTCCTGTTCTACCTTTGACCCAATCTTCCGTAAGCCCAAAGAACGAACCGTTGCCCGCTGCTTGGGAAGGACTCCAATGGTACTGCGAACCAACCGTATGATGATCCTCTGCGCCATACTACCCCCACAATTCCTTCAGGGATTTACCCCGGTTTTTAGCTATGATTTTCGCATCCATCATCTTACTGATACAATCAAAGGTCGCTTTAAGTACGTTGTACTGGCTTGAAGCGCCGATGGACTTACTCAAGACATCCGTTACCCCTCCGGCTTCCATGATCGCCCGCACGGGTCCGCCTGCGATAATCCCCGTACCGGAACAGGCAGGCTTTAACAAAACCTTGGAAGCCTTGAATACTCCCTGAATTTCATGGGGAATGGTTCCATTTTTAATCGGTAAGGGCACCAGATTCCGTTTAGCCTTCTCCACACTTTTACGGATGGCTTCGGAAACATCATTGGCCTTCCCAAAACCATAACCCACTTTACCCTTCCGATCCCCAATGACCGTCAAGGCGGAGAATGAAAACCGACGTCCCCCTTTAACTACCTTGGCGGTCCGGTTAAGCTTTACAAGCTTTTCAATAAATTCCTTATCTTTTTCCTGGAAATTTCTATCCCTATCCCGTGTATGTTCCATCCTGCCCCCTGCTAGAACTGAATCCCGGCTTTCCGGGCTCCGTCGGCCATGGCTTTCACGCAGCCATGATATAAATACCCATTTCTATCAAAAACCACTTGCTTGATATTGTGCTCCAGCAGCCGTTTTCCCATAATTTCCCCTAACTGAACCGCTCCTTCCACCGTTGCCTTGATGTTCCGCAGTTCCTTTTCTAGGGTGGAAGCAGCAACCAAGGTATGTCCCTGGGTATCATCAATGACTTGCATGTACAAAGCCCGGTTGCTTCGGGTTATCGTCATACGGGGCCGTTCCGGAGTACCGGAAATAACTTTCCGTATATGGATCTTTCGTTTAGTCCGCTTCCTGTCTTTCTCAAGCATTTTGCGCCACATGCTTACCCCTTATTTAACACCGGACTTACCGGTTTTCCGTCGGATTTGTTCATCTTCATAGCGGATTCCCTTGCCCTTATAGGGTTCAGGGAGACGCAACTTACGAAGCTCCGAGGCGAATTCACCAACCTGCTGCTTATCAATGCCGCTTATGACGAGCTTCCCCCCCGCTTCAGTAACCACGGTAATACCCTCCGGGATGCCCACAAAGAGATCATTAGAATACCCTAAACTCATAGCTAAGAGCTTTCCTTGCACTTCTGTCCGATACCCTACTCCGGTGATGATCAGAACCCGCGTAAACCCGCTTGATACCCCGATCACCATGTTGTTGAGTAAATTACGGTAGAGCCCGTGAAATGCCCGGGTTTGCTTTTCTTCATTAACTCTGGTAACCACAATCTGATCTCCCTCTGGGGTAAAACGTATAACCGGATGGTATGGTTGGCTCAGTTTTCCCTTGGGACCTTCCACGGTCATAACCGCATCCTGGAAGCTTACCTTTACCCCTTGGGGAACCTTAACCGGAATTTTGCCGATACGTGACATATACTCCCTCTTACCAGACGGTACAGATGACTTCTCCGCCTACTTTTTTTTCAGCGGCCTTTTTTCCAGTGGTAACGCCTATCGATGTAGACACGATCAGCGTACCATATCCATTAAAAACCCGAGGCATATTTTTATACCCTGTATATACCCGACGGCCCGGCTTGGAAACCTTTTCGATGCCATGAATAATCGATCCGGTTTGTTCATCATATTTAAGAAACACCCGGATGACACTCATACCATCCTGATTTGCTTTTTTAAAATTCTTGATATACCCTTCGGTCTTCAAAATCTTAACGATTTCAAGTTTCAACTTGGAGGCAGGGATATCAACCTTTTCATGTTTCGCCATTCCGGCATTCCGGATCTTGGTTAACATATCCGCCACGGGATCAGAGATGCTCATCCTTTCCTCCTTAAATTACCAACTGGATTTGGTGACGCCCGGTATCAGCCCTTCACTCGCAAACTTGCGAAAACAAAGGCGGCACATCTCAAATTTTCGGAGGTATCCCCTGGCCCGTCCACAGATCCGGCAACGGTTCACCTTTCTTGTCTTATATTTAGGCGTCCGTAGCGCCTTTATGATCATCGCTTTTCTTGCCATAATACCTCCCTTACTTTCTAAAGGGCATACCGAACTTGGCGAGGAAAGCCTTAGCCTCCGCATCGGTTCGCGCCGTCGTTACGATGGCGATATTGAGTCCGGCTACCCGTTCAATCTTATCAAAATCAATTTCCGGGAAAATAATCTGCTCGGTGATACCGAGGGAGTAGTTTCCATGACCATCAAAGGCGTTCTGATTAACCCCCCGAAAGTCCTTAACCCGGGGGAGGGCTACATTCACTAATCTATCCAAGAATTCATACATCATAGCCCCTCGCAACGTAACCTTAACCCCTATTTCTTGTCCTTCCCGAATCTTAAAATTGGCGATGCTCTTACGAGCCTTGGTCTTCACCGCCTTCTGGCCGGTAATCAGGGTAAGATCATCCACCGCAGCATCCAAGAGTTTCTTGTTTTGCAAAGCCTCCCCTACTCCCATACTAACGATGATCTTTTCCAACCGCGGGGTTTGCATAGGGGACCTATAGCCAAATTCCTTGAACAATACAGGGGCAATCTGTTCTTTGTATAGTTTCTTGAGCCGTGGTTCATAGCTCTTCGTTTCAACGGCTTTCATTACAGGGCCTCTCCGCATTTTCGACAGATCCGAGTCTTCGTATCCCCGTCCAGCTTAAACCCTATTCGGGTAGGTCCGCATCTTTTACATACGATCTGCACATTGGAGCTGTGGATCGCAGCCTCTATCTCAAAAATCCCACCCCGATCCTGCTGATTACGGCGCTTCTTCGCCTTTTTAACGATGTTGGCGCCTTCCACAACGACCCGGTCCTTATCGCGGAGGATCTTCAATATCCGACCCCGCTTTCCCTTGTCCTTGCCCGCAATGATCTGGACGGTATCTTCTTTCTTTAATTTAAATTTATGTTGCGTAACCGCTCCCATACCGCCGCTCCTTAATTCTCGGTACTGCTTTAAGCCGTACCTATCATCCTTTCCTTACAAACACCACCATCCCAGGGGTCTTCGCAGGGAACAAAGTCCTTCAGGACCTAGAGCACCTCAGGGGCGAGGGATACAATCTTCATATAATCCTTCTCCCGTAATTCCCGAGCAACCGGGCCGAAAATGCGCTTTCCCTTAGGATTCAAACTTGCATCAATAATAACACAGGCATTATCGTCAAAGCGGATATATGTGCCGTCAGAACGCCGGTATTCCTTGTGGGTCCTCACGACCACCGCCTTTTCAACGGAACCTTTTTTTATATTTGATGTCGGTAAAGCATCTTTCACCGCCACCACAATAATATCCCCAATACTCGCATATTTCCGCTTAGAACCGCCAAGAACCTTGATACACTGAACCATCTTAGCACCTGAATTATCCGCCACATTCAGGAACGTCTCCACCTGAATCATTTTCTCTTACTCCATAACCTTATGCTTACCTGCCCCTGCGGGACAAGCCATTAAAGGGGAAAGGTTCCCTATTGTGCACGTTCTACAATCGCCGCCAGTTTCCAACACTTTTCTTTGCTGATAGGCCGGCATTCCACCACCCGGACACGATCTCCGATCTTCGCCTCATTGGTCTCATCATGGGCCTTTACCTTTTTGATCCGCCGCACATACTTCTTGTACAGAGGATGTAAGGTCGTCGTCTCCACCGCCACCACGATGGTCTTATTCATCTTGTCGCTTTTAACGAGCCCCACAAATTCTTTTTTGCCCTTTTTAGCCTTAACAAGCTGCTCTGCCACTGTATTCTCCTCATTCTCCCCAAACCGTCATACTCACTGCAGAAACCCTTAGTCCCCTTTCAAGGCCAGTTCCTGTTGCCAAATCAAGGTATTAAGCCGGGCAATCTGTCGACGGAGGGTACGCTTTTGAAGTGGATTATCCACATGACCAATAATACTCTGGAACCGGGATTCCATATATTTCTTATTCAGCTCTTCCCGCTTCGCCTTAAGTTCAGGGAAAGACAGATTTTTAAAGGAATTTTTCATGGTTTTCTTTTCCTTTATGCACCCAATTCAAAATCAGCCCGGGCAACAAACCGGGTCCTAATCGGTAGCTTAGAACCAGCCAAGGTCATGGCTTCTTGAGCGATGGATTGCTCAATGCCCCCCAATTCAAACATCACCGTTCCCGGCTTCACTACCGCTACCCAATACTCAGGCGCTCCCTTACCTTTACCCATCCGGGTTTCAGCAGGTTTCTTTGAATAGGGTTTATCCGGGAAAATCCGAATCCAAATCTTCCCTCCCCGCTTTATATGGCGGTTTAAGGCAATACGGGCCGCCTCGATCTGCCGGTTGGTAATCCACATCCGGTCCATAGCAACCAAGGCATAATCCCCAAAAACCACCCGGTTCCCCCGAGTGGCATTCCCCGGCATCGTACCCCGCTGTACCTTGCGAAATTTAACACGCTTAGGACTCAACATACTTTAACTCCTCGCAGGAACCCGCTCTCGGCGTTTACGAACCAGGGCACCGGCGTCTTCCTTTTGTTCTTTACCGTATTTCATGCCGTTGTAGACCCATACCTTAACACCGATAGCCCCAAAGGTGGTATGGGCCTCTGCAAACCCATAATCAATATCCGCTCGCAAAGTATGCAAAGGTATTCGACCCTCTTTCGCCTCCTCAGTACGGGACATCTCCGCCCCTCCCAAGCGACCTGAAAGCCGCACCTTGACCCCTTGGGCATTACCCTTCTTGATGGCATTGCTAATGGCCTGTTTCATGGTCCGCCTAAAAGAAGACCGGGCTAAAAGCTGTCGGGAAATGTTTTGAGCGATAATTTGGGCGTTATTATCGGCATTACGCACTTCCTTGATCTTAATCTGGATCTTTTTACCAACCTGCTTCTGCAGCTCCACCCCTATCTTCTCAATATTGGCACCCTTAGTACCAATAATAACCCCAGGACGGGCAGTATGAATGGTTATGGTGATACGCTGGGGATGCCGAATAATTTCCAGTTCAGCAATATCCGCACCCTTAGTTTCAGGCAAAGCCATGATACGTTTACGTAGCTGTATATCTTCATGGAGGGTATTGGCATACTCCTTAGGGCCTACATACCACCTCGAACCCCAGGTTTTATTGATACCAATGCGCAGTCCAATCGGATTAACTTTTTGTCCCACTTTAATTCTCCGCCTTTTTGGTTTCATCAATAACTACGGTAATATGACACATCCGCTTGAGCAGCATATCCGCCCGGCCCCGAGCCCTGAACCATACCCGCTTCATCCGGGGCCCCTCATCAATCAGCACTTCCTTCACATATAACATATCTTCCTCAAGCCCCTTATTTTGGCAGAGGGCATTGGAAGCAGCGGATTTGACGGTTTTCCGAATCAACCGCGCTCCCTTGTGGGGCATATTTTCCAGTAAAGACATAGCCTCCGGGTAAGACCTCCGGCGTATCAGATCTGCCACCGGACGAATCTTAAAAGGTGAAGCGATAAGGTACTTCGTTACCGCCTTATAGCCGTGCTTTGTTTCCATATATCTACCTACTATTTAGCGGCCTTCTTGTCCGAACCTGCATGTCCCCGGAAAATCCGGGTAGGGGCAAATTCACCAAGTTTATGACCAACCAGGTTTTCCGTAATGTATACGGGAATCCAGGTTTTACCGTTATAGACGGAAATGGTCCCCCCCACCATTTCAGGAATAATGGTGGAACAACGGGAATAGGTCTTGATCATCTTTCTGTCCCGGACCTTACTCATCTCCACTACCTTTTTATAAAGACTCTTCTCTATGAAGGGCCCTTTCTTAATGGACCTTGACACCCTGCGCTCCTATTTCTTTTTCCCGCGGCTCACAATAAACCGGGATGACGGTTTATGCTTACTCCGAGTCTTGTACCCCTTTGTCGGCTGTCCCCAAGGGCTTACCGGATGAATACCCTTGTTTTTCCCTTCGCCCCCTCCGTGAGGATGATCCACCGGGTTCATAACCATACCTCGTACCGTGGGCCGTATCCCAAGCCAACGCTTCCGCCCGGCCTTACCGAACTGGGTATTCATGTGATCTTCGTTTCCTACAGTTCCAATAGTCGCATAACATTTCTTGAAAACCATACGCATCTCGCCAGAAGGAAGCTTTAAAGTAACATAATCCCCCTCTTTAGCGGCTATCAGCGCGCTTGCCCCTGCAGCCCGGGCCATCTGACCGCCCTTACCCAAGGTAAGCTCAATATTATGCACGGTAAATCCTAGAGGGATATTTTCTAGGGGCAAGGCATTGCCAATCTCAATTGGCGCTTGAGGACCGCTGAGGATCTGGGCATCACGGGTAAGACCCTTGGGGGCAATAATATACCGTTTCTCCCCGTCTGCATAGACAATCAAGGCAATATTAGAACTCCGATTAGGATCATATTCAATCGTCGAAACCTTCCCCGGAACGCCGATCTTATCCCGCTTAAAATCTATGGTCCGGTACCGGCGCTTATGCCCGCCTCCCTTATGCCAGACACTGATCCGACCATGAGCATCCCGGCCTGCCCGCTCTGCCCGCCCTGAAGTAAGCGATTTTTCAGGCTGAACATGCTTAGAAAGCCCGGAATAGTCCAAACTAATCCACTGCCGCATCCCTGCAGTTATCGGCTTATACGTTTTTATCCCCATAATCTTCCCTTATATACCCTCAAAGAGACTTATCTTCTCATCCTTGGGCAGCCGGACAATGGCTTTCTTCCATGAAGAAGTATAACCCGACCTATAACGCTGCCGCTTCGGTTTACCACCAACCACCATAACGGTACAGGAAATCGGATGTACCTTAAACAAAACACGAACCGCTTCTTTTATCTGTATCTTCGTCGCCGCCGGATCCACGCGAAACACGTATTTTCCTTCTTCCCGCATGATATTGGTCTTCTCTGAAAGCACCGGTTCAATCAAGATTTTCTCTGGTAGTATCGTTCCCCCTGTCATTGACTCGCCTCTCCCTGTTCAGTATCCCCTAAGCCTTCCCTAGGGCTATAAAAAGCATTCAAATTCTGAGCAGCCGTTTCCAAGAGGAGAACCCGGCGACCATAAAACAGATCATGGGCCCGCAGGCGATTATACGAAAGAAACTTAAGCCACGGTATATTAGCCCCAGCCCGCTTTACCAGGGGATCATCATCTTTGAGAATAATAATGGTCCCTTCACCAGGACCAAAATGGGCAAGGATCCCAGCCAATTCTTTAGTTTTTCCTGAAGCTATCGAAAAATCTTCAACTATTTTCAAGGTATCGCTTTGTACCTTCAAGCTCAAAATACTCTTCAAGGCAAGGCGCTTTGCTTTTTTGGGAAGGGCATAGGAAAAATCCCGGGGTTTAGGACCAAACACGGTACCCCCTCCTACAATCACCGGAGACTTCTTGTCCCCTCGCCGCGCTCGGCCCGTTCCCTTCTGCTTATAGGGCTTGGCATTGGAACCATGAACCTCTCCCCGATCCTTAGTACTCGCCGTTCCCAATCGTTTATTGGCAAGCTCGTTGTGTATAGCATACCAGATGACATCTTCATTTACCGGAAGACCAAATACCGCATCCTCTAACTCGATACTCCGTAGTTCCTTACCTTCAATAGAATACACCGTCCGATTCATTCAATCCCTCGCTTTCCTTACCCGTCCCTACTTTTTTACCGCAGCCCTGACGACCACCAGTCCCGTATGCACTCCAGGAACAGCGCCTCGAATCACTAAAAGCTGTTTTTCCGGATCCACTTTAACCACTTTAAGGCTCAAGACCGTTACTTGTTCCCGTCCCATACGGCCGGGTAATTTCATATTCTTAAAGGTTCGCCCCGGATAGGTTGACTGCCCCGTGGAGCCCGGCTCACGATGAAATTTAGAACCATGAGAATGGCGACCACCGCTAAACCCCCAGCGCTTCATTACCCCCTGAAAACCCTTACCCTTTGAGATCCCCGTTACATCTACATACCGGCATCCCTCAAAGACCTCTGCCCCAAGAGAATCTCCTACGGCAACTTCCTTATCAAAATCGCGAAATTCTTTAATATGCTTCTTAGGGCTAATCTGTTCCGGAAATTGCCCCTTATACGGTTTTGTCACCCGTCCAGGTTTTGCATCATCCACCCCAAGGACCACCGCAGCATAACCGTTTTTTTCTTCGTTTTTTTGAGCCACCACAATATTTGGCTCGATACGCAAGACCGTTACCGGAACAAGCCTGCCTGCATCGTCAAAGACCTGAGTCATACCCACTTTTTTGGCCAAAAGCCCCAACATGCTTAACTCCCACACCGCTCATTTCGAGCAGGTACCCTAGAATTATGACAGCCCGGACACACCATCCACTGCATCAGGATATCCACCCTCCCAAGACCGTCTGCACCCATCGGTTTGTATTAAAATCCAACGGATTTTACTGTTTTATCTCCACATCAACACCTGCAGGAAGTTCCAGCTTCATCAAAGAATCCATTACTTCGGGAGAAGGATTTATTATGTCGATCAAACGCTTATGGGTCCGCATCTCAAACTGCTCACGAGACTTTTTATTCACATGAGGAGAACGGAGCACCGTTACTTTATTAATACGCGTCGGCAAAGGGATAGGACCCGTCACCCGGGCACCCGCCTTTTGAACCGTTTGAACGATAGACTTCGCACTCTGATCAATGAGTTCCACATCAAACCCGCGCAATCGCACGCGAATTCGTTCCTTATCCATTATTCCTCCCATAAGGGGGTATTTGATCCGTAAAAGTGCGTAAAATCAAATACCTTCCCCAGCACATCAAAGGGCGTTATTCAATAACTTCAACTACCTGACCAGAAGCAACCGTTTTTCCACCTTCACGGATAGCAAACCGAAGCCCTTTTTCCATGGCAATAGGGTGAATCAATTCACCGAAAATTTCCGTATTATCTCCGGGCAGGATCATTTCCTTGCCTTCGGGCAATTTCACCGTACCGGTAATATCGGTGGTCCGGAAATAGAACTGAGGCCGATACCCGCTGAAGAACGGACTGTGCCGCCCCCCCTCTTCCTTGGAGAGACAGTAAATCTGCCCCTTGAACTTCATGTGGGGCGTAATAGAACCAGGCTTTGCCAGAACCTGCCCCCGTTCAACTTCGGCCTTATCAATACCCCTGAGCAACGAACCAATATTATCACCGGCTTGCCCGCTGTCCAGCAACTTATTAAACATTTCGATACCCGTAACCACGGTCTTTTTGGTGGGTCTAATACCAACAATCTCAACTTCCTCATTGAGCTTGATAATACCTCGTTCTACCTTCCCGGTAACCACAGTTCCCCGGCCAGAAATGGTGAATACATCTTCAATAGGCATAAGAAAGGGCTTGTCACTGTCCCGTATGGGATCGGGGAAATAGGTATCCATGGCGTTCAGCAATTCTTCCACACATGCCACTGCTTCAGGCTCATCCGGTTCAGACATGGCCTTAAATGCAGAACCTTTGATGATGGGAATCTCGTTTCCGGGAAACCCATTGGCATTGAGCACGTCCTTGATCTCTTCCTCAACCAGCTCAAGCAACTCCTGATCATCCACCAAATCGACCTTATTGAGGAACACAATGATATTGGGAACTCCTACTTGACGGGCCAGAATGATATGTTCCCGAGTCTGAGGCATAACCGAATCCGGTGCGGAAACTACCAGTACAGCGCCATCCATTTGTGCGGCACCGGTGATCATGTTCTTGATATAGTCGGCATGTCCAGGGCAGTCAATGTGAGCATAGTGCCGCTTATCAGATTGATATTCCAGATGCCGAGTATTAATCGTAATACCCCGAGCCTTTTCTTCCGGCGCATTGTCAATATCATCAAAGCGCATCAGCTTGTCGCCATACTTCTTATTACAATACATGGTGATCGCCGCGGATAAGGTAGTTTTACCATGATCCACATGACCGATGGTTCCGACATTCATATGTATCTTATCCCGAGTAAACTTCTCTTTTGCCATTACGCGTCCTCCTTACGTTTTTAGGCATGTAGTGTAGCATAAATCTACAAAAGCACAATTATCTATGATTATGCTGTATAATAATCAACTATTCAAAAGAATGCAAGACCCCAAAAGCTGCATGCCCTGAACAATACCATAAAGCGTTATAGATTAATACAAAAGAGAAGTAATAAAACGAACAGAACGATGCAGATCTTACCCCACAAGTACAGTACAACCTACATCCTATTATCTGTCCCGCTCCACCTATCTCATCGCACACAACGCCACTGAAACAAAGACAATGGAAAACTGCTCCTTCCCTTCGTTTCCATGATGATCGGTTTGGATCATCGAGACTCTCACACCTAAAGGTACCTCGTTGTTTCTCGTAAGCCCTCAAGTGTAAACAGTATCCTTCAGCGTTCACCTACGCTGAATCACCTTTTCAAAAAACAAACCCTCTTAGAGAGACTTATACCTGCTCCTTTCTATGAAGAAGTATTATCGCACAAGAAACATCTCTTGTCAAGTCACCAGCGATAATGGGCAAAGGCCTTGTTCGCTTCTGCCATCCTATGGGTATCTTCTTTTTTTCTGAAAGCTATGCCCGTATTATTATAGGCATCCAAGAGTTCTGCCGCAAGACGGTCTCCCATGCTATGACCGGTTTTTGAACGGGCGGCATTGATAATCCACCGCATCCCTAGGGCCTCACGCCGGGACTCCCGAATTTCCATGGGCACCTGATAGGTAGCACCCCCTACCCGGCGGGACTTAACCTCGATTACCGGCTTAACATTTTCTATGGCTTTGAGAAAAACTTCCAAGGGCTCCTTCTCGGTCTTGGCCTGTAGTACCTCCAAGGCATCGTGTACAATCCGCAGTCCAACCGAACGTTTTCCTTCCCACATCATGCGGTTTACAAATTTTGAAATCACCACACTATTGTATTTTGGATCCGGTACAATACCCCGGTCTACGGTCTTCTTTTTACGTCCCATGCTTACTCCTTAGGCCTTAGGCCGCTTGGCTCCATACTTGGACCGGCCTCGCTTGCGGTCTCCCACCCCAAGGGTA
Organism: Treponema sp.; assembly: GCA_031278815.1. Lineage (GTDB taxonomy): Bacteria > Spirochaetota > Spirochaetia > Treponematales > Breznakiellaceae > JAIRLU01. The sequence goes on from JAITJS010000149.1 coordinate 12,860, forward strand.
TCCTTGGCGCCCCGAATAATATGGTACCGTACCCCAGGAAGGTCTTTAACCCGGCCTCCACGAACCAGAACAACCGAATGTTCCTGCAGGTTATGACCAATACCCGGAATATAGGCAGTCACCTCTGTCCCATGAGAAAGCCGCACCCGGGCAACCTTCCGAAGAGCCGAATTCGGCTTTTTGGGAGTAACGGTCATAACACGGGTACACACCCCTCGTTTTTGAGGGCAGGATCGGAGTGCCGGAGACTTCGTTTTGGTGGTAATCTGCTGCCGTCCGAAACGAACCAACTGATTAATTGTAGGCATGAATCAAAAACTCCCTTTTTATCTTCATCGTCATAATTGAAGCAATTATCTTTACCAAGAGGTATTAAACATACCAGAAAGAAAAAAAAAAGTCAAGTGAGACTTTTGCAAACTTCGTTAGTTTTGAAAAAGTCTTCAGATAGAAACAAGGGGGAGCCTTGAAGGAGCGGCGTTTTCTAAAGCCCCAGCGGATCTTTATATGGAGCGGTCTTTTATCCGGGAAATCGCATGGCTGGTATAGTGCATAATCGCAAAAAATAAAATCATCACCCCCAATCCTACTCCCAACACCATAAAACCCCGTAACCCCCCGATTCCCAGCACCGCCAATAACGATACCCCACATAACCCTGTTTGTATTGTTACCAGTAAGGCCAATATACTCTTCGTCGTGTACCCCATCTCCATCAATTTGTGATGCAAATGTCGTTTATCCGGCGTAAAAAAAGGCCGCCCTTCCCGAGTCCTCCTCCATATCGCCGCCACCGTGTCCAAAAGCGGTATGGAACTTAACACCACCACCATTGGGAACACATTGAAACTAAATCCCGCTATGGTCTTCAGCAACGGCAACGCTCCTATCATAAACCCCAAAAACTGACTCCCCCCATCCCCCATAAATATCCGCGCCGGCGGCTTGTTATACGCCAGAAAACCCACAATACAGCCCCCCAGGATAAACCCCAGCCCTGCCCCGGTCCCTTGAAGGGATACCACCCCTAAGCTAAGGGCGGCACCGAGAGACAGGCTCCCGCACAGCCCATCCACCCCGTCAATCAAGTTAAAGGCATTACTCATCCCAATAAGCCATACAAAGGTAAGCACCCACCCCAGTATCCCCAAATTCCAGGGACCCAGGGTGCTTAGGTGAACCCCACATACCAGGGGAATGAGGCTCGCTGCACCTTGCCCGAGCAGCTTGTATCGGGGGGGAAGTTCATACAAGTCATCCAGCAAACCCAGGACAAACACCAGGAACCCTCCGACAAAGATGGGCAGATAGGTAAGGAGCTGGGTTCCGTGCATCCCGAGATAGAGTATTGAGGCGCCGAGGAAAACCGGCACAAATCCGACGCTTCCCAACCGGGGAATCGTCCCGGAGTGTATTTTCCGACTATTGACCTTATCATACCATCCCTTTTTTTGACAGAACTGGATAATCCGGGGAATCAACACCAGGGTAAGCCCGCAGGATACCAGTGTGTAAACAACAATGCGAATACTCCTCCTCCTTATGTTGTATATTAGAGCGGCTCTCCCAAACTCGGTTAGTTTTGGGAAAGCCGCTGGTATCTCCCTAAGGAGACCGTAAACCTTACTGATTCACCACTTCAGGTTTCGTCCTGCTGCGCATTAATTGCTGATCCATCATTTTAAGGGCATCCAAAGCTTTAAACTCCCCATAGCGGGCAGCTTCATGCTCAATGATCCCTGCCAGGATATGAGCGGCATCCGCTTTACTATAGGCGATAAGTACCCAGAAAGTGCCATCCGGGGTTTTTTGCCGTCTCACCGGCACAGCAGCGCTTAAGGTCATGTGGGTTACTTGCCGTCCAATGGTTTCGGCAAATTCCTGGCTTGCAGGGGCATGCTCCATGCTCATCGATCGGGTATAGTCTGTGATCATGGCTTGTACATTGGCATATAACTGAAAAACCAAGGATTGACGGGCCCGCTCCTCCGCGGTAATCAAAGCCTGATTAACCGAGGGCAGCTTGGCACTGCCGATTCCGAAGATATGATCTTCCTGTACAGGAGGATTCAGCACAAAATCCGGTACGTTGGGATTCGGTACCGCTGTCTTGGGAGTGGACGTACAACCGGTAATCAAAGCCGCCAAGACCAGGATCAAAAATACAGGATCCGTCTTTTTCATTGCTTCCATAAAGTACCCCTTATCCATACAATAATCAGATTCGGTTACAAGAATCTGTGATACCATACCGACTATACCTGATGTTCTTTGAACATATCGTAATAAAACCCTTGGTAAAGAATCTTATAAGGCCGACAAGATATACCATTATACTAATAAAATGTCCTATCAATAGGGGGGGGGGGGGGGGGGGTATAATATAAAATTTTAGATCTTAAAAAAAGAGATTTTTCACCAGCAGGGGTAAATCTACATAAACTATATATCCTCATCGCAACTTTTTCCTTTTTTCTATTGCCCTCATCAATCAACCCTTTATGCAGGAAGCACTTCATAGAAACTACTTCCTGCTTGCCGTAAGGATCACTGGATCCGTGGACCCTGTATTCCTTGCTCGTAGCTATCCACCAGGGCAAACCAATCAGTTCCCACCGGTACCCCGGCATCCAAACAGAGTTTATCCCACACCGCTGCAAAAGGAAAGGTTTTTAATGCTTCCATAAGGGCAAGCCGTTCATGGTACTTCCCTGTTTTCTCCGCTGCTACCAGTAAAGCAGTAGGTTCTAGGAAGGCTTCCAGCAGGGCCTTGCGGGCACTCCTGGCGCCGATAGTCCATGCGGCAATCCGATTGATCGAGGCATCAAAGAAATCCAGGGCTACTGCAATGCGATCAAATGCCTCCGCCCGCTTTACTTCTCGGCATACCTCCCTGGTTTCATCTGAAAAAAGCGCCACATGATCCGAATCCCAGCGCAGTCCCCGACTGAAATGGATGAGCAAACCCGGCACAAAAGGCAATATCCCGCTAATTTTATCGGCAATCTTTTCAGTAGGATGGAAATGACCCATGTCAAGGCAGAGTTTAAGCTGCTTTTGGACAGCATAACTCAGGTAAAACTCATGAGAACCCACCACATAGGCTTCACTACCGATGCCAAAGAGCTTACATTCCAGGGTATCGCTCAGGGTATTCGCGGGGAGCGAGAGGGCGAAGATCTCATCCAGGGCATCTTTCAAGCGGAGCCGGGGAGACAGGCGATCTGCAGGCATATCCTTGGAACCATCAGGGATCCAGAGATTGTTTATGGCCGGAACCCCTTGGTTTTCGCCGAATGCCGAGGCAATACGCCGGGCGGCAAGAGCATGACGGATCCAGAAACGCCGAATCTTTGGATCCTCGTGAGAGAGGGTGGCTGCTTCAGCCAGAGGATGAGCAAAGAAGGTAGGATTAAAATCCAAAGGAATAGCGTTGGCTTGTGACCAGGTCATCCACGTTTGGAAATCCGCTGGTTCCAAGGCATCCCGCTCTCTTTTTTTTCCTGGTCCTCCTGGGGTTTCTCCATAGATACTATGGAGATTAAACCGTTTTGCTCCGGGAATGAGGGAAAAGGCAAAGGCTGCATCCGAGCGTAGTTCATCCCCGTTCCGTGCCCATCCTGGATAGTTACCCGTCGCAAGGATACCCCCTCCTGAGAGACGCTGGGCGCCTTCAAAACCCCGTACATCGTCTCCCTGCCAACATTGCAGGGAAATCGGGATAGCCGCTGCGACCCGAATGGCTTCGTCCGTATTGATCCCCACCTGGGCATACCGGTTTTTGGCCAATCCATAGGCTTGTTCCAGGGCTTCGCTATGCTGATAAACCTTCATGGCATACGCCTCCCTGCCTTTCATGGCTCCTCTATATGGAGCCCTCGAGTATCTGCAACCCGGGAACGGTACTGCTCCACTTCCCAGGTGTTAATAAAGTGTATAGCATCGCGACTCATCCCACAGACCCCGCCAAAGACCTGAGCATACACCGTCACCTTGATGGCATCGGTGAAGAGTTCCAGGGCTCGGCAGGCGGCTTTTTCCCCAGTACCGATGCCGAAAACCCCCAGTCCCTGAACCACGGCAATCTTGGGGATCCTTCCGGTTTTGTCCAGATGCTGCTCCCAGGCTTCCTGAATCAGCAGTGTCAGGCCCGGACCACCCTGGTGACGTACCGGGATAAACAAGGGATCGCTCCCGGCATAGACAATATGATCCGGGGTCAGGGGTAAAACAAGGAGGGCAAAAGACGAGGCGTCCCGAACAAACCTGCTGAACCTCGGATTCCGTTCAAAGTATACCTGAAAAGAGGCGCTTCCTGGAGGAGCGGTCTTGTTGGCCAGTTCCTGCAGCAGGCAGGCAATGTCCGGGGAAACCCCATAGGAGGAGACAGAGTCACCACAATCCGGCTCCTCCTGGATGCAGACCCTCAGGGTGTCCATGATATACTGATAACCCTCATGGATACCCTCAACCGAATCTGCACCCACAAAGACCCCATGATTCTGAAGCAGGATAATCGATGGTGCAGGTCCTTTGGCAGCAGTATAGGCAGCCAGAGCCTTTTTTACCCCTTGGGCCAGCACATACCCGGGATTTATCCAGGGTATCCAGATCCCCTGGTCCCCGAAGAGCTTTTGGGCAGCCTGTTCCCCGGAACAGGAACAGGTAAGGCCGTTGACCAGGGCCGGATGGGTATGAACCACATAGGTAAAAGGCAAGAGGTCGTGGAGCAGGGTTTCCACACTGGGCCGCTTTGCATCTTCCCCTCCCTTGCGGGCAGCCAGCAGATCCGAAAGAACCGCAGCTTCCCGATTATCAGAACCTGCAGGGTACGTTTGTTCCCATATTTTAGACAACCTTGCCCTATCCATCTGGACAAAGTCCTCGGCGCATATCTCTGCCAGCGCTCTGCCAGAGCTTTTTATGAACAACCTGGACTCATCTTTGAAAGAGGTATTACCACCTCCTGCGACTACATATTCCGGATTAGACCCGTAATACCGTGATACGGTAACCAAGTCTTCTATACTCATAGTTTATTTATACACTAAAGATCGCGCCTTGTCAACCTAGTAACCAGGACCCTTCATAAGTTCTGTATACTCGGATTCGGTGAGGGCCCGTAAGGAGCCGGGTTTTAAGTCCCCTAAGGGTACCGGCCCAATCCGTATACGGCACAGTTTCACCGGGTGCAGATGGAAATGGGAAAACACTCGCCGGATCTCCCGGTTTTTCCCTTCTACCAAAAGGATCCGTAGCGCCTTTTTCCCCAGCCGTTCTATCTCCTTGGCCCGGTACTGCACCCCCTCAACCAGGACTCCTTGCACAAAGTCCTCTACCACCCTATGGGGGATGGGTCCTGAGGCTTCTACCACATATTCCTTCACAATACCTGCCGAAGGATGCCCCACCTTGGCGGCAAAGGTCCCATCATTGGTAAAGAGGATAAGCCCTGAAGACCGGTAATCCAGGCGACCCACCGTGTAGAGTCGTTCCCTGATGTCCTTAGGGACCAGTTCCCCCACAAGGGGCCGTCCCTGGGGATCTGCGGCGCTGCATAGATAGCCCGCAGGCTTGTGAAGGGCCAGATAATACCGGCAGCTTTCAAGGCGGACTGCTACGCCGTCAAGGCAGACCTCATCCTGGGGAAATACCTTGGTCCCCAAGACTAATACCACCGCGCCGTTCACCGAAATCCGGCCTGCACTGATAAGCTTTTCCGCAGCCCGGCGGGAGGCGACCCCTGCATGGGCAAGGTAAACCTGGAGCCGCATAGGCCCTACAAAACTATTCGCTAGGTTCCGGTTCAAAGCGCTCAGCCTCACGGTCAGTAAGTTTCGGTAAATCCGCAATACTCTCCAGTCGGAATAGTTTTAGGAATGCCTTGGTGGTCCCATACTGTATCGGTTTTCCTGGAACATCCTTTTTGCCCACTTCTCGGATCAATTCCCGTTCCACAAGGAGCCGTATCATGGTATCTGCCTGAACCCCTCGAATCGCCTCGATTTCACTGCGGGTGATGGGCTGCGAATAGGCGATGATGGAGAGGGTCTCCAGCGCTGCTCGGGAGAGGCGAGATTCGTTTTTCTTACCGTAGCGCTCCTTGAGAGTGTTCCAGTATTCCTTTTTGGGGGAAATCAGGATCCCTCCGCCGATACGGGTCAATTCCACTCCCGAATCCTCATGGCTGTACCGGTTCTCCAAGGCCTCAAGGGCCGCCTTGACCCCATCCTTAGGTAACCCAGCGATGCGAGCGAGGCTTGCCTCATCCAGGGGATCCCCCTCGAGGTACAAAATAGCCTCAATCAGCGCCGTCTCTTTCTCCACTGAAACCTCCCTGAGCTGCTGCCTCTTCCGTGGCATGCGTACTTGGGCGGATCCGTATATCCCCAAACAACGCATGCTGTACTATCACCACCAGCCGAATCTTAACCGCCTCCAAAATCGCAAGAAATGCACACACCTTGTCCATGAGGGAATTGTTACGAATCACCAAGTCTGTAAAGCTACACTCCCCTCGCTGCTCCAAGAGTTCGCTCATCAACGTGATTTTCTCGTTCACCGATACCTCTTCATAAAGATCGATGATCCGCTCACCGGATAGATTCGTCATGAGGGAGGAAAAGGTTTTGAGTAAGTCCCATATATCCAGTTGCTGCCATAGTTCCTCTTCGCTCAAGGGTAAAACCCGGGGAGCTCGTTTGCGTTCGATACACCACTCGGTTTCCCGCTCCTTCTCTTCCATGAGCTGTGAGAGTTTCTTGAATTTCTGGTATTCAATGAGCCTGTCCACCAAGCCTTGCCGGGGGTCCTCCATATCTTCTTCCATGTCCACTTCCACCGGTAAGAGCATACGGCTCTTGAGGTATACTAAGCTCGCGGCCATGACCTGAAACTCGCTTATGTCCTCTAAGTCAAAGGCTATGGCACAGCGTAGATACTCAAGGTATTGTTCGGTAATTTGAGCAATTGGGATATCATATAGGTTGATTTCATTTTTTTTAATCAAAAAAAGCAGCAAGTCCAGGGGACCTTCAAAATCCTGGACCTTAAAACACGGGAGCGCGCGCTGTTCTGGGGAAGAAGGGGTATCCATAGGGGACAGTATATAGTTTTGCTTCATAGTGCGTAAATACCTTGGATCGGGAGGGTCGTAAAGATCCGCTCATAGGAAACGCCGGTCCGGGAGTCTATCGCCGCGGGGACCAGTTCCAGCAACGGAGCCAAGGCAAAGGCCCGTTCTGCAAGCCTAGGGTGGGGGATTTCCAGGTCCGGCGGTTCTGAGACCAGCACGTCTCCAAAAAGGAGGATATCAATATCCAAGGTCCGTTCCCCCCAGCGCCGTTCTTGCCTTCTATCCCTACCTAAAGAGGCTTCAATACGCTGGATGACCTTAAGCAAGTCCCGTGGGCCTAAGGGATAATACCCTGCTACCGCGGTATTGAGAAAGCGCCTCTGATCCAGTACATGAAGGGGCTCGGTCTCAAACAGGGAAGCCCTCCGTATATCCATAAGGACTGCTCCCAAAGCCCTGATAGCAGCTTCCATGATTCTTGGGGAATCTCCCTTATTCGAGCCCAAACCTAAAACCACCTCGTTCTCCCAGGATGCGCTCACCGTCATAAAAACCTCCCTCCTTCCTGCAGTTCCATGCATGTACCGCTGCTTGAACTCATGCTACGATAAAACCCTTATGAGCCCATTGTATATAGGCATATCAGCGCTGTCAAACACGGACAAGGACGCGCTCTATAGGGAAGCATGGCGCATCCTGGGACTCCTGGCGCTGTCCCCCAGGGCCCTGGGGACAGCACCGCGATAGAACAGCTTGTAACCTGGCACGAAAAATAGGAATTGATATGCTAAATCATAAAAACATTACTACATATATGCAATGAACGTATAGCATTGGTATACTCATCAAGAGGTTTGTTCCTATACGATCTCAGGACGAACTTCCCGGTGATGGATTCCCGAAGCTCTAACCAGTTAATCTTCGTGACGCTACCCAGCATAATGGCCCTGATCGGTTCCCCGTAAGGCGGATCCAGGTAAACAAAGGAGTCTTCCATGTCCCGGCTCCGTATGATCCGCAACGCATCATAGCATTCAATTTGCACCTGCTGGAATCGTACGGCATACTCCGCAGTAACCCCAGCCCGTTTGTTGGCCAGCTTGACGCTGTTCGTCCCTTTTACCCAAACAGACCATGCAACTGACCGCCATACGACGTATGAGCCAACAC
>JAITJS010000005.1 GCA_031278815.1 Treponema sp.
CCCTCTTGTCAAAAAATTGAAGGTATGATACGGTGACGGACAAACGGATGAATCCGCATTTTCACCCTTGAAGGGTTTACACTACCACTTTAAATCATTCCATGATGGAACAAGACGGAGATGAACTCCTAAAAACGGGCTTAGCCCCCGCATAAAGCCATGTTGACGGCACATGGTAAAGGAGTTTTTATGCTTCACCGGTATCTTAGAAGCATTTTTACCCGCGAAAGGCCCCGTATGGGCATCATCACCGCGCTTATGGGCATCGCGGCTTTTGTTTCTCTGCTTTTTGGGGTGGGATTGGGGCCGGTCTTTGTTCCGCCCGGCACGGTGGCTCAAATCATCTTAAACCGTATTCCGGGTATTCGTGAATGTATCCCCCATGACTGGATGCAATTACAGGAAAACATCGTTATAGGGCTGCGCCTCCCCCGGGTCTTACTCGGTTTTATCGTGGGCGCTTCCCTTGCCGTAACCGGCGTGGCTATGCAGGCCCTTGTCCGCAACCAACTGGCTGACCCGTTTATTTTAGGCGTGTCTTCCGGCGCGGCGGCGACGGCTACTATAGGAATGTTATTTGGCGCATTTGCATTTTTGGGGCCTTATTCACTTTCGATAAGCGCTTTTTTAGGCGCGGCTCTTACCATCATCTTTGTATACCTCATCTCACGGGTACGGGGCAGGATAAATATCACGCAATTATTACTATCTGGGGTTGCTATCTCCATGATTATGGACGGGGTAACGAGGGTTATCACGTTAAGCGCCCCCAACGCACTGGGCTTGCACAACGCCGAATTTTGGATGGCCGGGAGCCTTGCGGGAGCGCGTTGGGCATATCTAAGCTTACCGCTTATCATACTTCTTTTGTGTACTGGAGTTTTGATGATACATTACCGCGCGTTAAATTTATTGCTTCTCGGTGAAGAAAGCGCCGGGGCGCTCGGTGTGAATGTGCGGCGGACACAAAAACTACTTGTGCTTATCGCAAGCCTTATGGCGGGGGTTACCATAGCGGTAAGCGGTACGATAGGTTTTGTCGGCTTAATGGTTCCGCATTTTACGCGCCTTTTAATCGGCGCGGATCACAAAAAGGTTTTGCCTATCGCGGCACTTGGCGGCGGCATACTTGTTGTATGGGTAGATGTAACGGCGCGCACCATTATCGCGCCCGAAGAACTGCCGGTAGGAATTTTAACCGCGATAATTGGCGGTCCGCTTTTTATCTTTTTGCTTAAACGCAAAACACGGGAAAAATAGGAGGATTGTATCATGGCGGAAACACGGTTACACCTTGAGAATATATCCTTTTCATATATTGATAAAAAAGCAATTCATGATGTATCTCTTGATGTTCATAAAGGCGAATTTGTAGGGCTTATCGGTCCCAATGGAAGCGGTAAATCGACGGTCCTCAAAAATGTATATCGCGCTCTTATACCGGATGCGGGAAACGTTTTGTTTGACGGGAAAGACCTTTTTACCATGAGCTACCGTGAGGCGGCGCGAAAAATTGGTGTGGTAGGGCAGGAAAACGAGGCGCCATTCGATTTTTTAGTTGAGGAAATTGTGGCAATGGGAAGAAGTCCGCATAAAAAACTGTTTGACATCGACACCAAAGAAGATGCCGCAATAGTTCACCATGCGCTGGAACACATGGGTATGCAGGACATGGCAAAGCGCAATTACCGCGCCCTCTCAGGCGGCGAAAAACAGCGGGTCCTTATTGCTCGTGTTATCGCTCAAGAGGCTGATTTTCTTATTCTTGATGAGCCGACGAATCATCTTGATATAAGCTATCAACTGCAAATATTTGACTTTGTGCGCCGGCTTGGGGTAACGGTTCTTTCGGCGATACACGACCTTAACATGGCGGCGCTTTATTGCGACCGCGTGTATGTACTCAAAGAAGGGAAGGTTGTGTTAAGCGGAATACCCAAAGACGTTTTGACACCGCAGTCAATTTATGACATTTATGGTGTTCGGTGCGAGGCGGCCCTTCATCCGGTAACCGGTAAAATACATATTACCTACATTCCGGGCCAATTTACCTAGTGAGATTTCATAGTCGGGAATTTTCCTGAAGATGTTGCTCAAATATTTTTTATGGAGGAAGTATGAAAAAATACTTTGTTCACTTGAAACGCCGGAAGAATTTCGCGGCCTGTTTCATGGTTTCCTTCGCGATTGCCTTAGGTATGAGTGTGGGATTTGCTTCATGCGCTAAAACAAAAACAGCGGAAAGCGCATCAAGTCCGGTTGTGGCGGCTTACGATCCGCCGTTAGTGTTCGAAAATTACGGAAGAACGGTAACGGTAAAGCAAAAGCCACAGAAAGTTCTCACCCTGGGGCCTAATTGCACGGAAACACTGGTCGCGTTGGGACTTGCCGATTACATCGTGGGAAACAGCCTGAAAAATCACAGCAGAGGCCCCCTTCCGGAATATGCGGAGGTGTATAAAAAGATTCCCGAACTCAATTACGGCTCGGCTACGCGGGAGCGTGTTGTATCAAGCGGCGCTGATTTCATTTACGGCCTTGACTGGGAATTTGGGGGAGAAGGGCTTGATATTGCCGAACTGGAAAAATACGGCATGAGGGTGTATCAAAATTCTGCGCAAACCTTTGAGCAAGCGTATCATGAAATTCTTGACATCGGCAAAATCTTTGGCGTCGAAAGCGCGGCGCAAAGGTATATTGATGACCAAAAAGCGCGTGTCGCCTCTGTGGGGGCAAAAATCGCCGAAAAACCGCCGGTTAACGTTTTGATATACGACAGCGGGAATAACGGTGTCTTTACCTGTTCAGGCGTAAACTTTGAAACCCTTGTCGTCAATGCGGCAGGGGGCAAAAACATTTTTGATGACCTTACCGAAAAAGCATGGATTACGGTGAGCTACGAGGCGGTGCTTGAGCGCAACCCGGAGGTCATCATCATTCACGATTATGATTCGCCTTCGGTTGAGGAAAAACTCGTTGAAATCCGGGGGAACGGTATTCTTGCGCAGCTTGACGCGGTAAAGAATAACCGCTTTGTTACGATTGAACTTGAAAGCGTTTTACCTGGTAACCGTATAGCCTACAGCGTTGAAAAATTGGCAAAGGGACTGTATCCTGAAGCGTTCTAGCCCGTTTAATCTGTGGTATAGCCGTGAAGTTCTATTGCCGGGCCCCAACATCCGGTTGCCCGGCCCGCCCCGTATTGATGGAACGGTACGCCCTGAGCATTAACAACCAGCAAAGTGGCGTAACTCACTGTCCACTGAACCGGGGGAAGTCCAACTAGTCCCGGGGCTGAGACCTACAGCCCTGAGGCTACGACTTATAGCCCGGGGCCCGCAAACCCTCGGGGTTTATGGGAAAGCAGGAAAGGCTTACGGCCTATCACGCCTCGGGATGCTGCTCTTTTTTCCTTTTTTCTCCTAAGTGGGCGGCCTTAGAGAATAGGTTCTTTATATAGTCCGCTTCCCGCCGGGAAAGCCCTGCCCGGGCAAACACATCTCGGAAAAACCGCTCCTGTTCTTCCCTGCCAGGCTGTTTATAGAAACCCAGCGTCTCCAGGGAATCCGTTATTGAGCAAACCAAACGGTTAATCCCGGCCTGGTCTAAGGGAACCCACGTTCCTTCCACCGCAGAGACCGGCCCCAGCGCACGGAACAGGGTATACCCGTAGACCTGGACCGCATGGGAAAGATTGAGTGAAGGAAAGACTGCATCCGCAGGGATATGGGAAGCCAGATTACAAAAAGCCAGTTCCTCCGCTTCAAGGCCGGTCCGTTCATTACCAAATACCAGCGCGGCTTTCCCCGGCTTATCCCGCAGGTATTCCCCCAAGGCTTCAGGGCTGAGGCTTACCGGCTTTCGTCGCTGTCCGCGGCGCCGGGTGGTTCCTACCACCAGGGAGCAGTCTGCGGTTGCCTGGGGAAGATCGGTAAAAACCCGAGTGGTTTCCCATAGGTCCCCTGCGTGAACTGCCCGGGCGCGGATGACCTCGGGATCCAGATGGCCTGGACATACGATACGAAGCTTGGAAAGGCCCATGTTTTTCATGGCCCTGCATACTGCCCCTACATTCCCGGCTTCCTGGGGCCGGGAAAGGACGATCACCATATCATGCAGCATCATGGGTTATGATACCCTCTCGACAAAGGGTGGGCAACTGAGTATGATCAACACAAGGGTAATGGATGATACGAGGATTGTGGGGCTATGGATAAAGTAAGTGTCATGTCGAATACGATGGAGTAAGACCATACTTGCCATGAATAAGCAAGGACAGGTATACTTAGGATGCTATGTTTACAAGGATGATGTATGGCGGTAAATAAAATAGAACAGTACCTCATTGATCTTATGGTCACGTATAAAGAAGTAGCGGATAATCTATGGTTACTAGATGATGAGGAGTATGGTATGGAGGGGGTGGTTATCATGTATGCAGACCCCGTGGTTATTTTCAGGGTCCTGGTTATGGAGGCTCCCCAAGAGCATCGACTTGAGCTATTTACCAAACTCCTTGAACTTAATGCCAGTGATGTGGTTCATGGGGCTTATGCCCTGGAAGGGGATAGGGTTATTTTAAGTGATACCTTGGAATATGTTACTATGGATTATGAGGAATTTAGGGCAACCCTGGAGGCCTTTAGTCTTGCCTTAACCCAGCATTATCCCCTACTCTCGCCGTATAGAATAGGGCATACGGTAATAGAACATAATCCACCAGGAGGAGCTTAGTATCATGGGAATTTTTTCAAGGCTTAAAACCCTCGTTTCATCAAATGTCAATGATATGATCAGTAAGGCTGAAAAGCCGGAGAAGATGCTCAATCAACTGCTCATGGATATGAGTGAGCAGCTTATCGAATCCAAAAAGGCGGTGGCCCAGGCCATAGCGGATGAGAAAAAGCTTGAGCGGGAAGCGCAGAATCAAAGAGCCCTCTCCCAGGATTGGGAGCGGAAAGCCATGCTCGCGGTACAGGCAGGAAAGGATGATTTGGCAAAAGAGGCCCTGCTCCGTAAGCAGGAGCATGATAAGGCCTATGGGGAATATAAAAAACAATGGGAAGCCCAACACGCTTCAGTGGAAAAACTCAAAGAATCCCTGCGGGAACTGCAAAACAAAATAGAAGAGGCCCAACGCAAAAAGAACTTACTCATCGCTCGGGCAAAGCGGGCTGAGGCGCAACAGAAAATACAGAGCACCATGTCGAGCATAGCGGGTAATAAAACCGCCTTTGATGCCTTTGATCGTATGGCCGCCAAGGTAGACCAGATGGAAGCTCAAGCCGAGGCAGTGGTGGAGCTTGAGGATTATACCTCTAACGCCAGTTTGGATAAGCGCTTTGCCGAATTGGAGGACTCTACGCATTCTGCGGATACGATGCTCTTAGAATTAAAAGAAAAGATGAAAGCCCTACCGGATAAAACCTAAGCAGAGCCTCCTGCAGAGGGCGCTCACAAGATAGTACAAACGGGTAAGGAAGTATGGGGGCTTGGGAGGCCCCCCTTTCCTTATGCCTTTATCCTGCTAAAACCTTCTATCCCTCTTGATGTAAGGGTTACGTTATCAGGTACAGTAGGTTTCATACATGCATAAGGAGTATGCTGGATGAGCACCATTACGGTAAGACAATCAGGATTGCAGGTACCGGCTATCGTCGTCGGTTGTATGCGAATCAATAAACGAGACACGGTCGAAGCGGAAGGCTTTATCAAATTCGCCCTGGAGAGGGGAGCGTGCTTTTTTGATCACCCGGATATTTACGGAGCTGGCGACTGCGAAACCCGTTTCGCTCAAGCCATTGGGACGAACCCTAAGATTCGGGAGGCCATACAATTTCAATGTCTCGGGAAGAATGGTACGAGTTATATCAAGCGGCGGGAAACAGCCTGCCCTAAACCGGGGCGCATCCCTGAGGGAACCTAATGCAAGGAGTACGGAGTATGCTGGGACCGGTCGTGAATGGACTTGTGATTATTATATGCGCTTTAGCAGGTTGTTTTATCATTCGAGGCATTCCAGAGCGTTTTGCGGAGCTCATCAAAAAGGCTATAGGTCTTTCAATCATGTATATGGGGATGAAGGGGGCTTTAGAGAACCAACGGGTTCTGCTTCTGGTCATGAGTATGGTTGTGGGGGCCATAGCTGGAGAGTATATCAACCTGGATAAGCGGATGAACCAGTTTGGAACATGGGCAGAAGGCAAGCTCGGGATGAAGGGAGGCTCTTTTTCCAAGGGCTTTGTGTCTGCCAGCATCCTGTTTTGTACTGGGTCCATGGCCATAGTCGGCTCTATGCAAAGCGGGCTTACCGGTAACCATGAGACTCTCTTTGCCAAGTCTATCTTGGACGGCTCTATTTCGCTCATCTTCGGCGCTTCAATGGGCATAGGGGTGGCCTTTTCCGCGCTGCCGGTTTTTATCTATCAAGGATGCATCAGTCTAGCCGCGCGGGCTATCAAGGATTACCTCAGCCCCGACATTATCCGGGAGATGTCTGCGGTAGGGAGTCTTCTGGTAGCGGCCATTGGGTACAACTTCCTGGGGGTGAAAGAGATCAGGGTAGCCAATCTCATCCCGGCTATCTTCATCCCCTGGCTGTATATAGGGATCCTAGGATAAACCCATAGTTTAGCGCTCGAAGTTCGGTTTACTAGGCACTGTAAGCAAAGGCGGATGTACGGCTTTTTGCCCCCAGGGGGTTTCAACGTTTCGGTGTTGTCAATTAATAGGGCAAACGGCATAAAGCAGAGTATTCCTTTGAACAGTATCGCTGTTGTGGTAGCGCTTATCGGATCAATCAGGACGGAAACAGGCTTGACGAAAACGAATATGAAACCGGGTTGAAAGTTGCCGATGATGACTTTGATACAGATAAACATTTCCACGGCAACCTTTCATGGAGAATGGAATCATGCCATTACATTTCTTATTTGTTCCTCAACACTTTTGCCGCCTTTCTTAATCGTGGCAAGCAGGAACAGGGCTTTGCCTTTTGACAGCCTCGCCCATATCTCGCCGATGGCGGCCTTTTCTTTGGAATCGTCATTTGTCGCCCGGTCTCCGCCCTTGTACTCCACTACCAGTATCCGCCCGTCGGCAAGCTGCGCGATAAAGTCGGGGTAGAAAAAATCCGTGGACGTGGGGAGTTTGAAAGATTTAGGGTGCCGCGAGACATTGCGCAGCCAAAACCGCACCGCCGGTTCAGCGTCGATGGCTTTGGCGCAATGAAACTCCTCTCCGCTCTCGCTGCCGTCCATCAGCGGGATTTTGTCATCGCCTAAATAGTGTTTGGCAAACCGGTAAGCGCCGCGATAGTACCATTCGCCGTCATGCCTGTTACGCGCAGCGTCGCTCTCTTTATAAATTTATTATACATTTTAATCCATAATTATCATAAATTTCTTGAAGAGATACTGTTGAAGAAGAAATTTTAGAGACTTTTATTATTTTATCTTTTTCTATATATTTTTCATACCCCTTGTTTACAAAAATACAGTCATTATGCCCTGTAGTATTATCAGGAACTTTTATCATTGTATTTTCTATTTGATCTGTCAATTCAACAAAATCTTTTTCAATGGCCTAATCAAATCTGACGTGCGAAAACAGAGAAGCATAGAAAAGGCATCGTCAAGTCCGGTAAAATAAAGTTACCAAACCATTTATCAAAAGGAATCGGACTGTAAGTCCGCCGATGCCTTATACTCATTTTACCAGAGATGAAAGGATTGCGCTACAGGCAATGGTCAGTATGAGGCTGCCCAAATGCTCTATCGCGGTCATTTTAGGGAAACATCTTAGCAGCGTATACCGGGAATTGACCCGGAACAGTAAGCAAGAGCTTAAGACATGAGCGGAGGCCCACTAGCAAGCCGGACAGCGGCGGCTGGGATCCAAGGCCCGACCCAAAAGGGACAACGCGCCTTTAATGGCCGCCGTTAAGGGCGCCTTCAAAAAAGACTGCTCGCCTGACCAGATAGCGGGCCGGTTACGGGAGGACTGCCCGCAACAGGCCGAGATGCGCCGGATACGAAGTATCCGCTGTCCGCCGGGACGATTTACGGGTATTTGTACGGGGAACTGAAGGAAGAACCGGAATTGAAGGGGCATTTTCGGCATCATCGGGTCTGCCGGAAGGCCCGGGGAGGGGCGAAAGACAAGAGGGGACAGATCCCTGACCGAAAACTGACAGATACCCGGTCCGCAATCGTTGATAAGAATATCCGGGCGGGGGATTGGGAGGCGGATACGATGGAAGGGGCGGGAAAGACGGCGTATATCGCGGCCTTTGTTGATAAAACCACAAAATTACTGCGGGGAAAAGTGATGCCGGACAAGACGGCGGCGACGCTCAACAAGGCGGCAATTCGGGCGTTCCGGTCAATTCCTGATGAATATATCAAGACGGTGACGGTGGGCAACGGGAAAGAATTTTCAGGACACAAGGGGCTGGCACAATCCTTGGGCTGTGAGATCTATTTTGCCCATCCCTGTCATTCGTGGAAGCGGGGATTGCCGGGGCGGGGGTCGGGTCTGAACGAACACACTAACGGACTGATACGGCAGTATCTCCCAAAAGGGACATCCTTTGAGGGGCTGACCCAGACAGCTTGACCGGATTGTAGAAAAAATCAAGGCTCATAGCCCATCGTCCTCGCAAGGATGTGAGGATACCGGACTCCTTGCCGAGGTTTTTTCCGAGTGCCTTTTCGCACTTCAGGA
>JAITJS010000011.1 GCA_031278815.1 Treponema sp.
GTGAAAGTCCACGATTACGACAGATCCCCCGAGGCTTTCCGCAGCCCGTGGGTTTTTCCCGGATCCTATAGTTTCCGCTTCATTCTTTTTGCCCTGCCCGGCGGATTCCGCGAGAATCCTGTCAAAACAGCGAAAGGGGCAGTCGATAGCGGTCATGCGCTTACGGCCCTGAAGGTTGATAACCAAAAACGAAATCCGTTTTTCAGCGGGAGCGCTCCCGGCGGGAATGGTTTCCCCAAGAGGTTCCGGAACAGGTTTTTCCAGCACAAGCCAGCCCTTTCCCGGAACGTCTTTTTTTCCTGGTTTCGCGGAGCCGTCCGACGCGGCCTCAGGAGGGCCGACCGGCGCGCCGGCGGCGGAACCGTCCGCGGGAACGTCGTCCGCCGCGGGGCCGCTCTCGGGAGGATTGGCCGGGAAGAAGAAACTACCAGGAAGGCGATCCGGATAATTGGCGGGCCGTAACACCGCCCTGCCGCTTTCAAGAACAGGCCAAAACTCCCGCTTTTCCCAGATGTGGTTACCGCTGGTAACCACATCCGCGCCGGCGGCAAATATCCGGTTAAGGCTTTCTTCGGTAAGGCCGAAGCCGGCGGCGGCGTTTTCGCCGTTAACGGTAACCAGCAGCGGGCGATATTCCGCCCTGAGGACCGGCAGGCGCTTCTCCAGGACTTCCAGGCCCGGATCGCCTACCACATCACCAATCATGATTACACGGATAACTGCCATGGCGTTAACGGGCATACTCGGTAATCCGCGTTTCCCGTATAATCGTAACCTTGATTCGGCCGGGATAACGGAGATCGTTTTCGATCTTTTTGGCGATGTCTTTGGCAAGTCCCCTGGATTCGTCGTCGTTAACAACATCGTTGTTAACCAGGATCCGCAGTTCCCGGCCCGCCTGGATCGCGTAGGCCTTGTCAACGCCGGTAAAGCCCGTGGCGATGTTTTCGAGGTTTTCAAGACGCTTGATGTAGTTGTCCAGGGTTTCCCGCCGTGCGCCCGGCCGCGCCGCGCTGATCGCGTCGGCTATCTGCACCAGTACGGACTCAATGCAGGTAGGCTCCATGTCGTTGTGGTGGCTCCCGATGGCGTTGATTACCCTGGGGTCTTCGCCCATCTTGCGGGCCATGTCCATGCCGATTTCGGCGTGGTTGAGGTCCGAGTCGGATTCGGCGCCTTTGCCGATGTCGTGGAGCAGGGCGCTGCGTTTGGCAAGCTCCCGGTTTACCCCCAGTTCCGCCGCCAGGATGCCGGCTATGATCGCCACTTCCCTGGAATGGTACAATACGTTCTGGCCGTAGCTTGTCCTGAAGTAGAGCCGGCCAAGGGCACGAATCGCCTCCTGGCTGATATTGTGGATACCCAGGTCAAACAGAACCTTTTCGCCTTCCTCAAAGATCTTTTGGGATATTTCCTTGCTGACCTTGGCGACCACTTCTTCAATCCGCGCGGGATGGATGCGGCCGTCCACAATAAGCTTTTCAAGGCTTGACTTGGCGATCTCCCGCCGTACCGGATCAAAACAGGAAATGACGACCGCTTCCGGGGTGTCGTCTATGATAATGTCCACCCCGGTCAGGGTTTCCAGGGTACGGATGTTCCGGCCCTCACGGCCGATGATCCGCCCTTTCATCTCGTCGTTGGGAAGAGTTACCGTAGCGACCGTTACGTCCCCGGTAACCTCCGTGGCGACCCGCTGAATCGTCGTAACAAGAATATCCTTGGCCCTTTTTTCCGCCGAAAGATTAGCCTCTTGTTCGATCTTGTTAATCAGGGCCTGAGCATCGTGTTTTGCGTCATTTTCTAAATCGGCGATAATAAGGGCCTTGGCTTCGTCGACCGTAAGCCCCGAAATCCGTTCAAGTTCCTTGCGGTACCGTTCCTCTTCCTGGTCCAGCTCCGCTTCCCGTTCCTGTAACAGCCGTCCTTTTTCAACATACTGCTGTTCAATCCGCTCAATCTGATTTGTCTTTTTCTCTAACGTTTCTTCTTTCTGCAATACGCGGCGTTCATACCGCTGCAGTTCGGCCCTGCGTTCCCGAGTCTCCCTCTCCTGCTGGTTACGTTCACGAATAACTTGATCTTTTGCTTCAAGAAGTATCTCCCTCTTTTTAGCTTCAGCTTCTTTTATCGCATCCTGTTTAATACGCTCGGCTTGTTGCTCCGACGTGGTTAATTGGAATCTGGCGTATAGCCATCTCATAGTCCAGCCTAAGGTTAACCCAGCAAGAGGGAGGATTATCCACCATATCCAATACATCACTCCACCCCTTACCGTTTTTCAACGTTAATAAAATTCACAATAGGATACGATAAAAGGCTGCTTTCTGTCAAGATTACGCGTTGCCTAATAATTTTTCTAGCCGAAAGGGGGCGGTTGCCTAAAAACCAAAATCTAGTCGAGATCAGGCCACCGGAGCCTGTTCCGCCTCCTTACAGGAGACTGGTTCACCATACCCCTTTCCCGGTTTATCCGCAACAGCGGTCCTACCGCCCTGTTCAGCTTCCGGTAACGCCCGTCCTCCCCCTTCACCTTGGCAACCAGCTTGAAGGACGGATAAAACTAGGTATACCGCGGGTACAGATACCGGTACACTTCCGCCAGCCCCCCTCCCCCGCGCGATCGGCGGGAGTGTCGAGCTGAAAGTACCTGAAGTCCCGGTTCATCATCGTTACCGCTTCCAGCCGGTTGAGGTTCTCAGTCCGTTCTTTCTTCCCTGCCTTCTGGTAAGCCTATCCGCTATTTCGGCTAGATTGTATTTTTAGGCGTCAAGGGACATGCAAAAAGGACCTGCTGTATATTCGCCCTATTGTTCAACCATCTTTCTTAGGATAAGGTTGAACATTATTAGAGTGCTTTAAACACAAAGGAGACAGGATGCTGAACGATACGAGCCCTTCAAAACAAGCCAATGCAGCTACCATCGAGAAATTCCTTATCTTTACCATACAGGACAGATTATACACCCTTCCCTCCCGTATGATAAATGAAGTGGCAGTCTATGATAAAGCCTATCCCCTACCCTTGCTTCCAGAGTATGTAAAGGGTATTATTAACCGTTACTCTATACCCTACGCGCTCATTGACCTGGGATTATTCATGCTCAAAACTCCATCGACCCTGTCTAAAGTAGTGGTTTTGAAAGAATCGGTGGATAAAGTGGCCTTTATGATTGATGATGTGGTGGATATTGTGGATATACCTCTTGAGGATATCTTAAAGGTTGAGCAGGGCAGGGAAAACCAGGATGCTACCGTGGTTATTGAGGCATCTTTTGAATGGCACCAGATGGATGTGTTTGTTTTGAGTATTCGGGAGATTATTAACCGGATAAAGCAGGATTTTAATGCCTGAGGGGTGATCCACGGTATATGAAAATTTTTTTATGCGCATTTGAAGGTATCTTCTTAGGGTTTCCTTCGGCATGTGTGGCAGAGATCCTACAGGTCTCCCGGGATCTGCAGGCTATGATAGAGACCAATCCAAACAGGGGAGAGGTATTTTTTTCGCTTCCCCGCTTGTTCAACAGGGCAGATTTGCCTGCTCCCCACGGGATCCGCTTGAAACCGCTCGTCTACTCAGAGACGCTGCTTAGCGCATTGCAGGAATATGCAGGAATTGAGGTTCCTCGTATCGTACTGGTTACCACCGCAGTGGAGACCGAAGTGGATATTCCCCATGAAGCAATCCGGGAACTTCCCAGGTTCATCGGGCTTCCGGGAAAACTGTCCTTTTTGAAGGGAGTATCCTTCACCGACACTTGGATGACGGCCTTTATTGACCCGGTTGTGCTGGTTTCCCGGTTCTTGGAACTAGGGGCTTATGATTAGCGTTCTCGTGGTGGATGATAGCCCCTTGACCCGGAGCTTTCTCAAGGATTTTCTTGAAGAGGATGAACGGTTTACCGTTATTGGCGAAGCGGGGAACGGCCTTGAAGGGGTGCAGCAGACTCGGTCTCTTAACCCCGATCTGATTACCATGGATATCGAGATGCCTGGTATGTCAGGACTTGAAGCTATCAGCATCATCATGCGGGATATACCGACCCCGATTGTGGTAATCAGCTCTCAAGCCAGCACCAAAATGGTCTATGAGGCCACAGTAAAGGGGGCTCTTGAATTTTATCCCAAGCATATCTTCACCCCATCCATGAGCCAAGAGCAGCGTCAGCATATTTATGAAACCCTCAAACGCATTTCTGGGATCAAGCGTAAAAAAAACAGAGGGGTTAATCCTGTCCTATCCCCAGGGAAGGTAGCATACCGTCCCATTCGCGGGGTGGTCATTGGGGCCTCTACCGGCGGCCCCAAGGCCCTCATGGAGGTATTTGCGGGGATTCCCAAAGAATTCCCGGTGCCGATTATAACCGTACAACATAATTCTTCGGGATTTGATAAAGGGTTTGTACAATGGATACGGAGATACACTGCCCTGGAGGTCCAGCTTGCGGAGCATAATGCAGTGCTCCATTCGGGAAGGATCTATATTGCCCCTACGGATAAACATCTTATCATGACGGGTAAATATCTTATCCTGGAAGACGGTGAGCCGGTTCAAAATCAGAAACCTGCGGTGGATCTGCTGTTTCAGAGCGCCGCCGAGGTCCTTGGCAGGCAGGTGATCTCGGTGGTACTTACCGGCATGGGAAGAGACGGGGCTGCAGGTACGGAGGCCATCAGGAAAGCAGGGGGTATTACCATTGCTCAGAACGAAGAGAGCTCCTTGATTTACGGTATGCCGAAATCAGCCATAGAAACCGGGTGTGTGGATATGATTCTACCCCTGGGCGACATAGCTAAATGGCTCATCGCCTTAACCATGCCTTCAGAAGGACTATAAAATATATGGAAGGGGAACCCCCCGTGTATGAGAAGGAACCTCAGTTCGATGATCCCCTTATGTACCAGCTCTATCAGCAGGTTGAGCATACCCTGGGGATTCGGGCAAGCCCTGAGGCGCTGGTGCATCTGAAGAACCATCTCAACCAGAGCCCAAACCTGGTGCCTCAGAACAAAGCCTCTCCTGGATCCTCCGGGGACCGGGAAAAGTACGGGCATATTTTTTCCTCTCCTGAGGCCCTCTTTGATCTGGCCCGGCTGCTTACGGTGCATGAAACGTACTTTTTTAGGGAGCAGGTACATTTTTCAGTGTTACTGCGGGAACTGTTACCCGGATTTTCCGCCTTGGGTCGTCCGCTACGGATCTGTTCCGCGGCGACTTCCATAGGCTGTGAAGCCTATAGTATTGCCATGGTCCTGGACTATTATAAGCAGATCTCCGGGCTGAGCCCCTTTTCCTGGGAGATCGATGCCTTTGACATAGACCAGGATGTGATTGAGACGGCCAACAAGGGGTACTATAGGGCCAATGTCTTTCGAGAGGATGGGAACCAATGGAAGTTCCTCCTGGACCGGTATGTATCAGTTGCAGAGGGGACGTATCGGGTTGATCCCCGGCTCAGAGACCACATCCATTTCTATCTGCATAATATTATGGAAGGGCTTCCTGCCCAATCCTATGATCTGATTTTTTTCAGGAATGTCTCCATCTATTTCTCTGTTGAAAGCCGTATCAAAGTTATGAATATCCTGGCAGATGCCCTTATCCCGGATGGTTACCTCATGGTAGGCATATCCGAGACCGCAGGAATGGAGCATCCCCTGCTGGTCAACTGTTTTAAAGCAGAAGCCTTTTACTTTCAGAAAAAGGCTACCGCGGCAGAAAACTCGCAGCAGCTTCAGCCGCAGC
Organism: Treponema sp.; assembly: GCA_031278815.1. Classification (GTDB taxonomy): domain Bacteria; phylum Spirochaetota; class Spirochaetia; order Treponematales; family Breznakiellaceae; genus JAIRLU01. Next base: position 5,750 of record JAITJS010000011.1, read on the forward strand.
GGATCCCGCGGATAGTACCGAAAAGTGAGGATGCGGATGCAAAGCCCTGGAAAAAAGGGCTTATCATAGAACCCCTGCATATTGCAGAGCTTATCGCCGATGATAAGGAGGCCCGGCTTATCACTGAAAAAACCCTAGCATTGCTTGCGGCAGTACCCTGGGCTATCCCAAACCCGGCAGGGACCTCTGAGCGGGAAGGGTATGGGCCTGCTCTTGATGAACCGGGAAATATCATTAATAATAGTGAAGGCAAGAGAAAAAGGAGTACCCCCGAGGATATGGTTGCGGGGCTGGTCTGTATGGGTAATGAACTTATCACATCGCTTATCGTGTTGATTAATCAAGGGGATTGCTTCAAGGCAGACCCGCTGTTGGTATTTATTGAGCAGTACGATAGTTCAGCCTATACCCATTTTCTCCGTGGGGAATATTTTTACCTTAAAACCAAAGCCCAGGATGCGGAATCCTCCTATAAAATGGCGATCCGGCAAGACAAAACCTTTTGGCCTGCCTTTTACCGTCTTGCATCTTTGGCTGCACCGGGAAACCAAATTCGCTATGTATACAAAATCGACCAAGCCTTAAAAAGCATTGCTCAAGGTAAGGAACGGGGATATGAAGTGTTCATCGGGGGATTTTCACCGGACTATTACCAGCGGGCCTTGGAGAAACAACGAAATAAGGGGTTAGGTGACCATCATGAACACCGGCAGGAGCGGCTATAAAGGAGTAGGTATATGAAAATCGGTAATAAGCTTATGATTATCATCATCAGTTTGAATCTTTTGGGAATCGGTATTTTGGTCTTTACCTTGCTGCGGCTTTCTGAGACGCAGATCACCGGCATGGTAAATAGCGAAATTAGTACCTTGGTAGAAGAACAGGCTCTGCGGGTACAAGTATGGTTTGCGAAATACCTGTATACCAGCCGGAACCTTGCCCAGATGATGGCCCAGTATGAACAGGTAGATCGCCTGGATCGCCGCCGGTATTTCCTAAGCATGCTTCAGGGAATAGTCGAAGCGAACCCGGATATAACCGGTGCTTCGGTTGGCTGGGAACCAGACGTCTTAGACGGTCAAGATGCCCGGTATCGGAATACTCCAGGAAGCGATAATAGCGGCAGATTCATCCCCTATCTGGCTCGAACCAAAGATGGGATCCAACTGGAATCCTTAGTGGATTATGAAACCCCGGGAGAGGGGAATTATTACCTCACCGCGAAACAAACCGGGAGGGAATCCCTGGTGGACCCCTACTGGTATCCTATTTATGGGGAAAACCGGCTCATCACCACGGTAACCGTGCCGATTAAAAGTCAGGACCAGTTCGTAGGGGCTTCGATCATTGATATTGATATATCGGCCATTCAGGAACAGATCCAACAAATAAAGCCCTATGAGGGCAGTGTGGCCATGTTATTTAGCAATAACGGTGTGGTGAGCGCTCATTTTGATGATTCCCGTTTGGGAAAATCCATGGAGGAGACCGAAGAAGATATCGCCGGTGCGCATTTGCCGGAACTTATCGCAGCGGTACGCCAAGGAGTGCCTTTTTCCTTTACCAATTATGTTCCCGCATTACACACCAACATGCGGTTCTACTGCGATACTTTCACGGTGGGAGAGACCAGAACTTTCTGGACTTTGATGATAGGGATTCCCGCCCGTATTCTCGTCATGCCGGTGTATCGGATGTTATGGGTGAGTATCATTATTGTCGTAGTGATGATCCTCCTCGTGGGCGCAGGGGCTTTTATCGTGTCCCGTTCCATTAGCAAGCCCGTAAAGCACATGGTGGTTATTTTAGAGGATATCCGGGAAGGGGATATGACCAAGCATCTGGATATCCACAGTAAAGATGAAATTGGAGAGATGAGCATTTCCTTTAATACCACCCTGGATAAAATCCGGGAACTTATCATAGGTATCAAGGAGAAGGCCCTTTCCCTATCCGATATGGGCGAAGATATAGCCACTTCCGCCAAAGAGATTACCACTACCGCCAATGAACAGTCGGCCAGTGTTTCTGAAATTATCAGTACTATGGAGGGGAGCAAGAACCTTTCCGAACAAATGGCCGCCAAAACCGAAGAAGTCGCCCATCTAGCCATAGAGACCCAAGAGCTCAGCCAAAAAGGGGCGGGGCTACGGGATGCCAATGAGCGGATGATGGAAGATATCCAAAACCAGAATTCCAAGATTATTCATGAGATTAAAACCCTGGTGGATATGATCACCCATATCAATGATGCCATCCGAATCATCGACGGCATTGCGGATCAGACCAAGCTTATTGCCTTTAACGCGTCCTTGGAGGCTTCTTCTTCAGGGGAGAGTGGGGCTCGGTTCTCGGTGGTGGCCAGTGAAATCAGGCGTTTTGCTGATAATGTAGTGGATTCCACCCGGGGGATCAAGCTTAAAATAGAAGAAGTACAAACCGCGTCCAAGAGCTTAATAACTGAAGCCTTTAGCGGTTCACAAAAGATCGAACAGGGGTATGAGCACATGAGCGCCCAAAAAGAGGTGTTTGAAACGATAGTTGAAACCGCCCAGAATGTGGCGACCCGATCCCAGCAAATTTCCAATTTGAGTAAACAGCAGGAATACGCCTCCGCTCAGATATTCGAGGCCCTTAAGGAAATATCCGCGGGGGTCCAGCAGCTTGTGGTATCCACCACTTCAACCGCGAAAGTCGTGGATTCTTTAAACGTCATATCTACGGGATTACAGAAGGCTATTGAGAAATACCGTACCTAATAAAGGGAAGCATTATGATACGAACAACGGACTGCATCCGGCAAGAAGAACATACCGGTGAATTAGTAATCACCTATTTTCGTATATTCCTGGGGATTATGTATGGCATAGGTATGGGGATCATCGCGGTGGGGTCCTATCGCAGCAGCTCCAACACCTTGGGCATCAGCGCATATACCGGACTCGGTGTTTTTTTCATCTACAGCCTGGCCTTGTTTTTCTATATTCATAAGCAGCCCCTCTTGCGGCCTTGGGTGAAATACGGTACGACCTTTTTAGATTTAGGGCTTCTATCATGTATGGCGATAAGCGGATTACCCCAGCAGATGGTATCGCCTCTGACCCTGTTAACCTTGCATCTGGCCTTTTATTGTATCTTTATTATGCTCGGTATCTTGCGGCACCATAGTGTCTGCGGGATATTTTCGGGTATTATGGCCATGCTCTGGTATATCGGTACCGCAGCTATCCTGAATGCCTTTCGGTATAGTAGGGAAATCAGCTATAGAGGGGTTGGACTAGGGGCACTGTTGCTCTTGTTCGCCGGGTTTATCAGTTTCTGTATCTCAAAGCAGTATCATCGCCTCTTGCAGCGGGCGGCAGAGGGGGAACGTAAAGCCGAATTCACTGAATCGGTCCTGCAAACGGTTATGCAGACCAGGGAGATCGCGAAAACCATCCGCAATTCAACCAATGAGATATCCCTGTCCTCCAAGGAAATATGTGTTACCGCCAATAGTCAGGCCGCAAGCGTGGAAGAAATCGCCAGTACCATTGATGAAAACGCCAAGATTGCCACGGATATTGCAGATAAGACCGGAAGCGTGGCCACCATTGCGGCCAAAATGGAAGACGATGTGATTACCGGATTCTCGGTACTCAAGAACAATATCAGAAAGATGGGGGATATTAAAGAAAAAAACGACGGGGTAATGAACGGGATTGTGCTTTTGGGGAATAAGATCGCCAAGATTCGGGATATCGTCCGGATCATTAATACCATTACGGATCAAACCAAGGTCATTGCCTTTAATGCAGCTCTTGAAGCGGTAAGCGCCGGGGAAACGGGAAAACGTTTCTCCGTGGTGGCAGGGGAGGTGAATCGTTTGGCCGATGATATTGCCAATCTTACCAAACAGATTAAAGAACAGGTGGAAGAGATCCAGAACTCCTCCTCCTCCTTGATCATTGCCAGCGAAGAAGGAGCGGATAACATAGCCGAGGGGTATAAACTCATCAAAGAGCTAGAAGATATCTTCAAAGAGATCCGTTCAGGTGCAGAAATT
>JAITJS010000015.1 GCA_031278815.1 Treponema sp.
TATTGGTATTACCTTTTTTTATGATTTAGCATATAAATTCCTATTTTTCATGCAAATTTTGATTTAGGAATTCCTATTTTTCATGCAAAAAATTCCTATTTTTCGTGCCAGGTTACACCCACAGTGCCCATCCTTCCGCCCATCCCCTTGTAGTAGCTTATAGCTGAAAAACATGGCTCTATTATCTGCATCCTCCTCCCGTACCATACCCGGTATTTCGCCCCGTCTATCTTTTCCCTCATCTTCCCGCGCTATGAGTTTCTCCAGCAGCCCCTTCAAGGTCCTGTTGCTGCTTCCTCAACTCCTCAAGGGTTCCCGACCACTCTTTGGACGCATTGGACGGCAGCTTGCAGCCCTATGGCAAACAACTCCCCCCGATTAATCCCAAGGCGTAGCATTTGAGCAAGACCTGTAAAAAAAGGTCCTTCACCGCTTCCGTCTGGCTTGAACTGAAGTGGGACATGGAGTTGTGGTCCGGCTCCATGTCCCGGGCAAGGGGTTTCACGATGCTATTGGTTTTGCAGGCGTATTCTATAGGCCAACTGGTGATAATTCCCCGGGAATAACAATAAAAGCTTATATTGAGCATGACATCGGGGGGAGGGGGGATCCCCACTGGTCGTTGCGGAATGCTGCGTTGAAGAGGCTCAAGTCCAGTTGGTCGATGAGGTAGTTCAAAGTAGGTTTGAAGGAACCTGGTATGAGTTGTTCATTGAGGGAAAGGGTAAGGAACAATCCCCGGGACATGCATCCTGGGTAGAATCACCAGTCCAGCTATTGAGTACTATACCATATAGGAACCATTGGATGGTTACTGGTATCTTCGTTTTCAGCGAACATCTAGCCATCCCCGTGCAATAACTCATATCAGAAAAACACGGCCCTCTTAGCTGCCTCCCCTTCCCTACAAAACACGATACTTCCCTTCGCCTATCTTGTCCCTCAGCTGATCACCCCCGATACGCTCCCCCACTGGATACCGCGTCCGTTTGGGACGCTTCCCTCCTTGATGGCTCTATGCATCGCTGCCGTAACGGGCAATCCGTGCAGTCCCTGCGTTTCCCCTGATGATGCTTCGGTATATATAGCCGCCGTAAAGCCCTTATTCGCATCTGGCAAAACCTCGTCAAACCGCAAGCTCATTACAGCAGGACCGTTAAAACCAGCATACTCACGGTTCTCATGGGATTAAAAGTGCATCCCCCATTTCACCACGGTCCGTTCCTCAATGACTCTAAAAACCCCCTCCACCAGCACGCCGATAATAATCACCGTTAAAAGCCCTGCGAATACAAGGTTGGTATTGAGCTGATTTTTGTTTTCATAGATAAACCAGCCCAGTCCTCCGCTGCCGGAACTTACGCCGAAAACCAGCTCCGCGGCAATAAGGGTTCGCCAAGAAAAGGCCCAGCCCACTTTTAACCCCGTCAGAATATGGGGAAAAGCCGCGGGAATGAGGATCTTAAACACAAAAGAAAATCCCCTAAGCTCATAGTTCTTCCCCACCATACGCAGCGTGCTGCTTACCCCCATAAAACCCGCGTAGATGTTAAGAGAAACAGGCCACGCCACCGCATGGATAATCACAAACATGATGCTCGGATACCCAAGGCCGAACCATAACAGAGCCAGGGGTAAAAGCGCAATAGCCGGCAAGGGGTTAAACATGGCGGTAAGAAGTTCCAGTAAATCCGTTCCTATCCGGGTGGTAATGGCAAAAACCGTTAATACCCCAGCCACAAGAACGCCGCCCAGGTATGCGAACAGGATGACCCGCAGAGAGGTCAGGGTGCGGAGCACCAGTTCGCCGCTCATGATTACCCGGAGAAGGCCTTTCACCGTATCCGAAAAAGAAGGAACCATCAGCGGGTTATCAAGACCCAGGGCGTAGACCTGCCATAACAAAACAATGAGCACGAACAAAACACTTTTTCTGAGGGCAGCGATAGCATACAGTTTTTCGTACACCGAAAGTTTGATTTTAAGGTCTTGCGGTGGGCTCTCTGTTTCTTTATATTCCTCTTTTAAAACCGCAAGGGGCTTACTTTCTTTAGATAACATAGTCCACCTGATCCTTAAAGAGTATCTGGGTAATGCGCTCTTTCAATCCTGCGTATTCAGGATGGTTTTGGGCATTGATCTTTGACCAATCCACGGGAATCTCCGCAACTACTTTCCCTGGATGAGGGGAAAGCAACACAATCCGAGTACCCAGGGTAAGGGCCTCATCTATGGAATGGGTTACAAACACCAAGGTGAAACGGGTTTCCCTCCACAACTCAAGCAGATCTTCCTGCATCTTCTGCCGGGTAAGGGCGTCCAGGGATGCAAAGGGCTCGTCCATGAGGATGATCTTAGATTGCAGGGCCAGACACCGGGCAATGGCCACCCGCTGTTTCATACCCCCGGAAAGCGCGTGAGGATAGGAATGTTCGAAGGTATCCAGGTTCACTTGGTGCAAAAGCCAGTGGGCTTCTTCCAGCGCTTCCTTGCGCCCGCGTTTCCGGGTTTCCTGAATGGCAAAAACGATATTTTCCAACGCGGTTTTCCAGGGCAAGAGCTGGTCAAATTCCTGAAAGACCATGGCCCGGTCCGTTCCGGGTTTTTTCACCGGTTCTCCCTTTAGGGAGATCCAGCCCTTCACCGGCTTGAGGAAGCCTCCAATGGCCTTGAGCATGGTGGACTTCCCGCAGCCAGAAGGCCCCAGGAGAATCAGCCGGTCCGATTCCGCTACCTGAAAGCTCACATCCTCTGTTGCAGTTACCAGATACTGGGTGGTCTTATACTGGAGCGTTAAATTCCGCACCTCCAGAAAGGAAACCGCAGGCTTTGAAGCGGAAGCTCCAAAGCCTGCGGAGTTCAGGCGGTCCGCCACGGCTACTCAAAAACCTTCGGGAAGAACAAGTCTTCCTGCTTTTCCGGTTTGCTCGAAATGGTACCGACGCTATACAGGAAGTCGCTGTAATAATTAATGTTAAGCGGTTTTGTGGTATAGGTTATATCGGGATTATTGAGGATCTTTTCTATCAGTTCCACCGGTTCTTTGGAATTGGTTACCGAAAGGTACAGCAGCGCCGCCTCATGTTTGTTGGCGTTTATCCAGGCGTCGGCCTCATTCAAGGACTTGATAATGACCGAAACAAGCCGCGGATTATTATTGTAGAACCGCTCCGATGTGGTAACCAGATTTGCCGTATGGGGGCCGCCCAAAACATCGTAGGACCTGAAAACCTGATGTACCCGGGGATCCTGCTGCTCTATGCTGGCGAAAGGCTCGTTGGTAAAATGCGCGGTAATCTCCGACTTCCCTGAGGTGAGCGCCACCAGCGCATCCGGGTGGGGCAAGGCTACGGTCCAGGGGTCAATCCGGTCGTACTGTTCTTGGCCGAATGCTTTAGCCGCCGCGATCTGGAGGGTCAAGGCCTGAATAGAGACCTTCACTGAGGGTACCGCGATCTTATCTTTTTCCGAGAAGTCCCGGATGCTCTTAACCTCTGGATTGGTGCTGTTGAGTATCAAGGGGGATCGATCCAAAGCAGCCAGTAATTTGGCGGCCCCTTTGGTTTTATCCCATAGGATAAGCGCGGGCGCAACGCCGCCGGATATTAAATCCACATTACCGGAAAGCAATGCGTCATTTGCAGTGGATCCCCCTCCAAAGGTAAGCCACTCAACCTTTACCTCTCCAAGGCCAGACGCTTGGGCGTTCTTCTCTATCAGTTTATGCCCTTCCAGCACGATCAAGGGCAAATAATTTATGCCGTATTGCTTGCTTATGCGCAGTTCCTTTTGCTCTGCTGGGACCGGAGCTTCGGAGGGGCCAACTGGTTCTTTTTGAGCACGGGCGCTCAAACCGCTTATCACCGCTGCTACGAGCCACACTACTAAAAAACGCTTTTTCATGCTTTATTCTCCTTAAATAAATATGCAATAAGGGATACTATGGCGGGGCCGGTTCCCGCCTGAAAAAAACAGCGCCCTGTCAACACAAATAACTTCTTTGCCCTTCATTCCGCAGAATAAAACTATTTACCCGAATCATCCGACACCTTCTGGCCTATTGCACCACACCTCGTTCAACCACCACCGATTCAGGATCCACCCTGTCGCCATAAACAGGAAGCAAGGTGGCCTGGTAATTGTCGTGGAAAAAGGTAGGACCCAGGCCGGAACTGATTTCCTGGTTAAGCCAATCCAGCAGGGCCTGGTTGCCTTTCCGCACTGCCGGAGCAATGGTATCGAGGCTACCGATGGAACCGATGCGGGTGGAAAACCCGGGGTTCTGAATCGCCCAGGCGAAGAGCAGGGTATTGTCCTGGGACAAGGCAGCGCCCCGGCCGTCCTTCAATGCGTTAAAGGCTTCAGAAATTTGATCGAATTTGACCAGTTCAATCTGGGGATAGTTTTCCGTAAAATACGTTTCCGCAGTGGTACCCTTGATAACGATGAGTTTTTTTCCTATTAATTGGGAAATATCCGTAATAGGATCCGAGTCCGGCGAGACGATCCCCAGAGCGACCTTCATATAGGGCAGGGCAAAGTCCACTACCTCCGCGCGCTGGGGGGTTACGGTAAAGTTGGCCAGGATAATATCCACCTTATCCGACTCAAGATGCTCCACCCGGCTTGCAGGCTCTACGGGTATAAAGTCTATGGCCTTCTCATCGCCTAAAAGATCTTTGGCGATGCGGTGGGCGAAGTACACATCATAGCCCTGAAATGTACCTTGGGCATCTACATAACCAAAGGGATGCTTGTCCGCAAAAACACCAATCCGTACCTTTCCGGCCTGCTTGATCTTTTCCACCGAATTGACCGCTTCTTTTTTCCCGCCCCCGAAAGCGGAGGCCGCCGCCATTAAAACCAAAACACCGAGCATGAGTTTTTTCATTCTGCCCTCCATAAAAATTAAAATTGAAATATATTCAAAAACCGGCAGCCCCGTTCCGTTTTAGGTTTGGCGAAGAAATCCTCAGGGGGACTATCCTCAAGAATTGCTCCGGAATCCATAAACAGGATCCGGTCTGCGGCAGCTTTTGCGAACTGCATTTCATGGGTTACGATGACCATGGTCATCCCGCTCTTGGCCAATCCCAGCATAACATCCAGGACCTCTCGCACCATCTCCGGGTCCAATGCCGCGGTGATCTCGTCAAAGAGCATGATTTCCGGCTCCATCACCAAGGCGCGGATGATGGCCACCCGCTGTTTTTGTCCCCCTGAAAGCTGCCGGGGGAAGGCCCGGCGCTTCTCATACAGACCAACCCGTTCAAGCAAAGCCCGGGCCGCGTCTTCGGCCTCTTTCCGTTCCCGCTTTTGTACCTTAAGCGGCCCCAATAAAATGTTATCCAGGACCGTTATATGGGGAAACAGTTCATAGCTCTGAAACACCATGCCGATCTTCTGCCGGATAAGCCGCCAATCGGTTTTTTCCGTGTTGATCACCGCGCCGTCCAGCAGGATCTGGCCGGATTGAACCGGTTCCAGTCCATTCATGCAGCGCAGGAGGGTACTCTTTCCGCAGCCCGAAGGACCGAGGATGACCACCACTTCCTGTTTGTGGATCCGTAGGGAAATATCCTTGAGCGCAGGAATGCCCTCATAGTCCTTGTGCAGATGCACCACCTCCAGCAGGGGAACCTGTACCGGGCAGCTTAGGGCCCGAACCGCGCGCGCTTTTACCGCATCCATGATTATCCTGTCCGTCCTATTCGCCGCATCAACTTTGCCACCGCCGTTCCAAATGTTTTGATAAACGGGACACGGGCATACAAAGGAAAAAATAGAAAAAAAATATCAGGCCGTAGACCCAGAAAGCCGCAGTAGGACTTTTCAAAAAATTGGATTCAATAATCTGCTGCCCCACCTTGAGCATCTCCACGATACCGATGAGCACCACCAGGGAGGTGGTTTTTATCATCCTGGTGGTGAGGTTAATCGCCCCGGGCACCAAACGGCGTACTGTCTGGGGGATGATGACATACCGGTACAACTGGGCCTCTGAAAGTCCCAGGGCATGGCCGCTTTCGTACTGATGCCGGTGAATGCTGGTAACCGCGCCTCGAACCATATCCCCCATCTCTGCGGTTCCCCAGAGGGTAAACACCAGGATGGACGCGGCTTCCCCGCTTAAATTGATATGGAAGTTCCGGGCAAGGCCGAAGTAAAAAATAAAGAGCCACACCAAAACAGGAATAATCCGCATAGCCTCCAAATAAAAACGGCACAGAAATCGCAACGCCTGATTCCGGCGGGTCATAAGAATTCCAAAGAAGATACCCAAAACCGTGGAAAAGGCCACGGAGATACCGGCGATCCGGGCGGTAACCCACAGACCCAGGAGAAGCCGCTGGAGGTTAACCCCCTCGATTAACACCCTAATTCCCAAATCCTGCATAGCGCAGCCTCTTTTCCGCGAACCGGAATAAGCCCGAAAGGGGAAGGAGCAGAACCAGATACCCCGCCACCAGCATCAGCAGGGCCTCGTTGGTTTTGTAGTACAGGCCGATCAGGTCTTTGGCCAGGGACATCAAATCCGCCAGAGCAACGATGCTGACCACACTGGTTTCCTTGAGGAGAAAGATCACATTCGCGCCTAAGGTAGGGGCCGCCACTGCCAAAGCCTGGGGTAACACCACGTACCGGACAAGCTGAGACTGGGAAAGTCCGATGGAGAGGCCCGATTCTATCTGTCCCTGGCCAATCGCCTCAAGGCCCCCTCGGAAGGCCTCGGCCATATAACTGCCCCCCAGGAAGGACAGGCCGCTTACCGCACAGGTAAAGGAATCCAAGGTAAGTCCCACCCGAGGCAGCCCAAAGTAGAGGAAGAAAAGCTGGATCACCAAGGGGGTATTCCGGGAAAGTTCGATATACACCGAGGCAAGCTCCTTGAGCACAGGAATACGGTAATACCGGACCAAGGCGCAGGAAAGGCCGATTACCAGGGAGAAAAGCACTCCAAAGAAACAGAGTTTGAGGACCAGCCCCATGGCCTCAATATACAGGGGAGTAAATTTTGCTATAAACGCCGTATCCATTGGGCTCCGCATAAATCCTATAAATCATATAAGATTATTAAATATAACTAATATATGTTTTATATGAAATAAATGCAAGGGCTTTATCGAAAAAATATCCTCTTTGGAATCAATATTACCGGAAGCCTTTAGCCGAAGGCCTCTTCATTCTCAGAGAGGCTAGAACTACAAGGCTAATCCCCCTATGGTTCCGGCTACCCCCAAGGCGTAGCCAGCCGGCCTAGGAGTTGCAAACCCTAGAGGGTTCGCAGCTTGACCCCTACCGCTTAATCCTGCCAGTGAGTATCGTCCCAGACGACCCATGTTTTCCAGGGAGCAACGTACCGGATTTCCGCGCCCTGTTCCAACACTAAGATAACTTACGAGTCGTAAATTCGACACCATATATAGGGTATTTTGAGGATTTGCGACTCACCAGTAAGATACGTAAAGTAGCAAATTTTTCTAAAAATTTCGCAAGATTCCTTTTTTGCCCTCTTGACACGTTGCTAAAATAAATATAGCATTCCCATTAAAATACTAGGAAATATCTTGAGATATTTCAAAAGGAGGTGTTTACATGGCCAATAAAATAAAACAAATCGCAATCTACGGCAAGGGTGGCATTGGCAAGTCCACTACGACAAGTAATCTGTCAGCCGCACTATCCAAAGCCGGTTACAGGGTTATGCAGTTCGGTTGTGACCCTAAGTCCGACAGCACAAACACCCTGCGCGGCGGCACATACATACCGACCGTGCTTGACACCCTCCGTGAAAAGGGCTCGGTGAACGCGCATGATGTTATCTTTGAGGGTTTTAACGGTATTTACTGCGTGGAGGCGGGCGGTCCCGCTCCAGGCGTGGGTTGCGCAGGACGTGGCATTATTACAGCCGTGGAACTGTTCAAACAGCAGAAAATATTCGATGAGTTAGAACTCGACTTCGTGATTTACGATGTCCTCGGAGACGTAGTGTGCGGTGGATTCGCCATGCCGATTCGTGAGGGTATCGCGCAGCATGTTTTCACGGTATCAAGTGGCGACTTTATGTCGATATACGCCAGCAACAATCTCTTCAAGGGAATCAAGAAGTACAGCAATAACGGTGGCGCATTGCTTGGAGGCATTATCGCCAATTCCATCAATCAGGGTTATTCCCGTGAGATTGTGAACGACTTCGCGGATCGGACCAAGACACAGATAATGCAGTATGTTCCGCGTTCAATTACAGTCACCCAATCGGAACTTAAAGGCAAAACGACCATTGAATCCGCTCCTGACAGCGAACAGGCAAAAGTCTACACAGAGCTTGCGGAGCGTATCGCCGCGCATGAGGAGAGCAAAACGCCTTCTCCCCTTGAACTTGACGAACTGCGCCAGTGGGCTGCCGGATGGAGTGATAAGCTGCTCAAACTGGAAACCGGCGTTGTCGTCGGCGGTGAACAAGCTGGCATTTAACGAGAGGGATTCAATGAGATTGGCTTTCGCTTCAAACGATAGAGTGTTCGTCTCACAACACTTTGGACATTCCCGAAAGTTTGTGATAGCGGACCTCAATGAGGAAACATACGAGTATAATTTTGTCGAGGTCAGAGAAAAGGATGCGCTGTGCAATCGCGGTGAGCATGATGAAGGGAAGTTTGAAAAGAGCATTTTTCTCATCTCTGATTGCAAAGTGCTGTTTGCCGTAAGAGCAGGCAATTACGCCAAGCAGCGATTACAACTGAACGGCGTTCAGGTCCTGGAAAAGCCGGGATTTATCGAGGATCTGATTGTAGAGTACATAAGGTACTTGAAACGTCCGCTTTTCGGAGGGCATAAACGACGGAAAGTGATTGACGACCATCCGTGCTTTTCCGCAAAGGCGCACAACACAAAGGGCAGGCTTCATTTACCCGTAAGTCCGTTGTGTAACATTCAGTGCCGCTTCTGCACACGGGCGAGGAATACGGACGAGAACCGCCCCGGTGTGGCGGCGGGCATTTTGCGGCCTGAAGAAGCGAATGAAACCGTCAGGAAGGCTTTGGAATTGTGTCCTGAGATCTCGGTTGTAGGAATAGCGGGCCCCGGCGATACCCTCGCAAGCGAACATGCCATAGAAACATTCAGGAATGTCCACGCCGCATACCCTGACCTGATTAAATGCCTTTCTACCAACGGACTTGAACTTCCCGGAAAAGCGCCTGACTTGTGGGATGTCGGTGTTCGGACTATAACAATCACCGTTAACGCGGTCAGCCCTGCAGTACTGGAAAAGGCGGTGTCTTGGGTCAAAGACGGAAAGGACTTAATATCGGCGCAGCTACAAGGCATTCATGAGTGTTCCGGGATAGGTATGGCCGTAAAAGTGAATACGGTGCTGATTCCGGACGTCAACGACGGACACATTGCCGAAATTGCCAAAGCCGTAAAGGAAGCGGGCGCGACAAGGCATAACATCATTCCACTCATACCGCAGAACGAATTTAAGGACGTACCGCCTCCGGCTTGCGAACAGATAGAACGGGCGAGGCAGGAAGCGGGACAATATATTGAACAGTTCCGCCACTGCAAACACTGCCGCGCCGATGCCTGTGGAATACCGGGCAGAAGTGATTTAACAAAAGCGTTATATCAAAACCGTGAACTTGAAACGTTCTCGCACGGATAAGGAGGAGCATGGTGAACTACGCGAACAGCTTACCTGATCTTATCGGCAACACACCGCTTCTGCGTCCCGCGAATTACCTCGCGGCAAAAAACGCAGATTCGTCGAATGTACTGTTGAAGTTGGAATATTTCAATCCACTGGGCAGCGTTAAGGACAGAATCGCCTATGCAATGGTGATAGATGCCGAGGAAAGGGGGAAATTAAAAAAGGGCGCGACAATCATTGAGCCGACAAGCGGCAACACAGGGATAGGCATCGCTTTTGTCGCAGCCGCTCGCGGCTACAAAGTCATTCTGACAATGCCGGAAACCATGAGCGTGGAACGCCGCAGCCTTGTTAAGGCGCTTGGCGCGGATGTGGTGCTGACGCCGGGTTCTGATGGGATGAAAGGCGCGGTACGCCGCGCCGAAGAATTGAACGCTCAGATACCGGAAAGCGTTATCCTTCAGCAGTTTGAAAACCCTGCTAACCCCGCTGTCCATCACAAAACTACCGCCGAGGAAATCTGGAATGACACAGACGGCAAAGTCAACATATTTATTGCGGGTGTCGGCACAGGCGGTACGATCACCGGCGTTGGCAAGAACCTGAAGGAAAAGAATCCGAATATCCGGATTATCGCGGTCGAGCCCTTCGAGTCCCCTATCTTGTCCGGCGGTCAGCCGGGGGCACACAAAATTCAAGGTATTGGCGCGGGCTTTGTACCTCTCGTCTATGATGAGAGTGTAGTAGACGAGGTGTTCACCGTGCGCTCTGACGAGGCGATTGAAATGTCCCGGGAACTCGGCAGGACGGAAGGCTTGCTTGTAGGCATTTCTTCAGGGGCTGCAGCGTTCGCGGCGACTGCCATAGCGCGCCGAACCGAAAACGAAGGTAAAATAATTGTTGCAATCATGCCGGATACGGGTGAACGGTATTTGTCAACAGTCCTGTATCAATATTGAAAGGGGGACGAATAATGTCAGATTTTTTGGAACGTCCGAGAACCGCCTGTGCACTTGCAGGAGCGTTATCCGTCATAGGCAATCTGCCGGACGTGATACCCATCGTGCATACGAGCCTTGGTTGCGGCGGCAACCTTGCCAATTCCATCGCGTTTGGCGGCGGTTATCTCGGCAGTGGCTACTGCAGCGGTGGAGCCGCGCCAAGCACGGGAGTTACCGAAACGGAAATTGTGTTCGGCGGTGCTGACCGTCTCCGTGAACAGATAAAAAACACGCTTGAACTCATAGACGGTAAGCTGTATGTTGCAGCCACAGGGTGTATGACCGAGATGATAGGTGATGACACAGCGGGTGTGGTCAGCGAGTTTCGTCATGAGGGACACCCGGTTCTTGCCGTAAGTACACCGAGCTTCAAAGGGGATAGTTACCACGGTTATGACATCGTACTCGACGGGATATTTAATAAATACCTGCCGAAGTCCGCTGAAAAGAACCCAAAACTTGTAAACATATTCGGGCTTGTGCCGGGATACGACCCTTTCTTTCGCGGCGACCTTGAGGAAATAGAACGGCTGCTAACAGGCATTGGGCTTGAAGTAAACACGTTTTTTACGCCGAACCAGACCTTTGAGAACCTGACTTCCGCGCCAAGCGCCGCGCTTAACATCGTGCTGTCACGAGTCTGGGGCAGGGATCTTGCCGAGAAGTTTAAGGATCGGCATGGAACGCCCTTCTGGGTGACTGATTTGCCGATAGGCCCCGAAGCGACCGACCAATTCCTAATCGAAGCGGCGGAAAGATTCGGGCTTAACGGTGATGCCGTAATCGAAAAAGGCAACAGGGAGTTTTACGGCTACTTCGAGCGGACGGCGGACGCCTTCTGCGACCAGGACCTGAAGTTTTACGCAATCACTGTCACAAACTCGACATATGTCGTGCCGATCACCCGTTACATTACAAACGAACTCGGTTGGGTGCTTGCGGACAGCTTCGTGACCGACAAACTGACAAAAGCGCAGCAAGCGGCTCTGCAACGCGATATTCCGATCAAATTCGCAACAGGGGTACAGGAAATCGCAAGGGCAATCAACAGGGAACACCCGCGAAACAGGGCGCAACGGTACTTTGACGACTTGTCGCCGCTTTATATCATCGGAAGCACGCTGGAAAAGCGGACGGCAAACGCAAGGGGCGCACGGCATCTGTCAGTCAGCTTTCCCGCTTACGACAGACTGATAACCGACAGAGGCTACGCGGGTTATCGCGGCGGACTGCATCTGTTCGAGGATTTAATCGGGCAATTGATGTCCGTAAAATCATAAGAGGACTCTCATGGGATATTACGAACAAAGCGTACCGCCGGTACGCGACGCAAGACTGAAAATGGGAGACAGTTACGCAGGTAACGCCTGTGATTTGGTGAACTGCGGGCGCGAAGGCTGCCTGCTCCAGAAAGGGCGCGGATTTTGGCAGGCGAACGCTTGTCAGATGGCGCTCAGCCTGATGATGGCGACCACCGTTGAGAATTCAGTCATCATCATGCACGCGCCCGGAGGTTGCGGTGCGCTCCTGCACTCGTTTTCGGTGCAGTCGGCGAAGGGGAAAGGGCAGCGGGGGAAACCGCCGAATGCCCTCCCGTGGCTTTCGACAAATCTTACAGAAGCTGATATTATCGGCGGCGGCGAGCGAAAACTGCGCGAAACAATCGACTATGCCGACCGCGAATTCCGTCCCGAGATTATATTTGCGGTCGTAACTTGCGCGCCGAGCATCATCGGTGACGATGTAGAAGAGGTGGTCAGGCAAGCGCGTTCGCGGATTTTGGCAGATGTAGTGAGCCTTCACTGTCCGGGGTTCAGGAGCCGCGTTGTGGCAAGCGCGTATGACACATTTTATCACGGTATTCTGCGCGGGCTAAATCTTTCCCCAAAACCATGGGTTGATTTCAGACCGCTCACTCCCGGTGACCCGCAAGCAGAACTTGCGGATAAAAAGCATCAGTTCCAAAAGAGCCGCACCGTGAATGTGTGGAACGCCACGAGTATTGGCCCGGCTGACGAGCGAGAGGTTGCAAGACTTCTTTCAGCCTTGGGACTGAAAGTCCGGTTCTTTGCGGAATACTCGTCCCGTGACGAACTGCGAATGGTAACCGAAGCCGCGCTTAACGTCAGTATGTGCAATGTGCATGATGACTACATGCTGAAATACCTCGAAGAAAAGTTCCAAGTCCCCTATGTGATTGCGGGAATGCCCATAGGGTTCAGGCACACCAGAAAGTGGCTGATTCAGATTGCGGAACACTTCGGACTGGAGAAGGAAGCGGTGGCGCTTGCGGATTATGAGGAAGATTTGGCGCGAAAGGCAATTGAACCGTTTGTCGAACAGGTAAAGGGTAAAAGCGTCCTGATTTGCGGCGGTGTCGTCCGCGTCGGAGCGGAAGCCACCACGCTCTCCGAACTCGGCTTTAAGGTGCTGGGTATCCGGGCCTATCACTACGATGAAGGTGCAGAGCCAATCTTTGAAGATGTAGCCAATACCCTTTCGGAAATACCGGTAGCGGTCAGTAATCAGTTATTCGAGATGACGCACCAGATAAAGACGCTGAAACCTGACCTTGTCATCTCTCACAACGGTACCCAAGGCTACATCGCCAAGCTCGGCGTTCCTTCGGTGCAACTGTTTAACGCGGACAGTTCGTTCTTCGCGTACTCAGGGCTTTACCAGATTCTGCGGCGCATTGTGTTTGAGTTCAAGAACACATCGTACCGAGACAGGCTCTCACGGCACATTCGGCTGCCGTACAAACAAAGCTACTTTGAAGGTGATGCCTTCAAGTATATCAAAAACTAACCAATAGTTAAGGAGAATTATCATGAAGTCTTTACCTGCTTTTATCCTCACCGCGACTCTCGCGCTTTCGATCGCGGCTTGCGGCAACAACAGAAAAACCGGCCCTGCATCCCCGGCGCGAACAGACGCAGCCGCCGACAAAGAAACGGCATATAAAGCTGAACCCGCGTCACAGCGCGTTATCCATATCGCCTACGACGGCGGGCTTTGCCAGGCGGCTATCCCGATTGCACAGCACAAGGGGTTCTTTGAAGCCGAAGGCTTGAAAACCGAACTGACCAAAACCGGAGGCACCCAGGACAACACCCGTGACGCGCTTGCGGGGGGAAAAATCGACACGGCGGCGGGCATGATTGCGGGATGGCTGAAACCCATCACCAACGGTATTGACCTTCGTTTCACTGTCGGCTTGCACACCGGATGCGCGTCCGCGTTTGTCCTTGCCAAGTCGGACATTACGAAGTTTGAAAAAGGGCAAACCATCGCAATCAATGGCGGCATTGGCGGGGTCTACCACAATATTGGATACCGTTTTATCGCCCATGACGGCTTTGTGCCGGAAGACTTCACCTGGAAAGACTTCCCCGCGGATCAAACCTTACTCGTTCTCCAAAACGGTAATGCGGATGCAGCGGTATTCGCTGACCAGCTCGCGGAAAAATGGGTGCAGGACGGTACGCTCCGCCGTATCCGTTCACTGCACGAAGATGAGGATTTCCAGAACGAGGCTTGCTGCGTACTGGGCATAGCCGGTCCGTTCCTGGATGAAAATCCGGTGGCCAGCGAAAAGATCAGCCGCGCTATCTATAAGGCCGCGCTTTGGATTGGCGAAAACAATGCCAACAAGGATGAAGCTGCTCAGATTCTGCTTGATAACAGCTATATCAGCGGCACGAAAGAATATGCCCTATCCCTGATGAAGCTGTTCCGCTGGGGGTTGCCGAGCGGCCTTACCGAAGCGACCCTTGACCTGTCTGTCACGGATTATCAGAAACTCGGCGTGATTTCAAGCACCCTCGACCCTGCCAAAGTCAAGAAACAGATATGGGCGCCGCTTGACATCGAATAACTCCAAGAGGTTGTTTAAAAACCGCGTCCCTAAAGTACGACCGGGTTTCTAAACAACCAGAGATGACAAGGCCGGGTTTCAGCGTCTTTATCCGGCGCGTCATCTCGAACAACTTAATTGCTGATCCCAAAGGAGTAACCCTATGAACCTTACCGTCCGGGAACTACGCAAACTTGAGGATGCGCCGAAGTCAAATCTCAGGCGTACCCTCGATCGGGGTTTGTCGGCGCTGCCGTTTGTATTCGCGGCGTTGCTGCTGGTGATATACAAATTGGCGCCTAACTTTCCCAAATATGCCGCAAACGAACTCGCCTACCCAATAAGCAACGTGTACATGGTTTTTATTGGCGTAATCGGAATAGCCCTGCTTGCGTACTTTGTTGCCTCCCTTTTCTCGGTCCGGGCCTATGAGAAGCTGCTTTTCAAAGCGCCGCTGTACTGTGTGGTATTTCTTATCCTTGGAGCCTATGACATTGCCACGCTAAAAACAGGCGTTCTACCACTGCCCTATTTCCCCTGGGTTGACCGTGTTCTCCTTGCAATAATAGAGGACAGGAAAATCCTGCTTGACTGTATCGCCCACTCGCTGGTTCTGCTTTTTGCGGGATACATTACGGGGATGCTTACCGGGCTTGCAACTGGTATCGGAGCGGGTTGGAGTCCGAAGGTACGATACTGGGTAATGCCGCTCATGAAACTCCTCGGCCCTATTCCGTCCACCACCTGGATTTCAATCATCCTTATCGTCGCAAGCTCCCTATTCGGCGGCTCGGTGTTTATGATTGCACTTGGCGTGTGGTATCCCGTCGCGATGTCCGCGTTTAACGGGGTGTCGAATGTGGACAAGAGCAATTTTGAGGCCGCCAGAACCTTTGGGGTAAAAAACACGGGGCTTGTGTTCAAAGTCGCAATTCCTGCCGCCATGCCGGGCATATTCAATGGGATGACACAGGGCATGAGTATCGCCTGCACCGCGCTTATGGTTGCCGAAATGCTCGGAGTGGAAAGCGGTCTTGGCTGGTATATCAACTGGCAGAGAGGCTGGGCGGAATTTGCCAAAATGTATGCCGCGGTTATCATTATCTGCTTAACCTTTACCGCCGTAAATCTTGTCCTTACGCTTGTTAAGAAGCGGGCGCTCAGGTGGCAGGAGGTAAAGTAATGAGTGCGACTGTGGAAATAAAGAACCTTTCAAAAATATTCGCACGTCAGGATACCGATGGCACTCTGCACGCGCTCGACAAGATAAACCTCTCTGTCGGCGCGGGGGAATTCGTTACTTTGCTCGGTGCTTCCGGCTGCGGCAAATCTACCCTGCTTCGCCTTATTGCCGGCCTTGAGATGCCTACGATTGGCGAGGTTCTCTTTGACGGTGAACCAATCAGAGGCACGGACTCAAGACGGGGGCTTGTTTTCCAGGATCATACACTTTTCGCGTGGCTTACCGTCAAGGAGAACATGAAGTTTGCCTTAAAATCCGCAAAGCGGTATACGGAGAAAAAAGGCGAGATTGACAGTTGGCTGGCCTTAGCTGGTCTGTCCGAGTTTTCCGATACTTATCCGCGCCAGCTATCAGGAGGCATGAGACAACGGGCCGCGCTTGTCCGGGCCTTGTCGGTTTCGCCTGATGTGCTTTTGCTTGACGAACCGCTCGGCGCGCTTGACAGTTTTACACGAATGAATCTGCAAGACGAGTTGATTCGTTTATGGCGGGAACGCGGCAACACAATGGTGATGGTAACGCATGACATTGATGAAGCGATTTACATAAGCCAACGAATAGCAGTGATGTCGCCGCGCCCTGGCAGAATCACCGAAATACTCGATGTGCCAATGAGTTACCCGCGCAACCGCGCCGCGGATGATTTTACGAAGCTCAGAACGCTGATTTTGAAACTTATGCACTTTGCGCGGGATATACAGGAAGAGTACACAATTTAATTGGGAGGATATTATGGGTAGAGCTAACGATGTTTTACATAGTTTCGCTTTATAACGCGGTGCGAGAGACTATATGGAATGTCTGAACATACTTGCCTTAATCTGGAACATCCCGCTGGTTGAATCCAAAAAATCCCCGTGGAACTGGACAGGGTATTGATCCGGGCAAAGGTGGAATTCCGCAACATTTCAGGATCGATGAAGGACCGGTCTGCCAAGGCCATGTTCCTTGAGGGCATCGCCTATGCCGTTCTGGGGGCGGGCCTCGTCTTTGGCGACTGGTACCGCAAAGACGCCAAAGCATGCAAAAAGCGGAACTTCCCGCCTAACCTGTTACAGCCGGATGATCCGCGCATTGGTCAACACTTCTACCCCCGCCTCGGTGAGGAGGATGTCGTTTTCCAGGCGGCAGCCTCCGTGGGCCGGGTCATACAGACCTGGCTCCAGGGTGAAGATCATACCCGGTTTCAGGATCCAATCATTGTCCGCCCGGTTACGCAGGATCGGGGATTCATGGGCCTCAAGGCCAATGCCGTGACCCAAGGCATGGGGCATCCTTTTTTTGGCATTGCCGAAAAAAGCGTCCACTGCCGCAGCTATGGTTTTAGCCGCTATCCCTTCCTCTACCATAGCCAGGGCCAAGCGGTAGGCCCGCTCGGTGAGGGTGAGCATCTTTTCTTGAACCCGTGAAAGGGGAGGGCGGACAAAGGTCAGGGTAACATCGCTGGTATACCCTGCATACCTGAGCCCAAAATCCAGAATGGAGAGCCCCGGCGTGGCAAAGTCCCCCCCGGTGTAGGCCGGGAACGGATGGATACCGAAACTCCGTTGCGGACCTGCGGCGAGGGTCTTAAAACCCATACCCTCGCAACCTCGCTTCCGGCATTCTGTTTCAATAAAGAGGGCCACTTCCCCTTCGGTACTCAGCTCCCCAGAACGGATCTGCTGTTCCAGTTCATCCATGAGGTCATTGGTGATGACCGATAGGATCCGGTAAATCCTAATCTCCTCCGGATCTTTCACCGCCCTGAAGACCTCAACTTCCCGGTGGATCCCCCCATTCCGGCATAAGACCTCAAAATCAATGAAGGCTTCCACGTAGTGCAGGAAAAGGGGATAAGGCGTAACCGGAGGGATTTCCACTTTGCTGCCAAAGGGGATCTTGAAATAGCCCAGGGCCCCCTGGAGGGCTTTCAGGGGCTGTCGCTCAAATTCAGTATAGGGGATGAGGCTATCTGCCTCGGCATAGATCAAGGCGATATTGATATCCCAAGGAACCAACAGGGAATGGCTTTTTCCCTGACGATCAAGTCCCAGGAACAACAGCGCGTCTCCCGGATGACCGGTCATCCAGCGAATCGACGGATCCTGCCGGGATTCAGTATGCTCAAACATCACCAGGCCAACCCGTTCTTCGGCCATCCATTGGTAGAGTTTGTCCCTACGCTCTTTATAACTCATGCTGTTCCTCCTCGAAATGCAGTTCGGGAAGCCTCCAGGATGCGCTCTAGTTCCCGGTCCCCTATCCAGTAATGGGTAACAAACCGGAATACCCCCTGGGAAGGCGGGTTGATAAGAATGCCTTCTTGGGCAAAAAGAGCCTGGATCCGGGCAGCTTTCGCAGGGTCCTGGGCAGGAGGAAAGGAGAAAAAAACCATATTGATATCGGTTTCTTCGGGATTGCTCTGTATCCCCGGTATGGCCGCCAGTCCCTGAGCCAGCTTCTTGGCCCGCTCATGATCTTGGGAGAGGGCTTTGGTCTGCTCGTTCAGGGCGATGATCCCCGCAGCAGCCAAGATGCCCGCCTGACGCAGAGCGCCGCCTAAGATCTTCCGCTTCATTCGGGCTTGTGCCACAAAGTCTTGAGGCCCTACCAAGAGGGAACCTACCGGAGCGCAGAGCCCCTTAGAGAGGCAGAACATCACCGAATCCGCCCGCGCGGCAATGGCTTTTGCCTCCACTCCAAGGGCAAGGCCAGCATTGAAAATCCGGGCGCCGTCCAGGTGAATCGGAAGTCCCCAGGTATCTGCCAAAGCCCGCACCTCCTCCATAGCGGCTAAGGGTACGGCTCTGCCCAGGGAATGGGCGTTTTCAAGGCAAATCAGCGAGGTCGCAGGTTCGTGGAGATCCCCTTTCCGCAGCCGCTCTCGGATATGCTCAGGGGGGAGCACTCCTGTAGGAGCGGCAATGGGCCTGGTTTGCACCCCGGCAATGATCGACGCGGCTCCTGCTTCATGCTGGAGGATATGGCATTCCTCCCCAAGGATCACCTCGGTCCCGCGCTGACACCAGGTAAAGAGGGCTAATTGGTTCCCAAAGGTCCCGGAAGGCACAAAAACCGCAGCCTCTTTCCCCATAAGGTCCGCTCCCAGGGCTTCCAGTTCCTGTACGGTGGGATCATCCCCGTAAACATCGTCTCCCACGACTGCATCGGCCATAGCCCGGCGCATCTGCTCCGTAGGTTTGGTTACCGTATCACTGCGTATATCAATTTTTTCTTTCATCTCATCATTACCGGAAGGTGCTGTTTGCCCATTGTATAAATTCCGTGAGGGAAAATACCCGTATCTCCTTATCCTTGTTTTCACTGGTGGTGTATTTTTTATACTTCACCGCATCCTTAAGCCAAGACACCGCGCCGCTTCGAGCGCCGTTGCCATCCATAATAATCACCACCTGCTTTTCTGGCATAGCCTCAATACAATTAAGATACAGACAGGGAAATTTCTCATCCACGCTCCCTGAAGACTGCTGCCATTTACACTCGATCCGGATTGCACCCAGGTGATAGGTCGCGGCGTGTAACACAAATTCGCTATATCCCTCATGGTTATAAATATTCTTATAGGGGCAATGCTTTACAAGGACATCACCGGAATAAGCCGCTTGCTTCCGCTGCCAATCACGAAACATAACAATGTCAAAACCCTTGGCTTTAAAGGTTGATTCCACGGTGGCCTCCAGGAGTTTGCCTTGCTTACAGGCATAGGCCCCTTGGGTATTATTGGGTGGCATAGGCCTCGCCCCCTTCATCCCCAGGCAGGATAGAACACAAGCGCCTTTCTGTTAATTCGCAGAATTCCCGCTCGATCTCGACGCCTATATAGAACCGTTGACCGAGCATTCTACAGGCAAGGCCCGTGGTTCCACTCCCATTGAAAGGGTCAAGGATAATATCCCCGGGTTTCGTGGAGGCCAAGATGATTCGGGTCAAGAGGCTTAAGGGTTTTTGGGTGGGATGTTTACCGGTTTTCTTCTCTTCTTTGGCAGGCGTGGGAATGGACCACACCGACCGCATTTGAACCCCTTGGTTTTTGAGTTTATCCTCGGGAAATTCCCCGTTTTTTATGGCCTGGTAATTAAAGTAATGTTTCGCCTTTTTATCCTTGCGGACCCAGAGCAGGGTTTCATGGGAAGCGGTAAAAAATCGACAGCTGAGATTAGGGGAACCATTGGGCTTAAACCAGATAATATCATTGAGGAAGTGAAAATGCTGCTTCTGGAGCACATAGCCGCACTGATAGATGCTATGATAGGTACCGCTTATCCACAGGGTTCCTTCAGGCTTTAAGACTCGGCGGCAGGCGGCTATCCAGGCTTCATGAAAGGCCGTATCCTCGGCCACACCCTTGCTGGTATCCCAGGCGCCCTTATTCACTGGCGCCATGCGACCATTGTGGCAGGTAAACCCGTTATTTGACAACTTATACGGAGGGTCTGCAAATATCATATCAATGGTATTCTCAGGAATACGGGCCAGGACTTCACGGTAATCTTCATTATAGATGATGGCCTGTTCAGAGGTATAAAAGGGCTTTAACGCGGTTCTAGGATGCGTAATCCCGGCAATAATCCGGTTAAAGGCCTTTTCAGGCATCCCTTCTATCACCTGAAACGGTTCTCTCGTACTCATGGACCCTCCCTATTCATAATACTATATCCTGTCTCTTTTAGGAAGCGCATACCAACACGATTGCCACGACCGTCCTCAAACCCCTATGTTACCTTCCTAACCGGTATTATAGTACGTTCATAAGAGTCGAAGGCGACTTTGCCGCCAAATCCAGAGGGAGCTTGATAACCGTAAAGGTAGAAATTTAATAAAAACCAAGCCGGGATGAGGCTTAACAAAGGGTTTCCCTGGTGATATGCTTTTGAATATTAAGAAGGGGGAGCACATAGGGCATGCCTGGGGTCTTTTTCGGCTCTATACCGCCGGCGGCGGGTGGCTCCCCCTCGCAGCGAATCCCGCTGCTTCTCCGCTACCCCCACTAAGGGGTCATCGGGTATATGTTACATGAAAGGGCTTGGTAAGCGCAGCGGCATTATTTATGATAAACAGATTTTGCCGCAATATGGTTTACGGTTAATTAACAGAAGGATAAATATAGGCAACAATGAACCTTAGTATCAATAAGTACCGTAATAAACTTCAAAATATCATAGACTACGGCGGCAGCATTAACGAAACTACTATCCGCCGCTGTTTCATAGACCTGGTAAATGATTTTGCAGAGGCCAAAAACCTCAAACTAATCGAAGAACTGGAGTATCGAACCCCCCAGGGAACCACCGTATATCCTGATGGAACCTTAAAAGACCGCTTCCGTCTTTCCTGCGGTTATTACGAAGCCAAAGACCCCAAGGA
>JAITJS010000029.1 GCA_031278815.1 Treponema sp.
CTGGGTGTACTGTATCCTCGTTATCCATGACGGATAGCAGGTTCTGTTTGTAACAATCTTTCATACTTTGCAAGAAGACTGATAGTCAGAGATGAACTCTAACGGTGCCTCATGATATAAAGGAACGATTCCTTGTACGGTGAGGATATATTGTGTTGGAGGAAATATGCAGTTTTACGTATCGCTCATTATATTCAGGTTGTGGAAACCAACAATCTGTACTATTTAAGGTACAGGAGTAATATCATGAACGATCAAAATATGATGATGCAAAAGTTGGATACTTTTTTATCTGCCTTTAGATGGCTCAATAGTGCTCATAAGCAGGATGAAACTATGTACCATGAAATGGAAGAAGTCATAGGTGAATTTTCATCTTTTATCTTGAATAAAAGAAATGGTGCATTATGGAATCTTATGGAACAGCAGCATGATGGAGTCCTCAGCATGCTTGTGGAACAATTGAGGGAACAGTCTGCATTTTGTGTATGGGCTCTGGAAAAATATAGGGCGATGGAATTGCAAAAGAACAAACAGAGGATTGCCGACTATTTTAAAAATATAGAGGCATGTATTGAAACTGAATGCGGCAGTTTCGAGATTACCTGTGATTCTAAAGTACTGATGATTGGCGTAGGGGCATTTCCCATGACGCCCTTATTAATTGCCAAAAAAACAGATGCCGAAGTAGTTGGTATAGATATTGATTCTCGGGCTATTGATTTGGCAAGGGCAGTGGTAACGATAGTAGATAAAAATGCCCGGATTGTTATAAAAGGGTGCACTGTCGATCAATTAGGGTTTACCAAGAAGGCAACCCATATTATTTTTGCGTCCACGGTAAAAGAAAAGTTTGATATATTGAAGCAACTGTATCCATTAACCAATAAGGATGTTGTTGTAGCCATGCGGTATGGAAACGGCTTTAAATCTCTTTTTAATTATCCTTTAGAAGATATAGGTAGTTCGCATTGGAAAATAGTAAATAATATATCACAAGAAGAAAACATCTTTGATATAGCTTTGTATAAAAAAGTTAATGGTGAATGAGAGTAGGTAGTATGGTTATAAAATC
The DNA here is from genome assembly GCA_031278815.1 of Treponema sp. GTDB lineage: Bacteria > Spirochaetota > Spirochaetia > Treponematales > Breznakiellaceae > JAIRLU01. The sequence goes on from JAITJS010000029.1 coordinate 1,076, forward strand.
TACTCAGTATTAAGAATATCAAACAAATATAAGGAGATTTCTTATGCGTAAGAAAGAATTGAATCTGATTGTTACTCTTGTTTCTATTACAGTGGTTTTAGTTTCAGGTTGCAGTAGAGTTGGTAACTCAAATGGTATTGTGGAAAATAAAAATACCCTCGTAAAAAAAGAATTGGTATATGCCGCGACAACGGAATTGGGGGATATCAATGTTCACCTCTATGCCGGATAGATGATAGCCCAAGATATGGTCTTTGATCCCCTCATCGACAACACACCGGAATGCCCCGCGCTCTACGGTGCAGCAGTACCGCAAAGAATACTCCGCTGCGATGAACCGCGTTTACGAATTCCTCTGCGGCGCCTTTCCGGTTACATTTTTGATGAAGCTTGACAAGAGGCATCGTGCCCTCTTGACAAAAATTCACGTTTCTGCGATACTGAAAGTACTTAAGGGAATGGGATGTTGGCACAAGGGCTTGAAAGCTCTTTTTACAGGTTGAAGTTCGCTTAAGTTCGGTTGCTGCGGCAGCCTGATATATATTATCTAACACGATGCGGACAGGAAGTCCGTATTTTAAGGGTTGAAGCCCGGTTACTCATTTTGCAGACGTTGCTATGCAGGATAGTGGTCGGGCTTTTTTGTTCGCAAAACAGTGTTAGCAAGGAGTGTTTTATGAGAAAGACAGTTTTGTCTGCGGTTCTGATCGGTCTATTGTCCGGCGTTACGTCCTTCGCGCAGAATGGGGGGGGACTCTCATTTGACGGAGTAATAGCCTCTGGTATCGGGTGGTATTTTGATGACGATGGATCAAAAATGCTTGCGGTTGACAACTACATGGAAGCAGCAGGAGGGTGGTTCAGGTTGAACGCCGCGCTCGACAATGCGGAAAAAACCAGCGGTATCAAGTTCCGCATGGAAGCCCAGCCCGCCAGCACTAACGGGCTTTATCCATTTGTGCGGTATTTTTACGGGTATACGAATCTGTTCGGCGATCTGGTTACGCTTAAAGGCGGCATGGTTGACGATGCCACTTTTGCGACGGCGGGAGACAGCATAGGCACGGACGCGGACGAGGGGCTTGGCGGATTACTGATAATTAAACCTTTCAGTATGTTGAAATTAGGTTTTGGAGCGTACATAGGACCGCGAAGCGGCGACAAAATCTTGAATATTAAAAGCGCGTCAAACGGCGAGTTTGACGCTTCGGATGGGGCGTATACCGCCAGTCTAGCCTTCAGCCTGCCCGATGTTTTTGATTATACGTTAGGGTACAGATTTAAGTTCAAAAACAAAGACGAAAGCGATCTTGACAATCAGGAAAAACCCGACAGGCTTGTTACAGGTGTAAACATAAGGGTATTAAAAAATGTAACATTGGCGTTGGATACTCTGATCAACGGAATATCGGACAAAAGCATAACGGGAATGTACGCGCTTACCACGGCGTACAGCAATGATCTGCTTACCGTGGGTTTTGACACTATGATTCAGAGCGCGGACGGAAAAGACGATCCCGCGCTGGGATTCATGCTGTACGGTTCGTACGCGGTCAAAAAACTGGTTCCGCGCATGGATGTATACTTCGGCATAGGCGGCACCGGCGGGAAAATGTACTACTGGGAATACTACTATGAGGGCGTTACCTACAATACAAAAGACAAGTTTATCGGCTTCCGCCCTTCGTTTAAGTACAACGCAACCGAAAGTATATCGGTCGAGTGCGGCGATTTGATCAACATCAGGATGCCGGACGGCTCGGATACAACGTTTGATAATTCGCTGTACCTGTCATTCGTGTACAAATTCTAAAGGAGATTAAAATGCGTAAATCTTTTATATACACAGTTGTCCTGCTTTTTTCTGGACTTTTTGTTTTTGGATGCGTCCGGCAGAGTGAGGGTAAGGGGAGTATAAATCCTCCGGTAAAAAAAGAATTGGTATATGCCGCGCCAACGGAATTGGGGGATATCAATGTTCACCTCTATGCCGGAGAGATGATAGCCCAGGATATGGTCTTTGAGCCCCTTATCGACAACACACCGGAAGGCCCTGCGCCAGCTATGGCGGAAAGCTGGGAAATTTCCCCTGATGGGACGGAGTTTGTCTTCCATCTGAGAAAAGGGGTTGCCTTTCACGACGGCGAGCCTTTTAACGCGGTGGCGGTAAAACTCAATTTTGATGCCATCATGAACAATATCGACTGGCATACCTGGCTGGGACTGCCCAACAAAATAAAAAGTTATGAGGTCCTTGACGAATATACCTTTAAGCTGGTTTTAACCGAACCTTTTTATCCCGCGTTAATTGAGCTGGGTTTGACCAGGCCTTTCCGCTTTATTTCCCCCAAATGTTTTATTGACGGGGAAACAAAGAATGGTGTTTCAGGTCACGCGGGAACCGGGCCCTGGATACTCCAAGAGCATATACCCAATGATTATGCGGTATTTGTAGCGAACCCCCAGTACTATAAAGGCAAACCGGAAATTGAAAAACTGACCCGAAGGGTGCTGCCCATCGGGGCTACCACCCTATTGGCTCTGGAGAAGGGGGAGCTTGACCTGCTGTTTACCAACTGGGGCGCGGATATGTTTGATGCGGACGCTATGGGCCAAATCATGAAATCGGATAACTATCAAGTTGTACGAAGTGATCCAGTGGCGACCAAGATGTTAATCGTCAACACCAATAATGCCGCTTCACCGTTAAAGGATATTCCCGTCCGTCTGGCTATATGGTACGCCCTCGACCGCAAGCAGATTGCCCAAGATATAAGCAGGGGTATGGATTTACCTGCGGATACGTACTTCTCCTCGAATATTCCTTACGCGGATATTCCGCTGGAGATACGGCAGACTAATATTGAAAAGGCGCACCAACTGCTTGATGATGCGGGGTGGATTCAAAATGGGGAATATCGCTCCAAGAACGGAAAACTCCTGGAAATCACCCTGAATTACACGGTTACAAAGGCCGGTGAAAAGCCGGTATGTGAATATATTCAAAGTCAATGCAAAAAAATCGGCATGAAAGTCAACGTGGAAGGGGTTGAGCAGGTGCTGAGGGTATTGCGGTTTACCCCGGAATTTGAATTGCTCTATGACTATAGCCAAGGGCTACCGTACGATCCCCATAATTCTTTACTGGGCCTTAACGCGGAAGACACGTATCTGGGAGCGACCAAGGGGCTTGAACATTTTGATGAAATTATGAGGCATGTAAACGCCGCGGTAGTTGAATTTGACGAGGCAAAGCGGCAGGAGTATTACACGTATGTTCTGTCGGAAATACATCGGCAGGCATTATTCATACCTCTTACCTATGAATCTATCACCTTCATAGCGCCACCTTACCTTGACAATATCGGGTTTAATCAAACCATGTGGGAAATTCCTTTTGAACGAATAACCTACCGGCGGTAAAAATAATCTTTTATTTAAGGAGAATAAATCGTATGCGACAGACTGGTTATTCGGATAAATTGTCCGTGTCTATTTTATGTGAAAAGATTCTTAATGGGGAATTGGGCATACACCCAGAAAACATGAGTATTACCGGAGCATCGTACATATATCAGACCACACGTTTTCCCGGGGCAAAAACAAAGTATCGTAACTATTATGTACTGATGAGGATTGAATCCTATTTTGGCGCCTGCTGCCATACACCTGAACAGCTTGAAATGGAGATTGCAGATGAATTATCTGGAATTCCATTGATTACAGCATTAAAAGATGTAAGGCTTCCTGTGAAAATCGCGGCAATGGATGTATATTTGGGAGTAACCCACCCTCATTCCGCCGCTTGTTCCCGGGTGGTCGATCTCCCTGGGGGGACGCCGGTTAAGAGAGCTTTATATCGAGATACACTGGTCGCCGAGGTAGCCCAAATAAAAGCATCCGAGAAAGTAGCCCTGATTGGCGTTGTAAATCCTTTGGTAGAAGCGATTAAACAGCGTGGCGGTATTTGTATGCCTTGCGATTTACAGATGGAAGAAACACAATGGGGAGAAAAAGTTGAACGTGATATGGAAAAAGTCATGGATAGAGCCGATCGGGTTATTTGCACTGGAATGACTTTAAGTACCGGAACATTTGATCGAATAGTAGACAGAGTAACCGAACGGCAGATTCCATTGATTGTTTATGCACAGACAGGAAGCGCGCTTGTCGCGCAGTTTGTTGGAAATGGGGTTACCGCTTTAGTTGCCGAACCATTCCCCTTCTCACAGTTAAGCGCGGTATCTACGCAACTTTATTGTTATGGGTATTAATCGTATTCGCTATGATAGTAAAATGAGATATTTTTTCTGGCCGTCTTGGAAACATGGCGGCCATGAAAAGGTATCGAAACAGTCGTTATGGCTGGTACATAAAAGTGACATTCTAAAAAAGATTCATGTCTTAGATAGTATAGGACTTATATGTCATGCTTTTAAAATAATTTCCCAAAGGTACACAACATTATGTCTACATACCGTTATCATTTAGGGGCCTACGGGCGTTTGGTGCGTTACGTTTGGGCCATCAAAACGGAAGTGGCCGTCAAGGTAACCGTGAGTCTCGGCGTGAACGCCACGTACATTGTCCAGGCCGTTTTGATGGCTCAGGCCGTACAGACGGTTTTTAGAGGAGGGGCGGTCTCCGCCCTTGTCCCCTATCTGCTTGGGGCCTTAACCGCCGTGGCGGTCCGGGGGATACTTTCCCGGATCTTTGAAATCTACGCCAAGGTCATGGCCGCCAAGGTAAAAACCAAAATCCGCTTCCTCGTCTTTGACAAAATCCTCCGCCTCGGCCCAGGCTACATCCACCATCAACGGAGCGGCAGGATACAATCCATGGTCCTGGACGGCATCGAATCCCTCGAACCCTTCTTGGTCAACTACGTTCCCCACATCATCAGCATAGGCATCACCGGCATCGCCATAGGAATCTACCTGTTCCATCTGGATTGGCTCACCGGCCTCGTGACCATCATGGCCATGCTCCTCTGTGTGGGGGTTCCCTACCTTACCGTCCCCCTGGTCAGCCGCAGCATCGTCAGTTACTGGCGCAGTTACGCCTCTTTGAACGCTCAGTACGTGGACTCCCTCCAGGGCATGAACACCCTCAAGGCCTTTAACGCCGGGGAGAAGAAGGGTGCGGAACTGGCTGCAGACGCCCTGGATTTCTACCGCAAGCAGATACGGAACACCACCCTCTCCCTGATCGATTCGGGGCTCATGATGATCCTCATGGGAATCGCCTCCTGCATTACTGCGGCCCTCGCGGCCTACCGTACCGACTTAGGGATCATCACCACCGGTTCTGTGGCGGTATTCCTGTTCCTGGGCATCGAATGCGCCCGGCCCATGGCGGACCTCAATATGTACTGGCATACCAGCTTCCTCGGGCTCTCGGTGGCGGAAGGGCTCTTTGAGATCATCGACCGGGAACTCTCGGTCACGGAAAAGGAAACCCCCGATACCCAGTCCCTGGACCGGAAACTTCCGGATGTGAAGATTCGGGATTTGGGCTTTGGCTACCGGACCACCGTGAGAAAGGCCCTTGACGGGGTACACCTGAGCATCGGCGCGGGAGAGACTGTGGCGGTGGTAGGCCCTTCGGGATCGGGGAAATCGACTTTGGTGAACCTGCTCTTGCGCTTTTATGACCCCCAGGAAGGGGAAATCCGCATGGGCGGGGTGGATCTTCGGGACTACGGTCTTGAGTATCTGCAAAGCAAGATAGCGGTGGTGTTTCAGGAGACCTACCTCTTCAGCGGGACCATCGGGGATAATATCAGGATGGCTCGGCCTGACGCGGATGACCCGGCGGTGGTCCGGGCCGCCCAAGCCGCCAACGCCCATGACTTTATCATGGCCCTCCCCCAGGGCTACCGGACCGTCATCAGTGAACGGGGGGCCACTCTTTCGGGAGGTGAACGGCAGCGGATCGCCATTGCCCGGGCGGTCTTGAAGGACGCCCCACTCCTCATCCTGGACGAGGCCACTTCCAGCGTGGACGCCCAGAGCGAGACCCTGATTCAGGGAGCCCTGGAAGGGATCATGAAAGACCGTACCACCATGGTGATTGCCCACCGGCTCTCGACCATCAAGAACGCGGACAAGATTTTTGTCCTGGACGAGGGACGGCTGGTCGAGGAAGGAACCCATGAACAGTTGGTGGCCTTGAAGGGGGTGTACGCCAACCTGATAAAGGCCCAACGGAAAACCTATGCGTAAGGAGGAAGCTATGAAGCAGGAAACCCACAGCCCTGCGAACAATGCCAGGATCGCCGGCGGACAGCGGTTACAGAATGTCCTACGGCTCGTCATGTCCATGAAGCCCTATTCCCTGGAAATGACCGGTACCATCGTGAGTACCTTCTTGAAACATCTTGCGAATATTGCCGCTGCGGGCCTGGTGGCGTACATGGCGGCCCTGGCCATGGAGGGGCGGCTTCGGGAGCGCTTCGGCCTGCTTTTCGGCTGGCTCTGCGCCTGCCTCATCCTCAAGGCGCTGATGTACTACGGGGAGATGTGGTTCGGGCATGATGTGGCTTATCGGGTGCTGAAGGATTTCCGGATCAGGCTCTACGATAAGGTCCAGGAACTATCCCCGGCGTTTCTGTTGGAAAAACATTCAGGCCAGATAGGAGCGACCCTGATGGGGGATGTGGAAATCCTGGAGTGGTTCCTAGCCCATACCTTTGGGTCGGCCATCGTGGCAGGGCTGGTAACGGCGCTGCTCTTGGCGGCTTTGACCTGGATCCACGGGGCGCTGTCAATGCTGATGCTGGTCTTTGCGGTCTTGGTGAGCGCTACTCCTTTCATCTTCCAGAAACGGGCGGATGCCCAAGGCCGGGAAGTGCGGGAGAAACTGGCCTATGCGAACGGGGTAACCATCGAGGGGCTACACGGGCTGCGGGACCTTTTGACCTTGAACTATCTGGAACGCTACAAGGAAAAGAACCGGCAGGCCATGCAGGACCTGTACCGCTCCCAAATAGGGTACAGCCGCCGCCAGGGGACAGAGACTATGCTGATGCAGTTCTGTGTGGGGAGCTTCACGGTTATCGTGATGGGATTGGCCGCAGTTTTTGTGTCCCAGGGGCTCATCCCTTTCTCGGTATACCCCGTGGTAGTGATGCTGTCGGCGCTCTTATTTTCTCCCCTGATTGAAGTCTGCGGGGTAGCCCGCAATCTGGGGCTGGTCTTTGCCGCGGCAAACCGGCTACAGATGGTATTCGACACCCCGCCGGTGGTGCAGGATGAAGATAGTACCGGGGATGCGGGAGGGCCCATAAAGGGGACTATCAATTTTGAGCAGGTGTCCTTCAGCTACCGGCCTGAATTGGCGCCGGTATTGCAGGAGGTGAATTTTGAGGTGAAAAGCGGGGAGACGGTGGCCCTGGTGGGGCCTTCCGGGGCAGGGAAATCGACCTGTGTGAACCTGCTGCTCCGGTACTGGGACCCTCAATCGGGGTGTATACGCATTGACGGGCGGGATATCCGGCGCCTTCCCCTAAAAAACCTGCATGACATGAGCTGCGCGGTCTTGCAGGATGTGTACCTGTTTAATATCCCAGTGCGGGAAAATATCCGCCTGGGCAATGGAGATGCGGAGGATGAGGCGGTCATAGCGGCGGCAAAAGCGGCCTATGCCCATGACTTTATCGTTGCTCTACCCAAGGGCTATGACACCGTAACCGGGGAGCGAGGTATCAGGCTTTCAGGGGGCCAGCGGCAGCGGGTGGCCATTGCCCGGGCAATCCTCAAAAACGCGCCGGTGCTGATCCTTGATGAAGCGGTGGCGAACCTGGATACGGAAAGCGAGCGGTACATCCGACTTGCCCTTAAGGAACAACTTGCCCACCGGACGATCTTGATGGTGGCCCACCGGCTCTCTACGATTATGTCGGCGGATAAACTCATCGTGATGAACGAAGGCCGGGTGGTTCAGACCGGTTCACACGGGACTTTAATAAAAGAGGAAGGTTTTTACCAGGACCTGGTTTCAGGCCAGTTTGATACCGCAGGTATGCTGATTTGATGGGGGAGCATTAAATGGGGATGTATATTGTAAAACGGATAGGGATAGCCCTTCCGCTGTTTGTATTGATTTCTTTTATATCCTTTGCGCTTTTAAATCTGTCTTCAAAAGATGTGGCCGTGTCGATAATCAACGCCAGCGGCATATACCGGATGTCGGAAGAACTTCTCGCAAAAACCAGAACGGAACTGGGGCTTGACAAACCCTTTTTGGCGCGGTACGGGGACTGGTTAAAAAATTGTGCGTCCTTTGATTTTGGCGAATCCTACGTTTACCGGAAACCGGTGCGGGATGTTATACTTCCCGGTTTTATAAACACCCTGCAACTGTCATTAGCGGCTATAGGTTTTATTATCGTGCTTTCGCTTGTTTTAGGTATGCTTTGCGCGAAATTTGAAGGCGGGCCTTTTGACCGTATAACCAGGGGCGTCATGTTTCTGTTAAACGCGATGCCCGCCTATTGGATCGGAACGCT
>JAITJS010000030.1 GCA_031278815.1 Treponema sp.
TTTACCCCAGATTTCGGAGGCGCTGTTGATACATTCGCTGCCGTTGTCGTGATGGAACTCCAAAGCCGGGACTTTTCCGTTCTTGCTCGCTGCAGCAAGTGCGTATCGGGATGCGACTTTTCAGGGAAGCAAGAGGGGTGGTAAGCCGTTTCTCCTTCAGCCTGAGGGCGTCTTTGTCTTTTGTGAGGTATCGGTCTATGGTCGCGGGGCTTATCGTTTTGAGCTTTTCCGCGGTTTCCCACCCACACGAACCAGGACTTCCCAGACCGGTTTTGCCCTTAAAACCCGGACGGCGGATTTCCGGTGGTAGCCGGTCAGCCCCGTGAACTCGTCAAGCAGAGCCTGTTTTTCTTTTTTCGTTGCCTTTTGATACCGGATTTTATATGCCCTTGTTACCGCCTGCCTTTATTGCATGGTTAACCCCATTCGGACGCCCTCCTTCGAGCATCCTTATTATAATTTGGGTAACATTTTCAATTTGAGGCACAGGCCTTTTTCGATAACATTTTTGATGAGGCAATACGGAGCCTTGACCCTCTCACTGGGAGAGGCTATACTGCCCCCCATGACTCATAAACTCACACCTGCCACCGATAGAATCGGTACTGAAAAAATCAGTGCCTTGCTCTTTAACTTTTCCGTGCCTGCTATTATCGGCATGGTAGTGAATGCGCTTTATAACATTGTAGACCGCATTTATGTCGGCCAAGGGGTGGATCCCCTGGGAATCGCAGGGATAACCATGGTGATGCCCGTTATGATGCTGATGATGGCCGCATCTATGTTAATCGGTATTGGTGCAAATGCCCTTTTCTCTATTTACTTAGGAGAAGGTCGCCGGGAGGAAGTAGAAAGAATCATGGGTCATGCCTTTGCCCTGCTCTTTCTCGTCCCTGCGGTGGTTATCCTCCTGAGCCTCCTGTTTCTGGATACCCTGCTCCGGGATATACTTAAAGTAAGCGAAGCTGTGTTACCCTATGCAAAGACCTATCTCCAAATCATCCTCTATGGCGGTATTTTCAGCGCCATGGGCCCGGGGATTAACCATTTTATCCGTTCCGACGGCCATCCTAAAACATCCATGTTTACCCAGATCCTGGGGGCGGTGATCAACATCATCCTGGATCCTATTTTTATTTTTGTGCTGGATTGGGGCATTGCCGGTGCTGCCTGGGCAACGATTCTCTCTCAGTTTATTTCTTTTCTCTGGGTTATCGGCTATTTCAATTCCCGGTGGACCAAGCTGCGCTTCCGTATTCGGAGTATGAAGCTGGAATTGCTGCTGAGCCTGCGGATCATGGCCATTGGGTTTGCCCCCTTTGCCATGCAAGCCGCCATAGGGCTAGTTAATGTGATACTGAACCGTACCCTGGATCAGTATGGAGGGGATATGGCGGTTACCTCTATGGGCATTGTGTACAGCATCTTGGTGATCATTATTATGCCCCTCCAAGGACTGAATCAGGGGGTGCAGCCCATCATTGGGTACAACTATGGGGCAAAGAAATACCACCGGGTCATCCAGGCGTACAAGCTGGCAGTCCTCTGGGCCACGCTCTTCGTGGTGGCGGGGTTTGTACTGATTCAAGGGTTTCCCCGATTCTTCATTGCGATTTTTAGAAATGAGGAAGGGGAACTGATGCAGATGGGTATCCGTTCCTTACGAGCCTGTACCCTGTGCTTACCGCTGATTGGCTTTCAGATCATCAGCGCTCAGTTCTTTCAAGCTCTGGGGAAACCCCTCCCAGGAACGGTCTTGAGTCTATCCCGACAGATCTTGCTGTTCATTCCCCTGGTTCTGATCTTGCCCCGGCTTTTCGGTGTATACGGCATCTTCTTCGCCATGCCTGCAGCGGATCTGGGAGCCTCCCTCCTGGCGGTGCTTATGATAGGACAGGAACTGCGGAGTCTCAACCAGGTGAGCAGCAAAGCCGTGGCAGATTGAATCCCACCTCGTAATCAAGCGCCGATGCGGTTTACAGTCCTATGGGGGGAGCGCTATAGGCATCCAACACGGGATCCCCGGATGTACCGTCTTGAGATGCCAGTACCTGTTTGATGAGGCCCTTCCCCCACTGGATTCCTTCTTGGTCAAAGCTGTTGAGGTTCCATACTCATGACATTGTTTTCAAAGTGGGCGAGGAGGATCCTCTAATGCTTTAGGGGTAAGCCGGAGCGGGTAGTATGTCTGGATCGGGCTGGAAATGAGCGACCGGGAATAGGACACCTCCTACTTAAGCCTGATCCTAGGGCGGTTACGAACTGGGTAAACCCCAGCAATCGATCCTGGTATCAAGTTGAGCTTCTCTCATGCCGTTTTAGGCATCCTGGATTTCATACCTCCCCATATAATCGAGGTGGCAGGTATCCCTCGTGATGTACTTCAGTTGTTAAAAAGACCTTCTTGCCCTTCCTGCTCTACGGCGTGGCGGTGGCTATCATGGCCTACCTCTTGCTTGCCTCCGGTTATTCGGCGTTTTAGGCTTTAGAAGAAAGAAATAGAAACATAAAAATGCAGGGGGCCTTACCAAGAACCCCCTGTACCCTGCAGTGGCTTTTTTACAATCCTAAGAGGGCGCTATAGGCATCCAACGCAGGATCCCCGGAGGTACCCCCGTGGGCGGCAAGGACCTGTTTGGTGAGGACCTTGCCTAATTGGACCCCTTCTTGGTCAAAGCTGTTGAGGTTCCATACGAGGCCCTGGAACATGACCTTGTTTTCAAAGTGGGCGAGGAGGGCTCCCAAAGCTTCAGGGGTAAGCTGCTTGCCGTAAATGAGGCTTGAGGGCCTCCCCCCGAGGAATACCTTGTTGCCATGGGGATCCGCTTTCCCCTTGGCAAAGGCCACAATTTGAGCCGCCAGGTTCGCCTTCAGCTTGGTTTGACTCAAGGAGCCTTCCACCGTAACATCCTCCCCCCGCTGACTCTCGATAAAACCTACGAACTGGAGGGGAACCACATCCGTACCTTGGTGGAGGAGTTGGTAAAAGGAATGTTGGCCGTTGGTTCCGGGCTCGCCAAAGACCACGGGCCCCGTGGCATAGGCCAGGAAATCCCCGTTCCGGTTCACCCGTTTACCGTTGGATTCCATGTCCAACTGCTGCAAATGAGCGGGGAAGCGAGAGAGGGCTTGGCTATAGGGTAAGATCGCTGTATAGGGATAGTCCTGGAAGTTCCGTTCCCATATTCCGATGAGGGCATCCAGGAGCGCCGCGTTTTTGCCTATATCCGGTTCCAAGGCAAGGGTATCCGCTTCATGGGCCCCGGCGAGGAGGGCCGCAAACACTTCTTTCCCAAATGCCAGGGAGAGGATCACTCCGCCCACCCCAGAAGTGGAGGAGTATCTACCGCCGATGAAATCATCAATGTAAAAGGAATCCAGATAGGCAGGATTGTGGGCTAGAGGGCTGGTTTCGCTGGTTACCGCCACCAGGTGTTTACGAGGATCCAGCCCTGCCTGGTGGAGTTTCGCTTTGATGAAAAGCTCGTTTGCCAAGGTTTCCTGGGTGGTTCCGCTCTTGGACACCAGGACAAAGATGGTCTCCTCCAAGGATACGGAAGCGGCAATTTGGGAGGCATCATCCGGGTCCACATTGGAGATGAATTTCCCCAGCAAGCGCTGTTTTCCCGCTACTGCGGCCCAATGCTCCAGAGCCAAGTACAAGGCTCGGGGACCCAAGTCCGAACCGCCGATGCCGATCTGGACGACCGTGGTAAAGGCCTTACCGGTGGAGCCTCGTATGGTACCCGCATGAACCTCATCGGAAAACCGGGAAAACCGCTCCAGTTCCTGCTGGTAAAAAGCGCCGATATCCTTCCCCTGATGGATGACTGGCTTCCCCAGTTGCCCCCGAAGAAGATGGTGCAAAACCTTCCGGCCTTCTCCGGGGTTCATCACCTCCCCTGCCAAGATAGCCTGGTATTTGCCGATAAGCTCCTGCTCCTGGGCAAGGGCCTCAAGCGCTTCCAGAACCGGCGTATCCACTCCTTTGGCTGCCCAGGAATAGCGTAAGCCTGCGGCCATAGGAACCTGGCACTGATTCACCCGTTCTGCGGTGAGCAACGAAGCGAAATCAAATGTGCTTCGCGCTGCCTCAAGCGCTGCTAATCGCTGATACCCCGCAGTCTTATCCAAATCGACATAACCCATTTTCCACCTCCTTAAGGATGAGCCTATCCCAGAAACGCCTTAGGCTTCTAGTTCTGGGATGCTTTCTTTCATGCGGTTTATAAAATTCTCCCCACTTATCCCCTCTCGGAGACATACAAAGACCGTATTATCTCTACCCGCGATGGTCCCCAAGACATCATCCAAGCCTAAGTTATCCACTGCCAAGGCTACGGAATCGGAATGACCCGAATAGGTCTTGATTACCACCATATTCCCGGACCATTCAATTGAAACATACCCACGCAGGAAATCATAGATATAGGTTCGTTCAGTTTCCTGCCGTTCATCGTCGCCTGGCAAGGAATACACATACCCATTATGTCCGTCTGATATTTTACCGACTTTGAGGAGTTTTAAGTCCCGCGAAAGGGTAGCTTGAGTAACGATAAATCCTTCTTTTTGCAAGTATCCCAACAGGGTTTCCTGAGATTCAATCCGGTAGGTTTTGATCAATTTTCGGACAGCTTTTAAGCGGGCCAGTCGTTCTTTCACTCATATCTCCTGTACGAACCGATAAGCTCATACATTAGCAGGAATCATATTATTAATCTGTATAAATATACAATAAGTTTGATTTTTTTACAAGCGCTTTTTCCTTGGCTTCAAGGCCAGGGCATAGTTTCCTATGTTACAGGGAATTCAAAATAGCGTGGAATATCCGTAATGACATACAAAACTCAAGGTTGCAACAGCCGCTGGTATACTAACCCACTTGAGCAGATAAGGACTTCCCGGGAAACCTTATCTGCTTTTTTTACTGCTCCCAGACACCATACTGTTTTCGGACTAAAGCCCCAACCTTTAAAAGCGCCCTTTCATACCCGAGGTTTTAGGTGTGAAGCCGCTTCTCAATGGCGTCCAGTTCCGCGTAGAGTTCTTTGGGCAGCTTGTCCCCGAACTTGGGATAATGATTCTGCCGCACATCTGCAATCTCCGCTTTCCACCCCTCAATATCCACTTTCAGGATTTCCTGCATGGCTGCTTCGCTTACTCCTTCAGGACGGGTAATAGCGTCCAAGGTGGGGAGAAACCCAATGGGAGTTTCCTGTGCCTTGCCCCTGCCGGAACAACGCTCGAAGATCCACGCTAAAACTCGGGAATTTTCCCCATAACCGGGCCATATAAACTTATCCTCATCGTTTTTACGGAACCAGTTGACAAAGAATATCTTGGGGAGTTTGTTTTCATCATGACTTTGTCCCAGCTTAATCCAATGTTTGAAGTAATCCCCCATGTGATAACCGCAGAAGGGCAGCATGGCAAAAGGATCCCGGCGCACCTGGCCGACCTGATCTGAAATAACCGCTGCGGTAACCTCAGAGCCAACGATGGAACCCATGAATACCCCATGGATCCAACTCTTGGCTTGGTTCACCAGGGGGATGGTCTTAGGGCGGCGTCCGCCAAAGAGGAAGGCGCTGATAGGCACCCCGACAGGGTCCTCCCACTCTTTGGCGATACAGGGACACTGTTTTGCAGGAGCGGTGAACCGGGCATTGGGATGGGCGATCTCTTCACCCTTAGGACTCTTGTCGGTCTTGGGCGCAGGCCGCTTGTTTCCCTTCCAGTCAATGATCTCCTTACCGGGAGCGCCGTGACCGATGAGTTCCCACCAGACATCTCCGTCCTCGGTGAGGCCGCAGTTGGTGAAAATGGAGTTCTTCTTGCAGGATTCCATGGCATTGCGGTTGGATTCATTATTGGTTCCCGGAGCCACCCCAAAGAACCCGGCTTCCGGGTTGATGGCGTAGAGCCTACCGTCTTTACCGAATTTCATCCAAGCAATATCATCCCCCACGGTTTCCACCTTCCAACCCGGAAGGGTGGGGATGAGCATGGCCAGGTTTGTTTTACCGCAGGCCGAAGGGAAGGCGCCGGTAATGTACTTCACTTCCCCTTCAGGATTGGTGATCTTGAGAATGAGCATGTGCTCGGCTAACCAGCCTTCATCCCGGGCCAAAACACTGGCGATCCGCAGGGCGAGGCACTTTTTCCCCAAGAGGGCATTACCGCCGTACCCGGAACCGTAGGACCAGATCTCCCGGGTTTCAGGGAAATGAGAAATGTACTTCTTATCCAGAGGTGCACAAGGCCACTGGCCGTTGTCTTTTTCCCCAGGTCCTAAGGGCTTACCCACGGAATGGAAACAGGGTACATAGGAACCGTTGGTCCCCAGCACCTCCAGCACTTTGGTTCCCACCCGGGTCATGATGTGCATATTCGCGACCACATAGGGAGAATCGGTGATCTCCACCCCGATCTTGGCGATTTCAGAGCCTACCGGTCCCATGGAAAAGGGGATCACGTACATGGTACGACCCTTCATGCTGCCTTGATAGAGCTCGGTCATAATCTTTTTTAGTTCCATCGGATCTATCCAGTTATTGGTAGGTCCTGCGTCTTCCTGGTTCTTGGAGGCAATATAGGTACGGTTTTCTACCCGTGCCACATCAGAAGGGTCCGAACGGAAAAGCACCGAACCGGGTAGTTTTTCGGGATTTAAGGGTGTGGCAAGCCCCGCATCAATGGTGATTTGGATCATCCGGTCGTATTCAGCGTGACTTCCGTCACAGACTTCCACCGAATCCGGGGACATGAGGGCCACTGCATCCTCCACCCATTGTTTTAAACCGGGATGTTTAAGTTCTTGTACGTTCATTGGAACTCCTTACTAAAAGGTTCATTAAAGAAGCAAAAAATTTACGCATACACTTAAGGTATTCTATATATTATAGTACTGAAAGGGGGAGGCTCTTGCAAGCAGGATATACCCAGAGGAACCATGTTTTGATCCGGTGGGTGCCCTTGGTTCATGCAATTTTAGAGGGGTTTTCCGGTCAAAGGTAAGGGAATGGGGGATCCGAACCTGACAGGTGGTGGCTTAGAACCGGGGATTGAGGCCAGTACATAAAAAATCCCCACTGAGCGCCCCCAGTTTTACGCCCAGGGACGGGGTATTAAACCCCACGGTAAGGGCGCTGTCGCGCTTCAGGTGAGCACATGGGTTGAAATAAATCGTTCTTGTTTTTTTGCCATTAAATAGTATAATATATCAATGGGGATATTTACTTGATGCCAGTTTAATAAAGATGAGGGGATCGACAAAATATACTGAGGGAAAGACTCGTGAAGGGAGTTCATTATATGGTGATGAATGAGTTTTCTTGAGGATAAGCACGAGCATTTTTCTATCATAGATTGTAGATCCCGCTTTAAAAGTAATGATCGCCCGTTGTAAGGGTATGATAGTCATAACTGCTCAAATAAATTTCCTTATTATCGAAAGGTTAGTAAAATAGGTAGTTCTTGCGGACATAGGGGAGGGATAATGTCGATGTCAAATACTAGTGCATGTTTTTTGTATTATCATTGAGGAACATATAATTCTAATGGGGGGGGGGGGGGCGGCGCGGGGGGGGGGGGGGGGGGGGGGGGGGGGGGGGGGGTGGGGGGGGTGGGGGGGGGGGGGGGGGGGGGGGGGCGGGGTGGTGTCGGGGCCCGCCGCCGGCCCGCGGGTTAGGTAGAAGTGCTGGTTTGGGTTTGGTTGGCGGGTGGGAATAGTTCCTAAAGTTCCGGGTGTTGTTGTGTGAGCTGGGCCACAAGGGTCTGGCGGCGGCCGGCCCGGTTGGATGCGGGGTTGGCCGTTGGGCACGCAAACCTGTTTTCAACGAGTAGTGAAGGAGATGTGAGGCAATGAGTGGATTTGACTCGAAGCGCCG
>JAITJS010000097.1 GCA_031278815.1 Treponema sp.
ACTTTCCAGACTGGGACGCAGGGGGTGAAATAGGTATCCGGTACTGGTTCTGATGAGGAGCGCGGATACCGGTGAAGATACGATACCTCCGGGAAGCCGGAGGTGTTTTTTTGTCTAGCCTATCAGCGATATCAGGAGGATAGCCTTGCGCGTAAGGGGCCTGGGCCTTGCGGGGTATTGCATGGTTTTTTCTTTTTTTACTGCCTGCGCGGGTTTTGGCTATAGGGCCTCCGCAGAAGAGTACTATGCCATCGGCATGGCCTACTTGGAACTGGGAAAATATACCGAAGCAGAGCAATGGCTTAACCGGGCAAGAGCCATAGACAAGACCAAGGTGGCTTCCGAATACAACCTGGGCAGAATCGCCTTTGAAACCAAGCAGTATGCGGAGGCCCTCACGTTTTTTGAAAAGCTCCTCAAAAAGGACCCGGTGAACCTTACGGTCCTCAAGGCTGCGGCCTATACCCACATTAAGCTGGGGAATATCCCGGAAGCCGAGGCCCTGTATCAGCGGGTATTGGTACTGGTCCCGCAAAGCGCAGATGACGGATACAACTACGCCCTGGTGCTCTATGCCATGGAAAAGTACGAGCGAAGCGAACAGGTCTTAGCTGGCCATCCCTTTGCCTTGCAGGAAAATAAGGAGGCCCTCCTCCTCTTTGCCCGGACTCAAAAGGCCCAGCACAAACCCGAAGCTGCGGATAGCTATGCCCGCTGGTTTGAGCTTCAGGGGGAAAAGGGGGATCCCCTGGTACGTTCTGAGTATGCCGCAGTCCTGGAAGCGGGCGGCTTCTACGCTCGGGCGCTTGAGGAATATCGTACCCTTCTTGCGGAACTTCCTAAAGAAAGCTCATCTGTTCAAGAGCTCTCCCCTGCCCGTGTCCGTTTTACCGTGGCCCGGATTCTCTTGATAGCGGATCCTGAAAACGAAGAAGGCCTCACCGAGCTTACTGCAGCCCTCAGGGAAGGCTTTGACGACCAGGATGCTTTAGAGGCCCTCATGGAAGAAGAGGGGATTGCTGAGGTCCATAAAGCGGCAATCCGCAGGCTCATTGATGAAGGCCCGCCATCCGAGGAAACCGATACTGAAGATGAAGATACTGATACTGAAGGGGCGCTCGTTTCAGAGGAACTCCCTGAAGAGGAATAGGGGCTCGTTCCTGCTCAACCCAAGCAGCAGTTCCTTAGTACGCGCAGCAAGCAATAGCACGCCGGTCTTACTAACGTAAGCCGCATGAGAAGTGAGAAAGAAGAATGATTATTTCGATGATACAGATACTGTTTGAGGTTCCTGAAGTAGATTCGATCAAGGAAAAACGACGCATACTCCGGTCGGTAAAGGATAAGCTCCGGCGCCGTTTTCACTTGAGCGCTGCAGAAGTGGACTTGCAGGATTCCCTGTCCTTTGCCCACATCGGGGGCGCCCTGGTATCTAATTCCAAAGACTTTGGGGAACAGGTCTTGCATAAGGCCTTGGCCATGATAGAACAGGAAGTACCGGTCCGTATTCAGGATGTGCGTATTCATTCAGAAGCGTTTTAATTTATGATAGAAAAGGACTATACATGAAACAGATTAAAGGGGGTTTGACCCTCCTCATGGCCGCTATGCTCCTGTTGAGTTCTTGTATTGGGGTACGAGCGGATATTTCCCTGCGCCCGGATGGCTCGGGAATCCTTGCCCTTGAGTACCGGCTTTCCCGCATGCTGGAATCTCTGGGAAAACTGGACGGTAATGAACGGTGGCTCCCGGTTCCCCTGGGCAAGGCGGATTTTGAGCGTACCCAGGAGCGGGTACCAGGGCTTAGGCTGCTGTCTTTTGCTTCAAAAGAGGATGGTCAAGACCAGTATCATCAGGTCAAGCTGGAATTTTCCGATCCTGGAGTTTTGGTTCGGTTTCTTGATGCCACAGGACAGCGGGCTTCCCTGGTGCAGGAACAGGGAAGGTATCGGCTTACCCTTACCTTCACCGAAGGCATGGACCGGGTAGATCCGGATCTGCTGGCCCTGTTGGAAGCGGTATCGGTGGGGTATGAATTTCAGGTGAAGGTGGCGTTCCCTGGGGAGGGTTCTTTGCGGGTGTATGACCGGACAGGAAGTTCTTGGGATACCGTGCCCGGAATGACCCTGGTCCCCCAAGGGAAGCAGGTTTCCTTTATGGTTCCGCTGGGGGAGGTGTTGACCCATAACCGGGGGCTGAATATGGAAATAGGGTGGTAGCGGGGGCCCCTGTCCACTGAGGGTTTCAGGTAAGATAACTAGCAGGGGAGGGTGCTGTTGTTTTGAATCGTTATAGCGAGGTTGTATAGGTGACCCGTATGAATGAACTAATCGTCGTTATATTAATCATGGGTAATACGTTGTTAATCTTTTTTGTAGTGAAATATCTCATGGCCCCCAAACGGATCGAAACATTGCCTAAACTTTTAGCAGAGGGTAACACCCAGGGGGTGATCAAATCGGCCCTGGCGATTATCACAAGACAACCTAAGAGTGTAGAGGCTCATTATTATCTGGGAATGGCTTATCTGGCAGAAAATAGAGATTCCGTTGCCTTAATTGAGCTTAAATTCGTATCTCAAATGGGGGTCATAGGAAGATCGATTCCTGAAATAGACTTTAGACAAACCATGGCCCAGCTTTTCATCCGCTGTAATCAACCAGAAGAAGCCATTAAAGAGTACCTTTTATTGATACGACTAGCCCCTGAAAAAGCAGAATTCTATTACCAAGCGGGGAAACTCTTTATCGAACGGAACCGTATGGATACTGCGAAGCATTATCTCTATAAAGCCGCAGCACTGGATCCCCATGACAGCCGGGTCCACTGTGAACTGGGTTCCCTCTTATACAAAGAACAGCGGACCCAGGAAGCGAAAATTGAGTTGGAACGGGCCATACAGACTTCCCAGAACAACGGTCAGGCATATTTTTATCTGGGGAAGCTCTTGAAGGATGCGCAGGATTATGCCGCCGCGCTCCAGGCCTTTGAACAGGCCCTGCGCAACAAAGAGTATAGGATAAAGGCCTTCATAGAACGGGGGATCTGTTATATAGCCCTGGAGGCTATGGATAAGGCGATTTTTGAATTGGAATTGGTCATCAAGACTATCGGCGATGAAACCCACCCGGATAGTCTTTATGCTCGGTATTTTCTTGGTACCTGTTATGAACGGTTTAATCAAATCGATAAGGCCATCGCCCAATGGGATAGGATCTATACAATAAAGAAGAATTTTCATGATGTAAAGAACAAACTTGTCCAATACGCGGATTACCGCTATGATGTCCTGAAAGACTACCTGAACTACGGGGAAAAGGAATTTCTGGCCCTCTGTAAAGATATAGTAACCAAGGGCATGGATTTCAAGGTTCATGATATGAAAGCTATTCCTAATGGTAGTGAACTCCTAGTAATAGAAGGAGACGCCCTTATGAATCAAAACAACCGGGATAGCTACTGGCTTATTCGTTTTTACCGTGTACAGGAACTGATACATGAATACGCAGTCTACATCATGCTCGAAGACTTAAAACGACAAAATATACACCAGGGTATCATCGTAACCAATTCCGGCTTTGCCCAAGATGCCATAGACTACGCAAAGGCCCGATCCGTAAAACTCATGGATAAGAAAGAACTGTTGCAATTACTGCAAAAGATTCAGTAGACTGCATATATTCATAAGTAGGGTGTATGGAGCCTTAGGGGACGAGACCCAACAAGGAGTACAATCATGTATGATAAAGAACATAATAACGCCTATAGCTACACCTCGACCAAAGCATTAGCAAAACAGGGGGTGGCTGCGGTAGGGGGTATCATCGGAGGGGTCGGCCTCTTGCTCATGGGGGCCCTTCCCCCCATAGCAGGCATACTCTTGGGGGCTTTTGCCGGGATTGCCGGTATAGGAGCGCTCCTTTCCAAAGACCCGGAGGAAAAGAAACCCGGCGCCATCATTACCGCAGCAGGGGGCTTGGCCATCCTATCGCGGCTCAGCATTCCGGTGATTAAACCTTTAGCCGGAGCCTTTCTGGGATTGGGAGCCTTGGGTTTCTTCGCGATGGGTATCTGGAACGGCATCAAATTCTTCAAAGGACTCAAGCGCCGAGGGTGAAATACTTTTTTGAAACCTATGGCTGTCAGATGAATAGCGCCCAGTCTGCGGCCTTCAAGGGGGTCTTGCGGGAACGGGGGTGGTCTGAGGCCCAAGACAGAACCGAGGCGGACTTGGTGGTCCTCAATACCTGTTCGGTCAGAATCGGTGCGGAAACCCGGGTGTGGGGGAGATTGGCCCAGTATGCAGCCCTCAAGAAAAAACGCAAGGCTGTGCAGCGGCCGTTTACCCTGGTGGTAACCGGTTGTATGGTTTCCCGTTTAGGAGAGGCCCTTAAACGGAAAGCCCCCGCAGTTGACCAGGTGCTAGGAACCACCGAGACGTCCCTGTTTCCCCGTATCCTGGAATCCTTGGAACAGGGCCTTCCTCTCCAAGCCCTCAGTATGGAACCGGTAGTACACGAAAAGCCGGTATGTTCCTTTGCCCCCTTCCACGGGGAAGAAGGGCAGTTCCGCAGCTTTATTCCCATTGTGCACGGGTGTAACAACTTTTGTTCCTACTGTATTGTGCCCTATGTGCGGGGTCGGGAAGTATCCCGGGATCCCCGTTCCATCAGGGAAGAAATCCGGGCGCTTGCCCAGCAGGGGGTCCGGGAGATCACCCTCTTAGGGCAAAATGTCAATTCCTATCAATGGAAATCGGGAAATCCTGGGGAATCCCTTGATTTTCCAGGACTCTTGGAAGTAGTAGCCTCTGAAGCGGAAAAAAACGGTATTCCCTGGGTCCGATTTTTATCCAGTCATCCCAAGGATCTTTCTTCTGAGGCTATCCGAGTCATGGCGGCCTGCCGGGTGTTTTGCCGGCATCTGCATCTGTGCGTCCAGCATGGTTCCAATGCCATCTTGGCTGCCATGAACCGGGGGTATACCCGGGAAGCCTACTTGGAATTGGTAGCTGAAATCCGAGAAGCCATGCCTGATATAAGCCTCTCCACGGATATCCTCATCGGTTTTCCTGGGGAAACCCAAGGTGATCTGGAACAGACCCTTTCCTTAATGGAAGCGGTGAAATTCCTCTACGCCTATATGTACCATTACAACCCTCGGGAGGGTACTGCTGCCTTTACGCTCCCGGACCGCATTAGTGAAGCAATTAAACGGAAGCGCCTTGCCCAGGTTATTGCATTGCAAAAGGAGCATACACTAGAATTATTACAAGCACGTATTGGCTTGCGGGTAAAGGTCTTGGTTGAAGGTATTTCCCGAAAAAATGCCAACGAATTATTAACCCGTACGGAACGGGATGAAATGGTGGTTGTTCCCGGCAGTCCTGCTTTCATAGGCTCTTTTGCTGAACTGCACATCACCTCCCTCCGGGGAAATACCTTCCGTGCAAAGGAGTTATCTCTATGCCCTTGCGATTACTCGGATTCATTATAGTCCTGGTGGCATTTCTGCTGTTCATTACCTTGAATCTGGAAAATCGTTGTGATATCCGGTTTTGGGTTCATGATAAGGCGATCCTACATGACGTGCCGGTGTATGTAACGGCTTTTTCGGCTTTTGTGGCAGGGATGCTCTGCGCGTTCCCCGTTATGTTTTTAGTTCAATTGCGGAAAAAGAAACTGGAAAAGGGGATGGACCCCCGAGAGGCCCATGCTTTGGAGGGTAAAAAGAAAGGGAGAAAGCCTCGCAACGCAGAAGGGGAGGTGGGTACTCCTGAAGCGCCCTAGGACGCTGTCTGTCCCAGGGAGAGGAATTTCGTATAAAGCAGAGGTTGGCGTGAAGGTACCCTATAGGATCGCAATCCGATCACTCGGAGGGAAAGGCAGGTTGTTGCGGTGGGGACTGCTGCTGGGAATCATGGGAAGCCTGGAATGCGGATTGTATGCCCAACATTCCGATCGGATCCTCTTGGTAGAAGAAATACGACGGCTCGAAGAAACGGTAAAAGTCTCCAAACTTTCCATCGGAGAAAGGCAAGAAGCCTTCATACGATTGGCCCAGATATTCCAGCTTACCGGCAATTTTGGAAGGGCAGCCACGGCATGGAACGATGCGGTTCTGGCGGATCCGCAAAACCGCCATGACTCGGCGGTTTTGGAAGGGGCCTTCTGTTTCGTGGCCCTGGGAGAACTAGACCAGGCGCAAGCCCAAGTGAAATCCCTCCTGCAAAGCTCGCAGGTAGGTACCCGGCTTAAGGCTCGTTACTTGAACGCCCAGATCCAAGCCTTTAGATCGGGAGCGCTTGAGCCCCTGCAAGCCCTCCTGGATGATCCTGACTATGAGCGTTTTATCCCCGGAATATACTATACCCTGTGGAAACTATCCAATACAGAACGGTACAAAACCAGGCTCCTTTCTATTTATCCCCAAAGCCCGGAAGCCCGTATCCTGGGCGCTTCTGGTAACGAACTGGTAAGTCCCCTACCCTTGGCGCTCTGGCTGCTGTTTCCCGGTCGTGAGCAGGTAAGCTTGGCAGCCCCGGTACAGGATGCCCCGGGGCCTACCGCAGGTAAAGAAACCCAGGTCCTACAGACCGGCCTTTTCAGCAGGGAAGCGAATGCCCAGGCTATGGCTTCCAAGCTTAAGGCTGCGGGCTTTGAAGCCGCGGTTACCCCCCGCATAGTAAAGGGAAAGTCCTATTGGGCGGTAACGGTTCTTTCCGGGCCGGATATACAGAAGACCATGGTCAACTTGCAAGAAAAAGGCTTTGAGTCCTTCCCGGTTTTTTAAGGGGCCTGGTAAAAGGAGAACCGTTCTATGTCCCCATTGCCAGAGCCCCACCATAACTCGAAACGGGAAAAGATCAAGGACAAACAAAATTATCGCGGTAAAGACTGCACACGCCCGTTTACCAGCGACCATGCTGAACATGCCAGCGAATATCATTAGTCGAATAATTACCCATAGTGCAATCTCATCACACCCCATCTTGAATATCCGCATGTAGCCGCTGGTTGATGTCATGATAGCACCACCCCCTATCAGTCCACTTCCCACAATTTCACCTAGCCGTCTCCTGCCTTCCCTCCAGCCCCGCAAGTAATAGAGCATCATGTATCGTGTCCAGCTTAACGTAGGTCTCTACCATCTCTCCGCTGGATCCTGAGCCGCCTAATCCCGCTACCCTCTCGGGTTGGTCCTCATCAGTCGTTCCCGCTGATGACCTGGCACTACCGCCGCCACCAACAGCAACGACACGGTATATGTCCTTTGGGATAAGTACGGGACCGCTTTCGGTAACCCTTTTGTTCAGGGTGCCAATCGCTCCTGCCTGACTAAGATTAAGTGCCCCCTTGACCAAGGTCGTGGTAGCGATCTGGGTGTTATTGGTTGTGGGCTACTGCGGTGGGGGCAGGGGGCGTCCCCCTCAACGCCGGACTGTCTTTGAGAGCGTAATAACTCCCCTCTTGCCCATTGAGCATCTCTGCATCAAGCCCACTATCCCCCCGTCTGCGGTGTTGAGCCTGTCAAGGAGTTTCGCTGCAGTAACCAAGTCTGAAAGTTGATTAGTGTCCGTGTTATTGGGCGTACCCCCCATTTCGCTCAAGAGGGATGCCAGATTGTCCAGTATCAGCTTGATCGTCCCAGCAGGGATATATGCCGGTTTTTGTGAGGGGTCAGTGAAACTTCCATTGGTAAACTTACCGCTTGCATCAACGCCCGGTCACTGTACTCGCTCGCCGAATAGCTCAATACTTTGATTCTCAGGATACATCCCTGCCATGACTAGACTCCTTCAGTATACTTAAAATAGATTATGTGGTTAGCA
>JAITJS010000006.1 GCA_031278815.1 Treponema sp.
GGGAACAATAACGCCGGGAAAAAATATCTGGAAACGAATCGGAAAACGATTCAAAAACGAATGATCATGCTCATTCATTTTTAAATAATGAAATGAAAATACTAGAAAAAATCAAAAAACCTCCGAAAAACTAGGAATTTCCATCAAAAAACCCCATCTTATAGCCAAAAAATACCTAAAATCCGGAATTGATTATGATTCGTTTTTCGCTCAAAAGTATGATGCTTTTGATTTTTTAGTTCATTTTTTAAAATCACCCAAAATACTCCACTTTAGACGAGAAAAATACGCGGAAGCTCTTGTGTTCTGATTCAATTTTTGAGATAATTCGTAACGAATATCCCCCGTGGCGGGAAAATCAGGAACAAAAAGCAGCAGACCGGCAAAAATATCTACAAAAAAAGGCAATCGAGAACAATTATCCGAGCGTTTGTCCGCAATGTAAGGCACTCATGCAGGGTGCTACCTGCCCGAATTGCAGAGGGTTTTACGTATTTAACGAAGCAACTATGACGTATGTGTTTAATCCGACCCTCCAGTTTAACGGCCTTACCCATAGGTTTATGAGGTTTCTAGAGGAGAAAAACAACCACAAAGCCGCAGCAAGCGGGAATGCTGCGGTCATTGCTTCGGGATAATGTACCGGTACTTCCCTAGTAGTCTCACTCCGTGCCTGCGGGTAAAATCGGGGACTATATGCGTATACTAGAAGCAAAGGAGTTCCCATGACCACAACAACCAACCATGATAGGTACATGCAGGATAGCCAAGGACGGCTCGTCCCCGTCTCGTTGGTATCCGACTTTGACAAATTGCGGGATCAGACGGTACGGCGCATTGCCGATGACGTGATGCGGATGAAGGCACTGCGGGGGGAGTTCAAATAGCGCGTCCGGGAAGACATCTATACCCTTGCGGACCTCTCGGCCAGTCGATATGGCAAGGCTTGGGGAGGCAAAAAAGGAAACATCACGCTGACCTCGTATGACGGTAAGTACCGGCTTATCGTAGCGGTGGACGATACCCTGGCCTTTGATGAACGACTCCAGATTGCTCAGCAGATCATCACCGAGTGCTTGGATACGTGGAGTTGTGATGCCCGGCCTGAGATCAAGATGCTGGTGAATGATGCCTTCCAGGTAGACAAAGCGGGAAAAATCAACACCGCCCGGGTGCTGGGGCTGCGCCGGCTTGAGATCCATGACCCTGACTGGCAAAAAGCAATGCAGGCTATAACTGAGAGCATCCAGATATCCGGGAGCAAACGGCACATCCGGTTTTATGAACGGGATGAGCTGGGACAATACATACCCATATCTCTTGATGGAGCCGCCCTGTAGGTACCGGGAAGCGGCGACCTTCTTCCAGAAACGACCTCTAAAACCTACCGCCTCTTGTTCCCCCCCCAAGACTATAGCTATGTGAAGAAATATCTGTGTAAAAGCCCGGGATGTTCCGCCTTGGTGGATACCCGGGGGTATTGTACTGCCCACCAAAGACCCCCCGGGAACCCCTTTGCAAGCGCGGTCAGGAGCAATGGAGCGCTGTATCAGAGTCCTGGGTGGAGGAACCTCAGGCAAGCGGTATTACGGGAACAGCCTACTTGTTATCGATGCGGTATCGGCAAGGATGATGCACGCCTTGAGGTACATCATCTCGTACCTCCCCGGGGTAATGAGGAATTGTTTTATGAGCGATCCAATGTAGTAGCTGTCTGTCAAGCCTGCCATCGGGTGATAACCCAACGGGAAATAGGGGATCGGCGTGGGCAATTCTGAACGTCGTACCGATAATGAACGCTATGACCAGTTACAGGACGCGTATATGGAGCGAAGAGATACGGGGCTGCTGGTTGAGATGTACCAGGTAGCTAAACATGCGGCCCACCAGTACCTCCTTAAGTATTGCCGGAATAAGAAGATCCATCTTGAAGTTCTCGATCTTGCCCACGATGCGGCCATGTATATCATTGAGCAATACCTTAAACCCAAGGTTTTCCGGGTACAGCGGTTATCGGCCTATATTTACTTTGGGGTGATTAAGGTTTTGTATCGGGATTATAAAAAGGGCCTGGTGGTTATTTCTTATGAGGAATGGTTAGAAACCACCCATGACCGGTAGGGGGTATAGGATAGTAATACGATCGTTTCTTGTAACCACACCCCGGAGGCTCTCTTACTATTTGACGGCAAATGATTTTTTTCAGTAGCAGGACATCATGGCAGGAGTAAAAGGACAAAGTGGCGGACACAATAAGAAACCGCTTGAAGTCCATAAACGGAACGGGACCTACCGGGAAGACAGGCACGGTTCAAATGCTGAAATGGTTCTCACCGATTATTTGGAGGTTCCTCAAGAAATCCCAGAACCTAATCTCAAGGATCCAGCCTGCAAGGAGCAGTATTATTCACTTGTTAAGCTGTTGGTACGGTTAAACCTGATAACCAAAACAGACTTCCCGGAAATCGAAATGATGTACGATGCGTTACAGAAATACAAAGAAGTATCAGCGAAGATAGCCCAGGTTGATATACTCACTGCTATTGATACTTATAGGAAATTGTCTACCCTGCAGTTAAAGTACCAGGATAGGTTCAGCAAGATAGGAAGCCGCTATTGTTTGAGTCCGGTGGTGAGAAGCCGGATGGCCATTACCGCCTTGAATATCCAGAAAGAGGTTGACCTGCATAATGAATCCATCGTGCAGAAATGGAAGCGGGGTAAGAAACCATGAAGACGAAGCATCTCAAAGAGGTAGAAGGGTACTGCAAACAAATAACGAAAGGCGATCGGTGCTCTGGTCGGTATACAAGAAAGGCGGTTGAACGGTTCTTGCAGGATCTCAAAAGGCAAAAGACACCGGATTTTCCCTATGAGTTCAAACCCGCTCTAGCGGAAGAGGTGATAGATTTTGCGGAGAGCTTATATATTCCCGATATGGGCAAATCCTTAACCCTGCTCCCATGGATGAAGTTCATATATTATAATCTGTACGGCTGGGTCTCCCAACAGGATAATGAGAAGCGGCGGTTTAGAAGCGGATATGTTGAGGTGGCGAGGAAGACCACAAGCCTGTTGTTCCCTATCATTCTTACCGACTTTTTCACCAGCCCCAGTGCGGAAGCCTATTTTGTGCTCCATGACGGCGCCCAGGCGGAGAAATCATTCCGGGAATTACGCAGTATTGTAAACGCCAATCCTGCGGTTAAGGAAGGGGTGGAAGAGACCAAATCCACCATGACCTATGGCAATTCCCGGATAGCTTTTTTCAGCAGTGAGAGCGGGGGTATTGATTCCTACAAGAATTCCTGTTCCGTGGTGGATGAGTTTCACACCTACGAACATGACCGGGTCATTACCGCGTTCAGGTATGGTGGCCGTTCCCGGAAGAACAGCCTAGTCTTAATCATCACCTCCGCAGGGCTTACCATAGCTGGACCTTGCTATGCAGAAAATGAAAAAGCGAGGAACGTATTAAACGGCATATTGACCGATGAAACCTATTTCACCGTCATCTATGCGTATAATGCAGGGGACGATTGGAAAGACCCCCGCTTATTGTTTAAGGCAAATCCGTCTCTGAGGGTTATTATACCCCAGGAAATCCTTGAGAATGATCTCAACGATGCGTTAGTGACCCCGTCGCACCAATCGGATTTTAAGTCAAAAACCTGCGGGATATGGACCAATGACGTTAGTTCGTGGATACCCTGGTCTCGCTGGGATACGGAAATCCGAAATCGAACCGCTGAGGTTCCAGGGAACCCGGTAGGGTACGGCACCCTGGACCTCTCTTCCATCAATGACTTTACCGCCTATACGTTGTGTTTCTATGCTGAGTGCCTCTATTGGTTCCGGCATAAGTTTTACATACCCCTGGACCAGGTACAGGAAAAGTATCTCCATGAAAATATCCATATCCGAACCTGGATTGACCAGGGGATTGTCCAGGCTATCCTCGGGCCAACCATAGATTATGAGTTCATCTATCGGGATATTGCAGCGGATAGCAAGCAATATCAGATCGAAGAGATTGCCTATGATGAACGCGCCAGAGAACAGAATCGGGAACGCCAGAGAATACAGGCCTCTCCAAAATTGCACCAAGTGTAAGAGCCTTACATTCGACCCCCGAAAAAGCCCCCAAATACGAACAGGATTGCGTGTTTCGGGGGCCTTGCTGTATATAGTCTTTATTCATTTTTCTTATATATCCGGGCATAACTATCTAATGGAGGAGTACCCGTCGGTTCACTTAAGGCAATTTTAGTTCCCTCTTTCCCTCCACCAGCGTAGATACAGATTCCGTATTGAGGTACTGATAGATATGATGGGTAGCCTCCCTTCCCTATTATAGGTACACTATGCCCATTTATATTTAGGACTGCTCCCGCTCCTCCATGATAGCCTCTTTTTAAAAATACTTTTGTATCATACGGTAGAAAAAACGGTGTTGCAATAGTATCTCCTGAACTCCCATATTCGCCATACCAATGCGTATATTCGGTATGTTCTGAATCAATGTCACGTGATTCTGTATAATCAGGTGCTCCCGCTCCAGCTCCACCCTGTAACTCAACATAATACCATCCCTTAGTTAAGGATATTTCAATCTGTTCTCCTGCTTTTGCCACCTCTGCCAGTAATGTTTTGCCTTGAGTGTCTGTAGGAGATTCTCCGGGGTCATGCGCCGTTATAGCCGCCATGACAAAGGCCGTAGTAGCGATCTGGGTGTTATTGGTCAATGCCGCCGCGGTGGGGGCAGTGGGAGTCCCCGTCAGTGCCGGGCTTGCAAGGGGGGCCTTGAGCGATAAGGCGTTGGTTGAAGCGTAATAACTCCCCTGCTGCCCATCAAGCGTATCGGCGTCAAGTCCACTATTCGATCCGTCTACAGATTTGATTTTTTCTAGTAGCTTCGCGGCCGTAAACAAG
>JAITJS010000012.1 GCA_031278815.1 Treponema sp.
AATTTAAGGCGATGTCCATAAGCCCGTTTTTTCAGCGATTGACCCTCCTGGCCGGTCCTGATGCCATGGAAGCCCTGGCGCGGTCCGGGACGGGGCATATCGCCCTGGTCGATTCCGACACGGTGTGCGTCACCAATATCAACCGCCAGGTCCAGGCCACCGCCGCCACCGTGGGGCTTTTTAAGGTGGAGGCCCTTAAAAAGCGGCTGCTGGAGATAAACCCCGGCTGCGACGTGGAAGCCCACGGGAAGGTCTTTTCCCGGGAAACCGCCCCCTCCTTCGGCATTGAACACGCGGACTATGTGATCGACGCCATCGACAGCCTTTCCCACAAACTGGACCTGATTGAATACACCGCCGCCGCAGGGGCTCCCCTCTTTTCCTCCATGGGCATGGCCCAAAAATTCGATCTCACCAGGATAAAAACCGCGGATATCTGGGAGACCCAGGGCTGCCCCCTGGCCCGCCTGGTCCGCACCGGCCTGCGGAAGCGCGGTTTCCGGGGTCATTTTACCGTGGTGTACAGCGCCTCCCCCTCAGCGCCGACGTGGCCGCGGCCTGTGGATCGGAGCGGTGTATGTACCCCGCCAGGGACAGCGCCGATCCCGAGGGCGCCCGGGATTACCTGGTCCCTTCCCGGCTCTATCCGGGTAAATTCTACGCTCTGCCCCAGTCTCCCCAGTTATATAAGCAGATCCTCATGGTGGCGGGGTTTGATACGTATATCCAGATGACCCTATTCTACCTTGAACTTTGACACTTCCTTGACCAGTATGTGGATGTTTTCTTTGTTTTCTCCGCTGATGGTGTTGACCCGTTTTACTGCAGCGGTAATCTGTTCCGCGCCGGCGGCCATTGCGTTCATACCCTTGGTAATATTCCCGGTTACCCGTTCCAGGTTTCGGCTCTTCTGGGTAACTTCCCTGCTTCCCTGCAGCATGTGTTCCGATTCACTTTTTAGCTGTTGGGTACTGTCGTTAAGCTGGCTCACGACCTCAAGGATCCGCTTGCTTCCGACGCCCTGCTCTTTCATGGCATTGCGGATATTTGTCTCCTCTTCCGACACGGTTTTCACGCCGCTGTCAATGGCCTCGAATTTATTAAGAACATGACGGGTAGAAAAGGTAATTTTATCAATGGAATCCTTTATCCGCTTGAGTACCATACCGATGGTTTTTGACTGTTGGCCGGAACTCTCGGCGAGTTTACGGATTTCCCCGGCAACCACCCCGAACCCCTTGCCCGCTTCTCCGGCATGGGCCGCTTCAATGGCGGCGTTCATGGAAAGGAGGTTCGTCTGGCTGGCGATATTTTCCATCACCCTGTTGATCTCCAAAAGCCCCTCGGATTCCCGGGCGATTTCCTGAATATCCGTAACCACCTCCTGCAGGCCTGTACGGCCCACTCCAGAGGCTTCCATCAACTGTTTGACATTGCCCGCGTTCTTCACGAGGGTTTGGGTAACGGACTGGATATTAGCCAGCATCTCCTCAATAGCCGAGGATGACTGGGATACCTTGGCGATCTGGTTTTCCACCTGACTGTTGAGGTTGTTAAGGTTTCCGGCGATCTGTTCCATGGTGGTGTTGGTTTCGGTGATGTTGACGTTCTGGCTAATCGCTTGGTCCGTGATGTTTTGAATGTTGGTGGCTATCTGGTTGATCGCCGCAGTCATTTTGGTCATGTGAGAAGCCAGCTCGTCTCCAGTAGTAAACAGGTGGACGGCTTCCTGTTTAATCGCGATCACCATATTTTTGATTTTTTCCATGGTCCGGTTAAAATACTGGGCCATGTCGCTGATTTCGTCTTTGAAGTTGACCGTAATGTTAATCAGGGGGTAGGGGATAGCTACCGCGCCTGTGCCACCGACGATAATGTCTGAAATCACCGCTACTCCTTGAAGCCCCTTTTGCACGTAGTCCCTGTTGGAAAGATTTATGGTCTGCCCTCCCTTCAGGTGGACCGCAGTTCCATCGGGATAAATAACGGCGAAGTCATCTGCGCCGATACGGTCAATTTCGGCAATCAGGGCCGCTTTCTGGGTTTCAAAGTCCATAGAACGCACGTCCCTCTGGTTTGCCAGTTCCTGGAGGATCATAAGCCGAGACTGGATGGTCTCGGACACTAAATCCGCCGCGATTTCCGCCTGACTGAACATCGATGCTTCCGCATCCCGTCTCACTACGCCGGTGGCAATGCTTATCGAAAGTATTCCCAGGCCGAGAGAAACTACCAATACCACCAGACTGTTAAGAATAACCATACGCTTCCCTATCGTCATAGCTTCCTTCCTTTAATATTTTGCTATTTGGCACTATAAGGGGTGTTGAAGAATTTTTTGAATTGTTTTTATGATTTATTAAAAACCCATACGGGCATAACAGAAACTCGCTGTATTCATAGCACAGAGACTTTTTATAAAACGGGATAGACTGCAAGAAAAGCATATCACCTCCTCTAGCGCCTCCTCATTTGTTCCACGCTCCTGTGGAACCAGTATAGTTTTGGCTAAGTTTTGTTTTGAGGTAACACGGGACTTCCAGATTGTCAATCGAAATTTTCCCCCTGGTATTACGGCGTACTGATAGCCCCTTTGGGGTCGGCTGCAAAAACAATACCCCAATCCCCCCTGCCTTGCGAGGGTCTTCTGGTCTCGTTATAGTTATAGTCATGGAACAACTAAAACGGACCACCAATTGCGGGGCTTTACGTAAGCAGGATACGGGCAAAACCGTGATATTAAACGGCTGGGTCCACCGGAAGCGGGACCATGGAGGTATTACCTTTATTAACCTCCGGGACCGCTACGGTATTACCCAGATCGTGGTGGGGGAAGGATCTCCACCAGCCCTTAGTGCCCTGACCGGGGAACTGCGAAACGAGTACTGTATCGCAGTGGAGGGGAGGGTTCGCCTGAGACCGGATGCTATGGTAAATCCCGAAATGGCCACCGGTACAATCGAGGTGGTCGCAGACAAGCTGGTCATCCTGAACCGTAGTGAGATCCTTCCTTTTCCGATAGATGAAGAGACCACGGCGAAAGAGGAGCTACGGCTCAAATACCGTTACCTGGATCTGCGCTCTTTTGGTATGCAGCAGCGGATCCGCCTGCGCCATGAGGTCAGCTTTGCGGTCCGGGAATGGATGATCTCCCAGGGCTTTTATGAAATTGAAACCCCTACCTTCATTAAATCCACTCCCGAGGGCGCCCGGGATTACCTGGTCCCTTCCCGGCTCTATCCGGGTAAATTCTACGCTCTGCCCCAGTCTCCCCAGTTGTATAAGCAGATCCTTATGGTGGCGGGGTTCGATAAGTATTTCCAGATTGCCCGCTGTTACCGGGATGAGGATGCCCGGGGGGATCGGCAGCCTGAGTTCACCCAGATCGATATAGAGATGTCCTTTGTGGACCGAGAGGATATTCTCGCCATGACCGAGGGACTCCTGGGCTATGTGTTTAAGCAATGCCTGAACCAAGAGCTTCCCCCGCAGTTTATCCGCTTGAGCTATGAAACCGCCCAGGAGCAATACGGCACGGATAAGCCGGATCTCCGTTTTGCTATGCCTTTACAGGATTTCGGCCCCTATATAGGTGCCGGAGCGTTTCAAGCCTTCAAGGATGCCCTGGCAACCGGGGAAGCGGATAAACAGG
The DNA here is from genome assembly GCA_031278815.1 of Treponema sp. GTDB lineage: Bacteria > Spirochaetota > Spirochaetia > Treponematales > Breznakiellaceae > JAIRLU01. Next base: position 3,653 of record JAITJS010000012.1, read on the forward strand.
CTGCCGCGGCCAAGGGGATTACCCAGGCTGGTGGCGGGGTTAAGGTGTTGGTAGTACCCGGTAAGGCCGGGTATTCCCGGAAGCAGATCCAGGAACTAGAAGCCCATGCTCAGATATACCAGGCCAAGGGCTTGGCCTGGATGAAGGTGGCCGGTACTGAAGCAGCACCAGTACTGGAAGGAGGGGTGGCGAAGTTTTTTACTGCCCAAGCCCAGGATATTATCCAAGGCTTGGGGGCTAAACCGGGGGATCTCATGCTGATGGTGGGGGATTCCCGGAGAAAGATAGCCAACATCGCCTTGGGAGCAGTGCGATCCAAGCTGGGCCGGGATTTGGGTCTCCTGGACCCCCGGCGCTTTGCCTTTGTTTGGATCCTTGATTTTCCCCTCTTTGCATTCAACGAAGCCGAGAACCACTGGGAAGCGGCGCATCACATGTTTTCCTATCCCCAAGACCAGTACCATGGAATCCTAGAGCAGGACCCAGGCTCGGTGAAGGGGGACCTTTACGATCTGGTTCTTAACGGATACGAACTGGCCTCTGGTTCCATCCGTATCCATGACCCGGAGTTGCAGAAACGGATCTTCCGCCTCCTGGGACTGGATCCCCAGGAGGCAGAACAGAAATTCGGTTTCCTCACCGAAGCCTTCAAGTTCGGCGCTCCTCCCCATGGGGGTATCGCTCCTGGTTTGGATCGGCTGGTGATGCTCATGGCCGGGGAAACTTCGATTAAAGAGGTCATCTCCTTCCCCAAAAATTCCTTTGCCGAGAGTCCTTTGGATGACAGTCCCAGCGAGGTCGCCCAGAAGCAGCTTGATGAATTGCACCTTTCCATCGTGAGCACCCGGGAGGGGCAGCGGTAATCAGGGTTCCTTGAATAAAAAATCCCCGCAGAGCGGGGTATTGAAGATATCTCCTTGAAAGCGTATCGTATGCGGGGGAACAAATCCCCCGTGCCCCAGTTTTACGCCCAGGGGCGGGGTATTAAACCCCACGGTAAGGGCGCTGTTGCGCTTCATCTGAGCGTGTGGATTGAAACAAGAAAAAGGAACATAGAAAAAAGTTGAAAGCATATATTGAGTTATTGCTTACCTTCAGCAAGATTGGGTGTATCACTTTTGGCGGGGGCTATGCCATGATCCCTGTATTGGAACGGGAACTGATACAGAAGAAGGGCTGGACCACCATGGAAGAGGTAATGGATTATTATACCATCGCCCAGGTAACTCCGGGTATCATTGCGGTCAATACCTCCACCTTTATTGGATTCAAAAGGAAAGGCATCCTGGGGGGGATCTTCGCCACTTTGGGCTTTGTATTTCCCGGGGTCGTGCTTATCACGGCTATTGCCTTGTTTTTGCAAAATTTTGCGGATTACCCGGTGGTTCAGCATGCCTTTACTGGCATTCGGATGGCAGTAGGGGCCCTCATTCTGAATACGGTCCTGAAACTCCTCAAAGGGGTATTCAAAGACCGCAAGGCCCTGGTCATCTTCATCCTCAGCTTTGCCATTTCCGCAGTGTTTAGTACCAATCCGGTGCTGCTGGTTATCGCCGCAGGGATAGCGGGCTTTTTCCTGTATCGGCCTAAGCAAGGGATCAGTTCATCGGATCCAGGAGGAGCGGCATGATCCTGTTGCTGCTGTTCGCAGAATTTTTCAAGATCGGGGTCTTTGCAGTGGGCGGTGGTCTGGCTACGTTTCCCTTTCTCTATCAACTGGCAGCTACCTACCACTGGATGAGCCCTGAGATGATCGGTAATATGCAGGCAGTGGCCCAATCCTTACCCGGGGCCATTGGGGTCAATATGGCGGCTTATACAGGTTTCCTCTGCGGGGGGATTCCCGGGGCAGCCGTGGCGATCCTGGGTTTGGTAAGCCCTTCTATAATCGTGACCCTCATCATTGCCCGGATGCTCCAGGGTTTTAAGGAAAACCAGGTGGTCCAAGGGGTGTTTTCCGGTCTTCGTCCTGCCGCAGGGGGACTCCTCTTGGCTGCCGGTTTCGGGGCCCTCCAACGATCCCTGTACCATGCATCTGCGCCGGTTTGGTATGAGAGCTTCCGGTGGCGAGAAGGCCTTTTATTGGTGGTCCTCTTTGTGCTCATCTTTAAGGGTAAGATCCACCCGATTATCTGCATTGCCCTAGCAGGCGTCGCAGGGGTGGTCTTGGGTTTATAAGGGGAGGTTTAGTGGCTTGAGCGCTGTTTCAGTAGGGCAGGAATTATTTTTGTAACTGTTTACGGGTCATGTTAAATAGAAGTAAAAAGCCGGGGCTGCGAAGGTCAAAGATGCGGGTGTGCGCCGTAAGTACCGGTAACTTTCAGTGGCGGGACGATTTTTCCACCAAAACGAGGCGCATAATTTTGTGTTCGATAAAACCATACAAGACGGCCAATGCGCGATAACCTTGACCCGGGCGGCGCGCACCAAAACCGTGCTGGCCTATACGCCGGTACCCCTGAGCGGGAGAAATATCCGGTACGGTTCAAGGTGGAAGGCGACGGCAGGGCATCGGGTTGACGCGGTTTCCGCCGGATTTTGATGCCTATAGGTTCCAGGGGTGGGTTAGTTCGATGCCAGCCGGTTCTGGTCCAATCCCAAATATCCCCCAAGGGTATAAATTTTCATACGGTTTTGCCGGATTTATTCTCTAGATACCCTCGAAATGCCTCAGTTCAAAATGCAACCGAAGGGCTGGATGCCGCCTCAAGACTGCGCCTTGAGAGTTCCGCTTTTACTCTGTAAGAGAGGGTGTCCGATTCCATGAGCCACTGTTAGGGGCCGCGCGGCGCATCGTACTTTTTGATCGCTTTGCAACCGGTTTTTATTTTGCTTTCAAGCTTCGCCGTCGGCATGAAAAAAGTAAGCAGCGGGACAAAGTCGTGGTATACGGAGGCGAGGCGCTCCTGCGGGACATTCCCTTCGAGGCGGTCGTACCCGATATACTCACGGACAACGGATCCGTTTTTCTGCTCCACACAACAAGTATCGGTTTTTGGGTGGTCTCGTGAACGGGTGCAAGGGACCGGGCAGGAAGGGAAGGCTGCGGTGAATATCCTTAAGGGCCTTGGTGAGGAGGGAATACAGGCAAATCCAGTCTGAGGTAAGGTCCGCGGCGGTGCGGGTGAGGATATATTGACCGCAAGTAGTTTGTCCGCAGTGGTGGCGACCTTTAGTCCGACGGTGTCGATTTGGATAAAACCGGGGAAGTTTCGCTCCTGTGAGGTGTAAAACGTCCGTATCGGTATACGGGGTTTGAGTATATCGCCGTGTTTGGTGAAGCTTTTTCCCTTGAGGGCCAATGCCGCCGTGTCTTTTTTTGAGCGCCCGGTCAATGGTAGCGGGACTTATCTGTAGCAGCTTTTCCCTGATGTCCGCCGTGATGCCAAAGGCCGGCTATAAGGCGCTGAAGGGAAGCTGCTGCCTCATAAGCGGGGGGCAGCAGCTGCGGACCTTCGGTCCGACCGCACGTATACCAGAAGAATGTCCAGATAAGGCGCAGGGAAGCTATCACGTCATCGGGATAGCTTTTCTTGCCTGTGCGGTTAGCCAGTCTCTTTTGGGACGGCTTGAGTTTGACCGTCCCGCCTTTAGTTTGTAGTATGACCGTTTTTGGTTCCCGCCGGTTAAGGATACGCAGGGCGTATTTCCGGTTGTCTTGATAAATTCGTTCAGGATAGCCGACTTCTTTTTCCGTCCGGCTTTCTGGTAGCGTGAACTCTCTCTGCCTGGCAAGCGATTTTTTTCTTTCATGGTTAAGCCCATATTGACCTCCGATAGCTGCTGCTACCGGATACGCTGTCTTGATGTGG
>JAITJS010000054.1 GCA_031278815.1 Treponema sp.
ATGCACGGATTCGCCTTTAAGCAATTCACCGACCTTATCAACAAAGCGGTTTTAGGCATGGACGCCCGGAAATACCGGGAAACCAACAAGCTCCCCAAAGACGCCAATGTACGAGAGTACATTACCCCGGTCCAGTTAGCGAGCATGGCAAAGATAGAGAAGCTGGTAGGGGCTGCGATAGATGTAGGGGCAGATTACTACAAAGTCAAGGATATGATTACCGGCATGGGGGTTGGCGTTCTTGAATCCAGGGAACGCGGGGGTGCGGCATGAACGAACCAGCACGGCAAGGGGATAAGCGCATGACGGTGCGGGAAGTGGCGGAGATTTTAAATGTTTCTGAACGAGTCGTACAGTTGGCCGTTAAAAAATTATACCCTGAAATAGTCAAGAACGGGGTATTAACTTATCTGACTGAAACGCAGGTAACGGCAGTTAAGTTGGAACTTGAATCACATCATAACCTCGAAGGTACTTTCGAGGTATCTACCCGATTGGAGAGACAGCTTTATATCGCAAAAGCTCTACAATTTGCGAATGAAGAAATTCAGCAGCTTCAATCCGAACTGTCCCAAAAGGACAAAAAAATAGCGCTAGATGCTCCCAAGGTTGAATTCTTTGACCAGGTGGCGGATTCCAAAGACGCCCTCCAAATGCGGGACGTGGCCGCGGCGCTGAATATACCCGGTCTAGGGCGGAACAAGATATTCGAGTTGCTTCGCAAGAAGGGCGTTTTGGACGACCGGAACATACCCTACCGGGAATACCAAGACCGGGGGTATTTCCGGGTCATTGAACAGCAATGGACGGACAAGGAAGGGGAGACGCGTATCTATCTAAAGTCTCTGGTTTACCAGCGGGGGGTAGACTTCATTCGCAAGGCTCTGCACTCAAGGGGCCCGGCATGAGCTACTCCTGCTGGTCTGCCGGGACTATGGGCTTCTTGATCCGTTCCTATGCGGATACTTTCTGTTCCACCTTGAGACGGAACCCCAGAGCGTCAAGAACCTTCATCACCGTATTAAACGAAGGGTTGCCTTCCGGGGAAAGGGATTTGTATAACGCCTCACGGGTTACGCCCACTTCACGGGCAATCTGCGCCATGCCCTCTGAACGGGCGATATATCCCAGGGTTTTTAAGAGAAATTCCATATCGCCGTCCTCCAGGGCAACTTCAAGGTGCGCGATTACATCTTCCTTGGTGTCGATAAATTCAGCCGGATTCCATTTAGCTATTTTCATCTTTCTTCTCCTCTGTTTTTTCCTCCTCCAGGGGTTCACTGGCCAGTTCCTTAGCTTTCGCAATGTCGGCCTCCTGGGTGGATTTATTCCCGCCGTACAGCAGGATAATGAGTTCCGTACCGGTATCTTTGTAATAGACCCGATAGCCGGGGCCATAGTGGATACGCATTTCAGACAGCCCTTCACCGATAGGGGTGGAATCGCCGGGATTTCCTTCAGCCAGTCGTTCAATCCGTTTATATATAAGAGCCTTGCCGGTCAAGTCCTTGAGCTTTTTGAACCATTTTTTGAAAACATCGGTCCGGTATATCTCTCTCATAGAGACAAGGTAAACTATACATTACACATGGGCAAGGAGCTTTTCAAAAAAAAGCCGGCCTTTTTGGGCTTTTCCGGGGCTTCCGGCTTCTTAGGGGGACGGCCCATAGGGGCTTCCCGTATGCGGTCCAGGGTGTCGGAGGGTATTGGACCCACGGAACAAGGGTTCAATACCTGCCCGGCTTACTCGCAAGTTATTTTATTAACAGGGGAATTTATGGGAAAAATAACAGACGATGGATTAAAAAAATGTTTAAATCCGTACTACCGAAAGAACCATGAGGGGGCGAAATGAGAACAAAGCCGTTGAGTTCCACTGAGGCTGCTGAATATCTTAACATATCAAAGCAGAGCCTGTACCGGCTTGTAAGTGAACGGAAACTGTCGTATTACAAACCGACAGGGAAGCTTATCTATTTTTCGATAGACGATCTCAATACGTTTGTCTACCGAAACCGGCAAGGGGCTGATTATGAACTTGTGGATAAGGTAGATATTATGCTACGTAACCGTAAGGAGGGATGAATGGCCATTACTGTACTGCTCATTGCGGTTATCACAGGAGTCATTTTGATGAAACCCATCAAGCGGCAGCGGGACTTTGGTTTTCCTGAAACCAGAAGGAACAAAAGATGGAAGGGCATCTAAAGCAGTGTCCGTTTTGCGGGGCTCATGGTGCCATTGACACGCTGAACCGTGCCGATGGAACCTGCGGGGCCTACCGGGTCCAGTGCCAAGGCTGCGGCGTAGCAACCCGGTGGTGCGGTACTCAGGAGGCGGCGCGGGGTAGCAGGTCAGGCTAATTGGTCAAAAAAAGTCGCACCCCGTACAGGTGTACGAATTGCGCCGTTGGTATCTTTGTTTTATGTTTTCCGCATGGCAGTAGACACTGTTTGCTCACAATACAACACCTGGGAAGAACGCTGGCAACTTGTACGGGATGTCGTATCCGGTGAATCGGCGGTAAAAGATAGGGGCATGCTCTATCTTCCAAAGCCAAGCGGCCAAAGCGATGATGACTACCGGCGATACAAGCAACGGGCACACTTTTTTGACGGCGTAGGCCGTACCGCGGAGGCTTTTTCGGGTAATATCTTCGCCAAAGAGCCGGTACAAACCGGTGAAGTATCGGATGAATTCGCCGACATGCTGGAAAACGTGGACGGAGCCGGAGGGAGCATTAGACAGGTTGCCGAAGACGTGGTTTGGGACGCCATGCAAACCTACTGGGGGGCGCTCCTGGTTGACTACTC
>JAITJS010000068.1 GCA_031278815.1 Treponema sp.
GTTAACGGCTTGGGCGGCAAGGCAAACGGTTCTCCCCGCGAAGACGGCTACGACATAACGGTCGCTTCCGAAATCATGGCTATCCTCTGCCTGGCATCGGACATCAACGACCTCAAGGAACGGATTGGCCGCATCATCGTCGGCTATACCTATGGCAAGCAGTCGGACGGCTCGGAAAAACCGGTTACCGCCGCCCAGCTCAAGGCTCAAGGCGCGATGGCCGCCCTTCTCAAGGATGCCCTCAAGCCGAACCTCGTGCAGACCCTCGAAGGTACCCCCGCGTTCATTCACGGCGGCCCATTTGCGAATATTGCCCACGGTTGTAACTCAATCATGGCTACCCGCCTCGCCCTAAAACTCGCCGGCAAAGATGGCTATGTCGTTACCGAAGGCGGCTTCGGCGGCGACCTTGGCGCGGAAAAATTCCTCGACATCAAGGCCCGTTTCGCCGGTCTCAAGCCTAACTGTGTCATTATCGTTGCCACAGCACGCGCGCTCAAGCATCACGGCGGTGTCGCCAAAGCCGACCTCAATAAAGAAAACCTTGAAGCCCTCGACAAGGGTCTTCCGAATCTTCTTCAGCACATTACCAATATGAAGGAAGTTTTCGGCGTGCAAGCGGTGGTTGCCATCAACGCGTTCCCCGCCGACACCAAAGCCGAACTAGACCTCATTGAGAAGAAATGCAAAGAGAAGGGCGCGAACGTTGTTCTCTCCGAAGTTTGGGCGAAGGGTGGCGAAGGCGGCAAGAACCTCGCCGAAGAAGTCGTGCGCGTGTGCGAACAGCCGAACGAGTTCAAGTTCTGCTATGATGTCAACATGAGCATCAAAGATAAGATCGAAGCGATTGCGAAGAAGGTTTACCATGCCAAGGACGTGAACATACAGGCCAACGCGCTAAAGCAGATTGCACAGCTTGAAAAACTTGGACTGGACAAAGTGCCGATTTGTATGGCAAAGACGCAATACAGCTTCACCGATGATCCGACCGTGCGCGGTGCGCCTAATGATTGGACGCTCACCGTCCGCAACATCAAGATTTCCGCCGGCGCGGGCTTCATCGTCGCGCTCACCGGCGAAATTATGACGATGCCGGGCCTTTCGAAAGAGCCGGCGGCTCAGAAGATTGACGTTGACAACACCGGCAGGATCTCCGGCCTGTTCTAAACTAAACAAGAAAGGGTGGTTTCAAAGATGAGTTTAACCGATAAGAGCTGTACAGAATTTGTTTCTGTTCTGGGTAGTAAGGCGCCGGTGCCAGGGGGCGGCGGCGCTTCGGCTCTGGTGGGCGCGGTTGGAACCGCCCTGGGAAACATGGTGGGTTCCCTTACCATCGGCAAGAAGAAATACGCCGATGTGGAAGCGGATATGGTGCGCCTGCAGCAAGAGGCGGATCGTTTGCAGCGGGAACTCCTTGAGTTGGTACAAAAAGACGCGGAGGAATTTGAGCCTCTTTCCCGAGCCTATGGGCTTCCTCAGAACACTGATGCGGAGAAGACGGAAAAAGACCGAGTTATGGAGGCTGCTTTAAAGTCGGCTTGTGGTGTACCTTTGGAAATTATGAAGAAATGTGCCGAGGCGATTCGTTTACAGGAAGAATATGCGGCTAAAGGTAGTCGTCTTGCGGTTAGCGATGCAGGAGTAGGGGTGTTGTTCTGTAAAGCGGCCTTGGCAGGGGCAAGTCTTAATGTGTACATCAACACCAAGGCAATGAAAGACCGGGTCTATGCGGAGCAGATTAATCGGGAAACCGATGAGTTACTTGCTGAATACGAGCCCTTGGCGGATAGGATCTTTACCAGTGTTAAAGACCAATTAAAACCCAGCTAAAATGGGGTCAAGGAACATAGGGAGCTTAAGTGGGGTGAAACAATAATGGCAAAGTTATTAAGTGGAAAGGAAGTAGCTGAAGCCTTGACTGCGTCCATGAAACAGGATGTGGAGGCGTTGAAGGCTAAAGGGATCACGCCGACCTTGGGTATTATCCGGGTAGGTGAGAAGGGTCCTGATATTTCTTATGAGAAAGGGGCTACTAAGCGCTGTGAAGAGGTTGGGGCGGCAGTAAAGAACTACCGATTACCTGAAGATACCAGCCAACAGGCATTGTTGGATGTCATCCGGGATGCGAATGAAGATACGACGGTACATGGGGTATTGCTTTTTCGTCCCTTACCCAAGCACATTGATGACAATGTAGCTCGGGCGGCCCTGTTGCCGAAGAAAGATATGGATGGTATTACCGACGGTTCTATGGCAGGCATATATTCCGATACGAATCAGGGATATGCCCCATGTACCGCAGAATCGGTTATCAAAATCCTTGAGCATTACCAGATCGATCCTGCGGGCAAGCGAGTGGTGGTGGTTGGCCGAAGTACGGTAATTGGCAAACCAGTATCCCTGTTGCTCTTGAAAAAAAATGGGACCGTAACGATCTGCCATTCAAAAACCAAAGACATGGCGTCGGTCATCCAGGAAGCGGATATCGTAGTTGTAGCCATGGGACGAGCCGAAAGTGTGGGGAAAGAATCCTTCCGGGCTGGCCAAGTGGTAGTGGATGTAGGGGTCAACCCGAAACCTGATGGTAGTAAAGGTACCTGCGGTGATGTGAAGTTTGCCGAGGTAGAGCCTTTGGTGGAGGCTATTAGCCCGGTACCAGGAGGGGTTGGTTCGGTAACAAATTGTATGTTGATAAACCATCTGATTCAGGCGGCTCAAAGGAGTTTTTAGTAGGCTTGTAACAGGATATCAATGTCAATAGAAGAATGGTGAGCATACAATGGGACGGAAGGTGTCTTAACCAGAAGTTTTTTGGTTTTAGGCAGGGTGATGTAGTATATTTATATGTTGACATGGAGATAGATAATTGAGGGGGGATGAAGCCTGGATGTCTGATTCCGGCCTCTCCTTTAGAGCGATGGTGTAAAAGTATTAAAGATACAAGGGCTCTAGATGGAGGTGTTTATGTAGGTGCCGGCGTGGGGATTAACAATACGGTTGAAGCCGTAAAGGTTTACGGAGAATGGGTCGTTGACTTTTTATCCGTTTAAATTGACGTGGTGCCTGAAGGCACACATAGGAGAGGAGAACCATAATTTTGAAAACGCTGGAAGATTTAACCTCTATTGAGCAAATGGAGGCAGATACCGCTAAACTGAGGGAAATAGCCTGTTCCGTTTGCGCAGAAACATGGGAGGATCGTAACAAAAAGCAGACGCCCCACTGTAAATTTGGGGAAGATGGGATCTGTTGCAAAAACTGTTCGATGGGCCCATGCCGTATTACTCCCAAGGCATCTCGGGGGATTTGCGGGGCAGACGCTCACGCAATTGCGGCACGGAATTATGCCCGTACTATTGCGGCGGGTACTTCAGCCCACTCGGATCATGCCCGGGAGATCCTGCATATACTGCACGGTACAAAGGCAGGCGGGAATTACCAGGTGCGGGATGACCAGAAGCTTATACGGCTAGCACGGGAGTATGGGGTAGAAACAGAGGGCAGGGATATTTATGATATTGCCCATGAAGTTGCTGAAGTCGGTCTTATGGAATTCGGCAAGCCCTCGGGGACGCAGCGGTTTATTAAGCGGGCTACTGAAGAACGGCAGCAGGTATGGCGGGAACAGGACATTGAGCCTCGCGCTATTGACCGGGAAATTGCCACTACTTTGCACATGACCCACATGGGAAACAGTGCGGACCCTGAAGCCTTAGTGAGACAGGGTTTACGAACCAGTCTTTCCAATGGCTGGGGCGGTTCGATGTTGGGTACGGAAATAACGGATATTCTCTTTGGGACTCCCACGGTACGGACTACTGAAGGAAATTTAGGGGTTCTTGAAAAAGAGATGGTCAACATTGTGGTGCATGGGCATGATCCGGCTTTCTCTGAAATGGTGGTAACTGCTGCAGAGATAAAAGAACTGGTGGATTATGCGAAAACAAAAGGCGCCAAGGGTATCAACATCGTTGGTCTTTGTTGCACTGCTAATGAAGTGGCCATGCGTCACGGAGTCCGTATGGCAGGAAACTTCCTCCAACAGGAAAACGCGGTCTTAACCGGTGCGGTGGAGATGATGTGCGTGGATGTGCAGTGTATATTCCCTGCCCTGGCTCCTTTAAGCGAGTGTTTCCACACTAAATTTGTTACCAGTTCTCCAATTGCCCGGATTCCTGGTTCTATTTATGTGGAATTTAAACCGGAAACCGCCTTTGATCAGGCTAAAGACCTCATCAAAATGGCTATTGACAACTATCAGAAACGGGATACGTCAAAGGTCTTCATCCCCAGTACCAAGCAGACCGCAGTAATCGGGTATCCCACTGAACAGATCATCAAGCATCTGGATGGAGTAACCAACAGCCATGTAGACGAGCTTGGTTCTTATAGGCCGGCCATTGATGCAATCAAGGCGGGGGTTTTGCGGGGTGCAGTAGCTATCGTGGGTTGTAACAATCCCCGGGTACGGCCGGACTACTCTCATTTTGAAATTATGAAAGAGTTGTTGCAAAACGATGTGTTGATCGTTGCCACGGGTTGTGCGGCGCAGCTTGCTACTAAAGCGGGACTCCTCACAAAAGATGCCAAGTACGTGTGTGGAGCGGGTTTAAGGCGGGTATGTGAATTGGTTGATATACCTCCGATTCTGCACATGGGTGCATGCGTGGATATTAGTCGTATGATGCTCCTTGCCACGGGGATTGCCAAAGACTGGGGTGTGAAGACCACGGAGATACCGGTGGTGGGATGTGCTCCTGAATGGATGAGTGAGAAAGCGGTCTCCATAGCCAATTACGTGGTGTCTACAGGGATTGATGTGTACTTGGGTATCGAACCTCAGGTTAAAGGAAGTACCCAAATGATGGAACTCATCACCCAGGGAACCCGGAACATCGTTGGTGCAGGGTATATCATCAACAAGGATCCTCATGAATTGGTGAAAAGTATACTTGAGGGTCTTGAGGCAAAGCGTGTGGGGTTGGGTATCTAAGTATGAAAATCGCAATCACCGGAAAAGGTGGGGTAGGAAAAACAACCCTTGCCGCAGTGCTTGCCCGTCTCTATGCGACGGAAGGCCGGACGGTGCTTGCGGTTGATGTAGACCCGGACGCAAATCTCGGTTTAGCCCTGGGCTTCAGCGAAGAGGAAGTGGAGGAGATCATCCCAGTTTCTAAGATGAGTGAACTCATCGCTGAGCGAACCGGATCTACCAATGATACGTTTGGTAAGTTTTTTAAAATCAATCCCCATGTGAGTGATATACCGGATCGGTTCTCTAAAGAAAAGAACGGTGTAAAGCTGCTCATTATGGGTACCGTAGAAACCGGTGGCGGCGGTTGCGTGTGTCCTGAGCATGTGGTACTCAAGCGGGTGATTTCTCATCTTGTCGTACAGCGGGATGATGTGGTCATTATGGACATGGAGGCAGGGCTCGAACACCTTGGACGGGGTACCGCTAGTATGGTGGATCGTTTCATTACGGTAATTGAACCGGGAGCGAGAAGCATACAGACCTATCACAAGGTAAAAGCTCTTGCAGCGGATCTGGGTGTGAAAAAGGTAAGCGTGGTCGCGAACAAAGTTCGCGGGAGAGAGGATGAGGAATTCCTCAAGAAGAGTATACCCCCGGAGGATCTTTTTGGCTTTATCAGCTATAGCGATGATGTGATCAGCGCCGATAGAAAAGGCGTTTCGCCCTTCGACACCAGTGAATGTGCCCGACAGGAGATCCGGAGGATCAAAGAGCGTATCGATTTTTCCACATAATTACTATAGGAGAGTTTTCAATGAAATTGCTTTTTAATAGAGTTTTTGATGGTGTTGACGAGATGTATGCCATCGCTGAGAAGACGTTGAACGAGACCGTGAAGGAGCTCGGTGAGGCAGCCCCTATTACTATGCCGAACACCGCGTATTTTCTCGCCAACCATTTAACCTACCTTTCCAAGAAGGTAACTACCCTAGGGGAACTCAAGGCCTGTTTCCCCGAAGTAAAGGCCTGGATGCCTCATGAACAGCGCTTGGGGGATGTCTTTAAATCCGGGTTTGGAACCGTCCTCGCGGCGGAAGTCATTGAGGCGTGTAAATACGCCCGCAGTGATAAGCCCTATGGAGATGAGTACTGGGGACACATGTCCGATGCAGAGGTCCGTGAATTAGGGGTTCCCTTGGTTACCGGTGATATTCCCGGATTTGTGGTGATCATCGACCCTGCTCCTTCGGACGAAGAAGCTGCAGAACTCATCAAGGGGTATCAGTCCCGGGCTATATTCGTCTTTCTCATCGGCGGCATCATCGACCAGGCCAAGCGCATGAACCTTAACATGGGCTTCCCGGTTCGGGTTGTTCCGGTGGGACCGGATATTTGGTCGGTGACTCACATCATATCCGTGGTAAACCGGGCGGCCATGATTTTCGGCGCGGTTCAACCGGGTGATCAGGAAGGGTTCGACCATTACACCTTTCATCGTATCCGAGCCTTTGTGAATGCTTTTGCACCGGTACCGGACATCGTTGTCGGGTGCGGAGGCGGCGCTATTGCCATGGGGTTCCCGGTCATTACCAATGATACCAAAGATATGTGGCCGGTTCCCAAGAGCCTTATCATCCAAGAGGATACTCAGGACTTTATTGAGACCTCTTTGGAAGCCCGGGATATTAAGATCAAGGTTACGAAGATCGATATTCCAGTGGCTTTCTCCACGGCCTTTGAAGGAGAGATCATCCGTAGGAACGATATGCAGGTGGACATCGACGGTTCCCGGCTGGATTGTTTTGAATGGGTGCGTACACTGGAGTCCACCGAAGTGGAGGATCACCGCATTGAACTTATCGGCCCGGATATCGACAGTGTTCCTGCAGGTAGCCGCTTTCCCCTGGCATACGTGGTTGAAGTGTCCGGTAAGAACATGCAAAGTGACTTTGAGCCCGTGTTTGAGCGGAAGTTCCATAATTTCCTCAACTGTGTTGAAGGGGTTATGCACACGGGTCAGCGTGATCTTATCCGCGTCCGGGTGAGTAAGGCTGCCTTTGAAGCTGGATTCAGGGCAAAACATATTGGAGAAGTGCTCTATGCCAAGGTAAAGAGCGAATACGAAGCGGTGGTGGATAAGTGTCAGGTTAAAATCTATACGAATCCAGAAGATCTCAAGCGGTTGCGGGCGGATGTGAACAAGGTCTATGAAGTACGGGATGCTCGGCTCAAGTCATTGACGGACGAGAGTGTGGAGGTCTTTTATAACTGTATCCTCTGTCAGTCCTTCTCTCCCTCTCACGTTTGTATCGTTACCCCGGAACGGCTTGGTCTGTGCGGTGCTGTATCGTGGCTTGACGCAAAAGCTACCAACGAGCTTGATCCGAATGGGCCTTGTCAGGTCGTTACGAAGCAACGGGTGATCGATGACAACCTGGGTATCTGGGAAGATGTCAACGAAGTGGTAAATAGCGCTTCTCATGGCGCCTTGCAGCAGGTTACCCTCTATTCTATTTTGCAGGATCCTATGACGAGTTGCGGTTGTTTTGAGTGCATCTGTGGTATTGAGCCTCTGTCCAATGGGGTGGTTATTGTCAACCGAGAGCATACGGGGATGACTCCCCTAGGGATGACCTTCTCAGAGATGGCCTCTATGACCGGCGGCGGAGTACAGACCCCTGGTTTCATGGGACATGGCAAGCAGTTTATTTCTTCCAAGAAATTTATGAAGGCTGAAGGCGGCCCTGCTCGTATCGTGTGGATGCCTAAGGCGCTCAAGGATTTTGTGGGTACCAAGCTCAATGCTACGGCAAAAGAACTCTATGAGATTGAGGATTATACCTCCATAATTGCCGATGAAACCGTATCTGAGGATCCTGAGACCTTGATTACGTTCTTGAGTGAAAAAGAGCATCCTGTGTTGAATCTTGCACCGTTGTTGTAAGTTTGTTTTCGGGGGATAATTCCCTGGCGGGCAATGTACTTCTTTAGCTTGGTTTGTAAAGAGCCTTAATGTAGAGAGATGTAGTTTAGGTTGTATCTCTCTACATAGTATTATCCGAGGGATTAAAAGTATGGGAGGTGTCAGGTATTATCATCTTTGTCCTTAGAGGCTGTTTCAAAATCCCAAGTTTTGAAACAGCAAGTTTAAATGCAAGTGAAAAAGCGAGCTTTGGAAGCCAGTTTCATTACTAACCGAGTTTTGAAACCGGTTCAGATATAAAGGAAAAATCAGTGTTTTTGGTGGTTTTTTCATGGATTAAAGGTCTGCTCTCATTGATTTTTGAAAAAGGTTCCTTATGATGTAATAAAGTATAGTAGAGAGGGGTTTTACCGGTAGTCCTTAGGAGATACCGGATAAGTTGATTGTTTTATTAAATTATTAGTTAAGGAGGAAACCGTTATGCCATTTAAACGTGTTCCGCAAAAATTCACGGCGTCTATCAAAGAGGTAGTGATAGGTACGGGCGATAAGACTGTCACCTTTGGTGGTGAAAAAGTACTTCCCCTGTATAGTTTTGATGAGCCTATCAAGAATCCACCAAAAGTGGGAGTGGAAGTCTCGGATCAGGGTCCAAATAGGGATATACCTGGTATTGCTGAGTTCTATAAGGGAGTGGACAGTATTTCCGATGTAGCACAGCGTGCTTGTGAAATGCCGGGGGCTGATTTTGTGGTACTGTCCTTGGAGGGCGCCGATCCTAACGGTTTAGACAATCCGATAGAAGATTCTGTGGCCCTGTGTAAAGAAGTTGCCGAAAAGGTTACCCTGCCCCTTGTTATTCAGGGAAGTAGGAATGTGGAAAAAGATAGTAAGCTTTTCCCCAAGATCGCCGAGGCCTTGGAGGAAAAGAACATACTGTTACTTTCCGCCAAGGAAGAAAATTACAAGGCTATAGCGGTTGCAGCGGTTCAAGCGTATGGGCAAAAGATCGGGGCAGAGTCTGCAGTGGATATCAATCTAGCCAAGCAGCTCAATGTAGTTATCTCTCTGCTTGATATTGATCTGGGAAATGTAACTATGAACATCGGATCTGCGGCGGCAGGGTATGGATACGAATATATCGCCTCTACCCTGGATCGGATCAAAGCAGCGGCTCTTGCCCAAAACGATGTCAAGCTACAGATTCCGATCATCACACCGGTTTCAGAGCAGGCATGGTCGGTTGGGGAAGCTCAAAAAACAGAGAGCGATGCTCCGGCCGGTTGGGGACCCCAAGAACAGCGGGGTATCGATATGGAAGTGGTTACTGCGGCCGCTGATATTGCCGCAGGTTCGAATGCAGTTATCTTGAGGCATCCTGTTTCGGTGGCTACCATTTCGAAGTTTGTGGCCAGTATCATCTAAACTGGATATGGAGAAAGGAGAGTAATCTATGGCACTTAAAGGACTTGATATATTTAAGTTCACCCCCAAAACGAATTGCAAAGAATGCGGTAGCCCGACCTGTATGGCCTTTGCCATGAAGGTCGCCCAAGGTGCGATTCCCCTAGATAAATGTACCCACATGTCCCCGGAAGCATTGGCAAAACTGGGTGAAGCCACTGCACCGCCCATGAAAACCGTTAAATTTGGTGTAGGTAATGCTGAATACACCCTAGGCGGAGAAACGGTTCTCTTTAGGCACGAGAAAACTTTTGTTTCCAAGAGTCTTTATGGCGTAACCCTGTGTTCTGACTGTGTAGACCAATCCCTATCGGAACTTAAGACCGTGGATTATGTGCGTATCGGGGAACGCATGTATGTGGAACTGGTCAATGTGGAATACACCGGGAATAAGGACCAGTTCCTCGAAGCGGTTAAGAAAGCCCTCACCGTAGAACGTACCCTGATTCTGGAAGTTTCCGATCCGGCTGTAGCCCGGGAGGCTTTGGAACTCACCAAGGCGGGCAAGCCTATTCTCAATGGGGCCAATGAATCCAATTATAAGGAGATGAGTGCCCTGGCTACGGAATTTGGTGTCGTCTTAGGGGTTAGCGGCACAAGTTTGGAGGGGATCTACGATACGGTCGAGGCTATTGAAAAACTGGAAAATAAGAATTTGATCATTGATGTGGGGTATTCTTCGGTGAAAGAGGCCTTTGCCAACGCAGTCCAGATCCGTCGTGCGGCCCTCAAGGATCAAGATCGGGTTTTTGGGTATCCTTCTATCGTCAATGTCGCGAAGTTGGCTCCTGGAGACAGTGTTATGCAGGTCGCTCTTGCATCCCTTTTCACCCTAAAATACGGTTCCATCATCATTATGAGCGGTATGAGTTATGCCCAGGCCCTGCCTCTTTATGGCCTACGGCAGAATATCTTCACTGACCCCCAGAAGCCCATGAAAGTTGAACCGGGGATATATCCTTTAAACGGCGCGGACGAAAATGCAGTGTGTGCTACCACCGTGGACTTCGCCCTCACCTATTTTGTGGTTTCCGGGGAGTTGGAGCGTTCCGGGGTACCGGTAAATCTGCTTATTTCCGATGCAGGAGGATATTCTGTACTTACCTCCTGGGCCGCAGGTAAGCTTTCAGCGAGTTCCATCGCCCGGTTCTTCAAAGAAGCAAAGATTGAAGATAAGCTCAAGAATCGCAACCTCATCATTCCCGGTAAGGTAGCGGTGCTTAAAGGCGAATTGGAAGAGAGTCTGCCTGGATGGAAAATCATTGTGGGGCCGAATGAAGCGGTGGCATCGGTCAAATTCCTTAAGGAACTTAAAGTCTCTTAATAAGTCTAGGGGGTTGGAACATCGGAGTTTTGTACGAGTTTCAAGTCCCTCCTAGGGTTTTATACTATATTTATGGAGGAGTTATAGCTATGGGTAAATTTATTATTATTGGTGAACGAATTCACTGTATTTCGCCGGTAATTCGTGCTGCTATGGAGACCCACGATCCTGCGCCTATCCTGAAACGGGCGAAGGAACAGATTGAGGCGGGGGCCACCTATATTGATGTCAATATTGGGCCAGCAGAGAAGACCGGGGTAGAACTTATGAAGTGGGCGGTTCAACTGATCCAAAGTGAATTTGACAATATTCCCCTTTCCTTGGACACGGCAAATAAAAAAGCTATTGAAGCGGGAATTTCGGTATATAACCGTTCCAAGGGTAAACCGATTGTCAATTCCGCAGATGCAGGGGATCGTCTTTCCTATATCGACCTTGCGGCAGCCAATGATGCCATTGTCATTGCCCTCTGTGCAAAACAGGGAGTCCCTTCGAGTAATGAAGAGCGCATGACCTACTGTCAGGAGATGCTTGAACATGGTATGAACTTGGGGATGGATCCCAAGGATATATGGTTTGATCCCTTGTTCCTGGTTATTAAGGGAATGCAGGATAAACAGGTGGAAGTCCTTGATTTCATCAGCCAGCTCAGGGATATGGATTTAAATTCCTCTGGAGGCCTTTCCAATGTTTCTAACATGATGCCTAAGCATATCCGACCCATAATGGATTCGGTCATGTTAGCTATGGCGATTAAATGTGGCTTTACCTCTGCCATCGTGAATCCCTGCGACCTGCGGCTTATGGAAACTGTCAAGTCCGCGGATATCATCATGAATCAGAACCTGTACGCGGATTCATATCTCGAACTGTAGTTTTTGAACTAAGGGAGGCGAGGGGTGCAAAAGCCTTGGAGTACGATTCATAGAGTGTACTTCTCGATCCCATAGTAAATCAGCAAAGAAGTACCTGCCCCCAGTTAAAGCTGGGGGTGTTTGTTTCATCCATTCACTATTTTGCCTTCTATAGAAAGTTTTATAATTGTCACAGGAAGTATTTTACCTGAATTTTTAAGGGCTTTACATACCGCGTGTTCAATACCTCCACAACAAGGCACTTCCATTTGAATTACCCGTAGGGATTTGATGCGGTTATGGTGAATAATTTCCCCTAGTTTTTCACTATAATCTATCGCGTCGAGTTTTGGGCATCCAATGAGGATGATCTGGTTTTTCACGAATTCCTGGTGAAAATTACCATAAGCATAAGCACAACAATCAGCAGATACCACCAGATTCGCCTGTTCAAAGAAGGGTGCCTGTAGGGGTACCAGTTTTATCTGTACTGGCCATTGAGCACGGTTACTGGCAAAAGGTATAGGTGACGAAGGTTCTGGCGGAATCTGCCGATCCGTGGCTTCCTTAATGATAGCTCCCGTAGGGCAAACCGGTATACAACTGCCAAGTCCATCGCAATACGCCTCCTGTAGAAGGCGAGCTTTGCCATCACGAATACCAATCACTGCCTCGTGGCATGCCTCAACACATAAGCCACAGCCGGTGCATCGGTCTTCATTGATACTGATATGTACCATACTCACCTCGTATTGCTTTCCCAAATCCTCTTGAATCCATATTGTTAGTATACTTTATTACCCATAAGGTATCGGTTGTATTTACAACGAAACCCAGGTATTACATAGGAAAGCATGAATAATTACTTTGAAGATAGGGTCGTCCTAATGCTCATATCGGTGCAGCAAGCGTGGTGAAGGCCCAGCTTCCCCGCCGATCCATACCGTCTGATTGGGTATAAAAAGTCTGAGCTTCCCCAGTATAGGGTATCTGCCGGCGAGGAGCGAGAGTTTCCTCAAGGAGTTGTAAAAATGCCTTACGGCTTATAATTTCCGCACCCAGGCTTGCGAGGTAATTGGTGTGGACTTGACAGTCAATAAAAGCAACCCCATCGGCAAAAAGCCGCTGGGCCAAGGAAAGAAAGGCCGCCTTGGAAGCATTGGATTGCTTGGCAAACATAGATTCTCCAAAGAAGACCTTCCCCAGGCGTATACCATAACACCCTCCCACCAGTTCCCCATGCTGGTAGCTTTCCGCAGAATGAGCCCAACCTAAACGGTGCAGTTCTGTATAAGCAGCGATCATATCCTCTGTAATCCAGGTACCCCCCTGACCTGGTCTGAACATCTCTGCGCACCCCCGTATGACACCCTTAAAATTCCTATCCAGGGCAAATTCAAAACTCCTTTTTTTGAAGACCTTTTTCATAGAGGCTGCAATATGGAGCTTTTCTGGAAACAGGACCATCCGGGAATCCGGAGACTGCCATAGGATGGGATCTTCAGGATTATACCAGGGAAATATACCCTGCTCATAGGCGGAAAGGAGCATCCCCGGTGAGAGGTTGCCTCCTACGGCGATAATACTATTATTTCCACAAAGATATACATCCGGCTTAGGGAAAGGGTACCGTTCATATTCGCCGAGATAAGGAAAAGAAGGATCCACACCGGAAATCCGATTCCTCATAGTACCTTGCTGTTTAGGGATAGGTGAAGACTCCCAGAGCCTCGGTAGTCTCAAACAGGGTGATCTGATATGCCCCATCGGTCCAGTCCACCCGGGCGCTTCCCCCTTTTACAAGACGACCAAAGAGAACCTCGTCAACAAAGAAGGACTTGATCTTATCCTCAATAACCCGACCTACATTGCGAGCGCCGAATTCCCGACTGTACCCATCGGTTGTGAGATGGTCTACACAGGTATCGGTAAGTTCCACACGAACCTTTTTCGCTGCCAATTGCGTTTTGAAGAGTTCCAATTCTTTGCGTACAATAGAAGCCATGATTTCCCGGGAGAGGTGATCGAATCGTACCACCGCATCCAGACGGTTTCTGAATTCGGGAGTAAAGGTTTTCTCTACCGCGCTGTCAACGGCAGCGGCATCAATGGTCCGCTCCCCAAACCCGATGAGATTTTTACCAATATCTCGGGCACCGGCATTACTGGTCATAATGAGGACCACATTCCGAAAATCCGCTTTCCTGCCGTTATTGTCCGTAAGAGTGGCATAGTCCATGATCTGCAGGAGGATGTTATAAATATCCGGATGGGCCTTTTCTATCTCATCGAGGAGGACCACACTATGGGGCTGCTTCCGTATGGTATCGGTCAAGAGGCCCCCTTCTTCATACCCTACATAACCAGGGGGAGAACCGATAAGCCGTGAAATGGTATGTTTTTCCTGATATTCACTCATATCAAAGCGGTGCATGGAAATCCCCAACTCATAGGCGAGGCTTCGGGCTAATTCGGTTTTCCCCACCCCAGTAGGACCTACAAAAAGAAAGTTCGCCACCGGTTTACCCTCAGCCCTGAAACCGGCCCGTGACCGCTTCACCGCCTTGACCACCATGGTAACTGCCTTGTCCTGACCGAAGATCCGCGCTTTGAGTCGCTCTTCCAGATTGCGGAGCTTATCTTTCTCGTTTTCTCCTACCGACCGCTCCGGTATCCGGGCTATCCGAGAAACCACCGATTCAATGAGGGGAAGCCCGATATCAATGATTTCGACCGTTCCTTCTTGTACTGAGATACCCTGAGCCAGTGTACTAGCCTCTGCTTCACCGGACAAGTTCTTTTCTGTTTTTTCATTTTTTTCTATTTTGTCATGCTTATCAAAAAAAAACGAAATTTTTTTTGATAAACTATTTCTATTGCTTACCTCTACCTTTTTATTCAGCAAACTTTGTTGTTCATGCTGCTTAAAAGCCGCTATCCGGGCAAAGGCACCGGCTTCATCGATCACATCAATGGCCTTGTCCGGCAGTCGCCGCTCAGTGATAAACTGGGCAGAAAGCCGTACCGCCCCTTCCACCGCTTCATCACTGTAGCGAACATTATGATACTCCTCATATTTTGATTTAAGCCCCTGGAGGATAGCTATGGCATCATGCTCACTGGGTTCATTGATATCGATCTTTTGAAACCTCCGTGAGAGGGCCCGATCTTTGTCAAAAAATTTGCTGTATTCTTCATGGGTGGTGGAACCGATACAACGGATTTTCCCGGAAGTAAGGGCCGGTTTGAGGAGATTAGATGCATCCAAAGCTCCTCCTGAAACAGACCCGGCTCCTACCAGGGTATGAATTTCATCAATAAAAAGGATAGCCCTTTCTTTTTTTAGGATTTCCTCAATGACCCGCTTGATCCGTTCCTCGAAATCCCCCCGGTATTTGGTCCCGGCCACCAAGGCACCCATGTCCAAAGAAAAGATAGAAAAATTTTTGAGCGTAGGAGGTACGTTCCCCATTACGATACGTTGGGCAAGGCCTTCGGTGATGGCGGTTTTTCCCACCCCTGAATCTCCTACATGGACGGGGTTATTCTTAAGCCGCCTGCAAAGCACTTGGACGGTCCGGTCTAATTCCGCTTCCCTGCCTATAACTGGTTCAAGCTTATGCTCCCTGGCCAGGGCAGTAAGTTCTGTAGCATACCGTTCCAACGCGCTTCGTCTATTCACTTTGGTTTTTTGAGTCGGATCGGTTCCATCCTCATCAACAGATTCCTCTTTTCTCTCTTGTAGGCCACTGCTGTTCATTTTATTAAAGACAAAGGGCCGATCTCCATCGAATCCATGGGAGAGGACATTAAGGAGTTCAAAACGTTTAACCCCCAATTTACGCAAATAATAGGCACCATAATTTTGTTCTTCATCATAAAGGGAGACGAGGATATCTGCCACATCTAAGATATGTTTCTGGGAAGCCTGGCTTTGGAGCACTGCTCGTTCAATGACACTCTGAAATCCCACAGTTTGGGTTGGCTCTATATCACCCATACTGGGGACTTTCTGTTGAAAATAATTTTCCATAGCATCTTTGAGCATATCCAGATTGGCACCACAAGCGGACAGTATACCCTGGACTTCATCAAAGGCTAAGGCTGCATACAGTATATGTTCCGGTGTCAGATACTCATGGTTACGCACCTTAGCTTCATGGTAAGCGGCGTTTATAATGGCCTGTACATGACCGCTAATTTTCATGTTTTACTCCCTACTCAGAGCATGGACCCGAGCTCTTTACATTAAAAAATACTACTAATTAAATTATAATACTAAATCTAATAAAACACTATGAGTTTTATAGCAAATTTGTGTTTCTTAACATTTTTTATTCATACAGGTACCTCTAAATAGGAGTCGTCTATAGAGGTTCTACAAGACATTGGAGGGGAAATTCATGCTGCCGAGCCAAGGTATGCACCTGTTTGGCTTTGGTCTGGGCGATATCCCAAGGGTATTGTCCCACCACTCCTCGTCCTTTTTGGTGCACCTCCAACATGATACGATTCGCCTCAAGCGGATCTTTATGGAACACGGAGATCAAAATTTCCACCACAAATTCCATAGTGGTGTAATGATCGTTGCACAATATCACCCGGAATTCTTCAGGCTCCTTGAGTTTTTCCGCTTTTTTGGTAGCAAATAACGTATCATTCCTGGTATGCAAAGGCATAGTATTAGCATACCCGAAACTTGGTAAAAACACAATAAGAGAACGAAAACAAGCGATCCAAATGCGGGACCTACTTTTTGCTTCCCGTAAGGTGAAGCTATTTCCGCGATGGGCGCAGGATACGCTAGAACGCGCTCCCCAAACAGCCGGGTTTGGGAGCGCTTTTCAGTACTGGTACTCCGGTGAGGGTGAAGGAAATCTCGTAAGAAATGCCCCTGGACCCTCTCTCAAAACCGCTTAATCCTCTTGGGAGGTACCCTGGAGTATGTCCGTAATCGCTTTTTCCTGGGCCGCAATAACCTTATCGCACCAGGCATCGAATTCAGGGTCCTCCTTTTGCTGCTCCTGGTGAGCTAAGATATAGGCTATGGTTTCCCGGATTCCCTGGTCAAAACGGACCTTCGCGGTAAAACCCGGGACCAGGCGTTTCAGTTTAGTGGTATCGAATACCACCGAATGAGCCTTGTCCCCCCAAAGCCCGCCACGAAAATTGTACGGACCGCTCTGAGCGAGAAAATCACTGGCTATATGCACTGCCTTAAGGGGTACTCCCAGGGCGCTGGCAATGGTTTCATATATCTGGTTCCAGGTGAGGGTTTCATCAGAGGTGATCTGCACTGCCTCCCCAATAGCATGGATATTACCCATAAGACCGGTGAATCCCTGGGCAAAATCGCTATTATGGGTGAGGGTCCACAGGCTCGTCCCATCCCCGTGGATGATCACCGGCTTCCTATCGAGGAGCCGTTTTACCACCTGCCAACTGCCGTGTTTGCCATGTACCCCCAGGGGTACACTCCGTTCATCATAAGTATGACTGGGACGAACAATGGTGATAGGGAAACCGTAGTCCCGGTACAAGCTCAGGAGAACCTGTTCGCAGGCGATCTTGTTCCGGGAGTATTCCCAGAAGGGATTGGCCAGGGGGGTACTTTCGTTTATCCGATAGTCGGACAAGGGCTTTTGATAGGCCGAAGCAGAACTTAGGGCTATGTATTGCTTGGTTTTATCCCTAAAAAGCCGGAAGTCCCGTTCAATCTGGGCAGGCCCAAAGGTAATAAAATCGGCCACCACATCGAATTGCAATCCTCTTAGCTTTTCAGCCACCACTGCTTCTTGGTTTATATCCCCAAGAATCTCCGTAAACTTCCCCGAGAAGAGGTGATTACGGTTGCCCCGGTTGAGCAGATACAGTTCCCAGCCCTGGGCGAGGATGTTCCGTGAAATAGCGGTACTGATGGTTCCAGTCCCGCCGATAAATAAAGCCTTCATAGGTGCTCCTTAGCATAAAATATAAAAAACACAAGATGCTGCATATACATAAAGCAGGTTCAGGGATTTGGGGCGAGGCTCTGGGGTGGGCACAAGGCACTCTGCTAGGGGGTAAATCCGAAGGGCCAGCCTTATTTCACTTCAAGCCGTTCTATAACCCGATCCGCCAGTTTCACCCCTGCGGTTTTAAGCCCTTTAAGCGGATAATCCTGCGCCTTAAAGCTTCCTTTGGTGATCCTCACCCGGGGCTTAGGGGCATAATAGGCGCTGAAGGTGAATTGCTCTCGGGTATCCACATGGAGTACTTGGGCTCCTCCAGGAACCAAAGCATACTCCTTGTTCATGATCCACCCTTCAATGATGCAGCGCTTGATCCAGGGACAGCCGGTCTTTGCGTCCTTATAAATGACGGTGAACACCAGTTTCGCCAGGGCCTCCTTGTCCGCTACCCCTATCCACCAGGCCGAAGGCCCGATAAAGGCTTTCTCTGGAAGGGCTCCGAGCACCGTATAGGTTCCGTTGAGACGCAGGATGAGGATCCGGTCGAAGGGAGACACCGTAGCTACTCGTTCTCCTGCTACGGTCGTACCCAGATAACCCCGCTCCTTATCGTACTTAAGCTCTTGGTCTTTTTTAACCACTTCTTTAAGCGCCACCTTGGCAAAGGTATGGACCTCGGTTTTGCGCTGCCCCCTACCCAGTTCCTCATTGGCCGTAACTTTGGCAATGAGACCATCAAGGAAACCTATTGCATAGGGGACTATCCCTTTGAGGTGCTTGTTTATCTCCTTAATCCGTGCGGTAATTTCAAGCGCTTCTGCCTTGACTTTGGCGGTGTCGTAGAGGGAGATACGCCGGATGGGTATCCTAAGCAGGTGTTCCACATCCTCCTGCCGCAGCCCTCGGCTTCCCACTTCTTTCATAAAGGGGCTAAAACCATGGAACACCGCCTTTTCAATGGCTTCAGCGCTTTTCATCTGTTCAATGGCCTGGTATATCTGTTTCTCAATGAAGATCCGTTCCAGGGTACGCAGGCGCAGCTTTTCCTGAAGATCCTTTTTTTCCGCTTCTAGTTCTCTCGTAAGAAGCTTTTGGAGTTGTTGGGCATGGTACTGTATTATCTGGGTAATGGTCATCACCACCGGCAGGTTATCCTGAATCACCAGAAGATTTACCGAGATGGACTGCTCACATTCGGTAAAGGCAAAGAGGGCATTCACGGTTTCTTCGGAATACACCCCCCGGGCTAGGCGAATCTCGATTTCCACCTTTTCAGTGGTAAAATCATTGATGGACTGGATCTTGATGCGCCCTGCCTTGACCGCAGCTTCCATGCTGTTGATGAGACTTTCCGTGGTAGACCCAAAGGGCAGTTCCTGGATGATGATCCGTTTCGGGTCTGAGGTATCAAGTTTGGCACGGACCAGGACCCTGCCGTTTCCTTCTTTATACTCCGATACATCCACGAGGCCTCCGGTGGGGAAGTCGGGATACAGTTGGAATGGCTGGCCTTGGAGACAGGCCTTCTCCGCTTCCAGGACCTCCAGGATGTTGTGGGGTAGAATCTTGGTGGACATACCCACGGCGATACCCTCGGTCCCCATGACGAGGACGACCGGGATCTTCGCGGGAAACAGGACCGGCTCTTTATTGCGACCATCGTAAGAATCGGTCATTAGGGTGAGTTTGGGATTATAGAAGATGTCTTTGGCCAGGGCAGTTACCCGGCATTCAATGTACCGGGCTGCGGAAGCCTCATCACCGGTGAAGATATTCCCAAAATTGCCCTGCCGTTCAATAAACAGGTCCTTATTCGCCAAAACCACCAGGGCAGAGCCGATAGAAGCGTCTCCGTGGGGATGGTACTTCATGCAGTGACCGACTACATTGGCCACCTTATGGAACTTCCCGTCGTCCATTTCAAAGAGCGAATGGAGGATCCGCCGCTGTACCGGCTTGAGGCCGTCTTCCACATCCGGGATTGCCCGATCTTTGATCACGTAGGAAGCGTATTCAAGAAAGTTTTTATCAAATAGATTTTTAATAAAAGCCATTAATCCATACCTTATGTATAAAGTCAGCCCTGAATAGAGCTTCTTACTAAGGTATATGAAAGGATCTGAATTTACAATGAGGCCCCCGAAGAGGGCTTAAAGCCCCTGACTGGCTGTGGTAATAAGAAATCGAAGCGCCCCTTGCCTGAAGCCTGGGATGGTCTGGGCAAAATTCCGAGGGATTTTGGGAGGCCCATCGGCCCTCCATATCAATTCACATGGCAGAAGGCCTAGTTTCGGCTTATTCCACACTACGGGCCACCCGGAAGCCCACGTATTCCCCGGTATCCTGAGGATATGCCGCATTGCCGGCGGCGATGGTCGTGTGTTTTTCGGTGTAGCAGTAGGGGCCGCGCGTGACCCGGCGCTCCCGGAGGAGGACCCCTGAGGGTTATCCATGTGATCGGTGCCTGAGGGGTAGTCCCCGTAGCGGTCCCAGTACCATTCCCAGACATTTCCGCTCATATCGTAGAGGCCCAGCATATTCAGCCTTTTTTGCCCTACAAGGTGCTTGCGCATAGCCCCGTTTGCCCTGTACCAGCCGACTTCGTCGAGCGCGTTTGCACCTGTATAGGTGTAGCTTTGAATCGCCACGTTTCCGCCGCGAGCTGCGTATTCCCATTCAGCTTCAGTAGGCAGGCGATAGCCGTGGGCGCTAAAATCGCAGACCACCTCGGTCCCGGTGTTCCGGTAGGCAGGGCACAAGCATTCCTGGAGGTTTAAGGCGTTGCAGTACTCCACCGCATCGTACCAGCTTAGGGATTCGATCGGATAGTCATTCCCCCGCTTGAGGGATCGGTACTGTGGCGCAGGACAAAAGACCCGTCGGAGAGGGTCTTATCCAGCGCTGCCCTGCGGGCCTCCCCAGAGCCCAAGAACGGGCCTTAAGTTCCCCAAAGAACACGACCATCATCGCCCCAAACCTAGGATGCAACCATAAGCAAGAGCGCCCCAATCACGCATTTTTTCATGCTTCATCCTCTTTACATACCCTTTTCCTTCTCTCTCTTTAAGCACCTGCGTTTGACTTGGCAAGAGAGCATTACCCGGATCTCGTGAAGCCGACCGGCTTATGGTGGGCCGAGGCGGGCCGTTCCTTAGAAACTGCCCTGATCACCCAAGCTTCAGGCAAGGGGCGCTTCACTTCCTTATCACCACTGCCATACAGGGGCTTTAAACCCTCTTCGGGGGTGTGGTATAATAATATATGGCTCTTAATTGTGGCATCGTAGGGCTTCCCAATGTGGGAAAGTCCACGATCTTTTCAGCCCTCACCGGCGCTCCAGCAGAGGTGGCAAACTATCCCTTCTGTACGATCCAGCCCAATGTGGGTATGGTCAACCTGGAAGATGAACGGCTTACCCACTTAGGGGAAATCTTTAAACCGCAACGGATCATTCCGGCAACGGTGGAATTTGTGGATATCGCCGGCCTTGTCAAGGGTGCTTCAAAAGGGGAGGGCCTGGGCAATCAGTTTCTTGCCCATATTCGGGAGGTGGGGGTCATTGCCCAAGTGGTCCGCTGTTTCGAAGATCCCCATATCATCCATGTGGCTACGCACCTGGATCCCCAGTCAGACATGGACACCATTGCCATTGAGTTGGCCCTCGCCGACCTGGATACTTTGACTAAGCGCCGGGACCGGGCAGAACGGAGCCTCAAGGTGCAGGCTAAGGCAGAACAAAAGGCCGTAGAAACGGTCCTTGCCGCGCTGGACAAAATCAGTGTGGCTTTGGAAGCAGCCAAGCCTGCCCGATCGGTTCCTTTACGGGAAGAGGAAAAAGCCGCGATCTATGATTGCCATTTCATTACCATGAAACCCCAGCTCTATGTGTGCAATGTGGACGAATCAGGCCTCCGAGAGGGCAGCCCCTTGATTACGGCGGTACAGGAGCGCGCCCGCTCTGAAGGCTCCCACGGGGTGATCATCTGCGGCAAGTTTGAAGTGGAACTGACAGATATTGAAGACCCGGAAGAAAAACAGGCCTTTTTGCGGGATTTAGGCGTATGCGAATCCAGCTTGAGCGTCTTGGTACGGGCGGCTTACCGACTCCTGGGGCTGTATACCTTTTTCACTGCCGGCGTAGACGAATGTCGAGCCTGGACCATCCGCGCAGGGGATAAGGCCCCCAAAGCAGCCGGGACTATCCATACGGATTTTGAGAAGGGCTTCATCAAGGCCGAGGTCTATGCCTATGAGGATCTGGTCCGTTACGGAAGCGAGGCAAAGATTAAGGAAGCGGGTAAGTACCGTATCGAAGGGAAGGACTATATAGTCCAGGACGGGGATGTGATGTTCTTCCGGTCTAATAAGTAGGTTCTAAGCGAGGAGGTAGGATAATGGGTGATATGTTGTTCCCGCTGTTTCCTCCCCTTATCCTGATATCCCTGTGTTTATTTATCCTGATTGTCTATTTTGCCCTTTCCAAGCGCTCCAGTCCTCTTATCAAGCGAACTGCGGTTATTGCCCTTATCCTTATTGGGATTGCGGTGGCGGTGAGTGTATACCTCATTTACAGTGAACCGGTGGCGACACTGAGCACCAAGCCTCCCAGTACCATTCCCCCTGAAAACCCCGTACCGGTGAGGGTTGTCAAGACCACCCCTGTATTGATAGTGACCGTGCTGTTTTTCTTGTTCATAGCCTGGATTGTGTATATCTCCTTGCGGGATCAGCGCCGGGAAGAGGAACGGAAACGAGCGCAGAGGCAGGGGGATATTGAGCAAAAGGACTAAGGCTCATCCCCCGCGTCCTGGCTTGCCTTGTGGGGCTTCTTTGGGAACCAGCCTTTTTCCACGCGCTTTTTCTGACGGAATAATTCATGGATACTCCAGAAACAACAAAAGGCCAGTATCCCTAAGGTGGCATTAAGAATCATCTGTTTAACCAGTAAGGATAGGAGACACAAGATGATGCCTGCCACAAGAAAGCATGGCCACAGGCGTACTCCACAATGATATTCCCCATATATAACCAGGGGATGAAATATGCCGATTGCTATACAGGCGATTAAACCAATTACGATGCCGCTGAATACCATCAATGATTCCTTTATACCTCATGTTATGTGCAATATGGTCCTAAATATTTTGTAAATAATTATGTTGAGCGGTTGTACCGCTAATCGGAAAGGAATATAGGAATAATATAATAAATATATGAACAAAAATAACTATTGAAATATTATTTCTATTCAATCTCCAGGAGGTCCGTGGAAGCTCCTTCAGGGGGACTTCCCGCTAGAGCCACACCGCCCAAGCCCCGGACATTGCCGGTATTGAGGAAGATGGGGCTGTTGGGTAATCGGTACTACCTACTACTACCTCAGGGCGGAAGCGGAATAGGCTGCCCCTCTATATGGTGAAGGCCGAATAGGTGGGCTATGATGAGCTTAGTAGGGGGACAACATGGCAGAAATAATCCAACCCCAAATGGGATTAAATTTCGAGCAGGTCTGGGCGGCGCTCATGGAGAACCGCCAGCAAATGAAGGCGGCTCAACAGGAAGCCGACCGCAGAATGCAGGAGACCGACCGGCAACTGAAGGAACTCCAGAAAAGTATGGGGTATTTGAATAACCGATTCGGGGAACTGGCTGAACATCTGGTCTTACCCAATATCGTCCAAAAGTTCAACGCTTTGCATTATCATTTTAAGCATGCATCCAAAGAGCATAAGCTCTTTAACCCCGAGACCGGTCAGGTAGCAGCGGAGTTTGACATACTCCTGGAGAATGACAGCTCCAGCATCGGGGTGGAAGTGAAAGCAAAACCCGCTGAGAAAGACCTCCTGGAACACATCCAGCGCCTTGAGCTTTTGAGGAACTATAAAGACGAGGAGGGAGACAAGCGAGCAATCCGTGGAGCCATAGCCGGTGCGATTATGCCGGAAGCGGTGAGGCTCGAGGCTTTACGGCTGGGATTGTATGTGACAGAGCAATCCGGGGATACGGTGAGGATAGAGGAGCCTGACCAGCTCGCAGTTGGTGAGGGATGAGGCTGGCTGAGCTACCGGTAGTGTGGTGCCCCGGGTCTGGGGAAGGAAGCCAACAGTGGAGTAGGGAAACTAGAGGTGACAGATGACCGGGGACAGGCTGCTGCCTTCAGCCTGTCCCCGGTCTAAATAATAAGGAGTTAGGGAAAACGGTAAAATCATGCTCCATTTATTAATTCGTTTGGGGGTATATTTATTATAGAGCGTATGTTTGAAGCTGAAGGGGAATTGGGGTATTAAAGAAAGGCTTATGAGCCTGTTTCAAAACCCTCCGAAAGGATAGAAAAGGCGAGGGAAACCTGATAAAATTTTAGTTCCAGTAAACTATTAACCAGGAGAACCCTCGCCATGAAAACTATAAACCAAATCATTACAGGAGCGCAAGCACTCCTTGCTATCTCATACAACCTCGAAGCGTGTTTTGAAGAATACCTCTGTGACGCATATAAAACATTTGTGTATATGCTGCGGGTCATAGAAAAACAAATGCCACCCCTCATCCGACCGTATGCGGGAAGCGGACGAATACCCTATCAGTATACTCCGTTTATACGGAGTTTTCTTGCCAAAGGATATTTCGGGATAGAAAAGACCGATCAGGTGATTCAGCGGCTTCGGGGAGATCCGAATCTACGGTTATTGTGCGGGTTTACCGGTGTGTCCAGTAAGGCAACCTTTTCACGGGTGTTTACGTTTCTGTGTGAACAAACCTTGGACGGAATAGTGAGCATGGCGCATAAAGACTTGGTGGTATATCAGGTGAACCGGGATTGGACGGCAATAGCAGCTCGGGAGCAGGTCGTTAAAAAGGAGGAAGAAAAGACAGAAAAACCGGCAAAAAAACGGGGAAGGCCGGCAGAAAACGCGCCAAAGAGCCAACGGTCATAGAAAAGCAGCGGGAGCAGGATGCGAAAACATCGCTGGAGGGCATTGACAAAGCATGTGCGTGGGGATGCAAGAAAAACAGTGAAGGGAATGTCTCGTTTTGGAAAGGGTACAAACTGCATCTTGATGTCAGTGATACGGGGTTTCCCTTGACCGCCGTGGTAACGGGAGCCATTGTGCATGACAGCCAACTGGCAATACCGAAGGAAAAGTCAATTTTTGTTACAGCTTTATGGGCAGCGCATATGATTCAAAAGATGTTGTCGGGTTTATAAGGAGCCGCAGACGAATACCGATAATCAATGTGAACAAACGAAAAGACCGAGAGCATTCTCCGTTGGATCCGGCGAAGCAGGAACGGTATAAGATACGAACGACGGTAGAACGGGCAAACGCTCATTTGAAAGACAAGCTTATTTCCCGTTCGATATATGTAAAAGGTTATAAGAAAGTATCCTTTGTACTGATGACCTCAGTCATTTGTCTAGCAGCTTTGAAATATCTTCAATTATTCATTTAAGGGGAGTTTTGAAACAGGCTCAAATTAAGGAGGGTGAGGTGTACGGCGAAACTGATGATGACCTGGCCCGCTGGAGATGAGCCCCCGGTAGGCGAAGCAGAGGAGGATTCGCAGGAAGGGGACGGGGGTGCTATGGGGGAGGAGGAATCATGAACCCCGGGGCAGGTAAAACAACCCAAGAGGAAGTCTATTGACCCGTGCCGAATACGACCGTGAGTACCGCCAAGCCAGGAGGGAAACTGCCCGGCTGGTTATAGCGGGGAAACGGAAAATACGCCAGGAGTACATTACGGTATTTTCCCGGATTGCCCGGGTGCTACGGGAGAACCAACACAAGTCGTTTCTTGAGGAGCAGATACGCGGCGCCTTTCCTAAACAGGAACTGTATGAGTATCTGCAACAGTACATCCTGGAAGGCCGGGGCAAGGCGATGATGTAAGGAGCGGAGAATAGATTCAGAAATACCAGCGAATAGGCGGAATTTTAAGCAATTTGGCGTGATTTAGCGGGATGGAGATTGTAAAGGGTTTGCATATAGTGTAATAAAAAGCG
>JAITJS010000086.1 GCA_031278815.1 Treponema sp.
TGAACCGATACGCCCATACCCAAAAGTGGACCCTAGCACCATGACCGATGCCATCCTCCTGCCCTACCAGAAGGCCTGGATTGAGGATACCGCTCAGGTCACGGTATGGGAGAAATCCCAGCGTATCGGTGCATCCTATGGTGAGGCCCTGGCCTCGGTACTGGAAGCCGCCAAGGCAAAGGAAGCCGGCGGCCAATCAACCTATTCGCTCCTTCGGCAAAAATTGATCGAAGCGCCCATTATGAACGGGATAGAAACCAGCAGATAGGGATACGGGCCTATCTGAAAATGACAACTGAAGACATAAACCGTTTGACTACCGAAGATTATGCGGAATTCTTTAAGGCAATCCAGGGGGGGGAAATTATAATTATATATCCATATTCAGGGATAATAACGTGGGCATTGTTATCGCTAATAATATGGCCTCCCTCGGTGTTCTTGACGATGCCGGATCGGTTATTGAGGGTTTTGATAATAGCTGGTTACTCGTTTACGATCAAGAAACCGGTGAAATAACCAGGATAACGGACTAGTCTTTTATCTCTTTTTCCGGCCAGCGCCGCCCCGCCTTGCGCTCCATCCCGATATGCCAAAGGTCAAGTTATATGATTTTTGGTAGTCATTCTTGACAATGTTTCTTCCATAATATAAATCTATAGCAATCTATGGCAAATACATTTTTTGCTTCGCCGCCAGTAGGCGGCTCAGGGTTCCGTTCCGCTAGGTCAGTGCGGTAACTATGTTGCCGATGCCTCCCACGGCTCACTACACCCACATTTTGGCAGGGCTGGTCGCGTTCCTACGAAACGATGCTACTCAGAGTAGGAAAAAACGATTTAATACCGGTAAAGGCAGTTCATTATATTACCATGAATGAGTTTAGCTTGGCACCGAGATGTTTCCATTATAGGGCGCGGATCACCACTACACTGCCTACTTCTCAGGGTTTACGGTACTATGGTAGACTTACCCTTGATGATATGGGAAAAAAGTCTTGTGGTGTATAAAAACCGTCCTGCCCTGGTACAGGATATCGGGGAAAAGATAGGTATAGTCCTATTGGAAGGGGAATCCTTGCGGGTTCGGGAAAAGGACATTGAGGTGCTCCACCCAGGGCCTTGTACCCTGGCAAGCCTTGAACAGGAACTCCCCCCAGCAGATGTCCGCGCTGCCTGGGAACTGCTGGAAGGAACTCAGATTTCCTTCCAGGAACTGACCGAATTGGTTTACGGTGCGTATACCGGGAGCACTGCCTGGGCAGCGTATCGGCTCTTCAAGGATGGCTTGTATTTTTCAGGGAACCTGCAGGAGATTCAAAGCCGGCCCCTGGAGGAAGTGGAAGCGGAAGCTCAGAAGCGAACCGTGAAACAGCGGGACCTGGCGGAACGGGAGGCTTTTTTGGAACGCCTCAAAGCTCGGACCCTGCAGTTCCCTGAGGATCGCCGGTTTCTCCATGATGTGGAAGCCCTGGCATACGGTAAAACTGATAAAAGCCGGACCCTCAAAGACCTGAAGGTACCTGAATCTCCCCAGGAAGCCCATAGAATCCTGCTTGAGGCAAGATGCTGGACCCCCTGGGTCAATCCTCATCCTCTGCGTTTTGGCCTCTCTCCGGTGTCTGCAAAAATTGCCGTGAACCCTCCTCCGAAGGATGAAGAGCGCTTTGATCTTACCCATCTTAAAGCCTTTGCTATTGATAACCCCTGGAGTAATGATCCGGATGATGCGATTTCAGTGGAGGGCCCTTGTCTCTGGGTCCATGTAGCGGATCCCGGGGCTTCGATCCTGCCCGGAAGCCCGGTGGATAGGGAAGCCCGGAACCGCGGGGCCACCCTGTACCTTCCTGAAGGAGCATCCCTGATGCTCGCCGAAGAAGCCCTCTCCTTGTATGCCTTGGGTATGGAGGCAGTCTCCCCGGCGCTGTCCTTCAAGATGGTCCTCGATGAAGCAGGTACCATAATAGAAACGGATATTCTGCGTTCTTGGGTCAAGGTAAGCCGTTTGACCTATGCAGAGGCCGATGCCTTGCTTAAGGGGGGAGGGCCTGAGGTACCGGAATTAAGCGCCCTCTTCAAAGTGGCGGAAAAGAACCTGGCCCGAAGGCGCGCTGCCGGGGCAGTGTTCATGGAATTCCCTGAAGTGCATATCCGGATTTCTGAGGGACAGGTATTGATTGAACCCATAGCAGCCTATGGATCTGGGGATATGGTCCGGGAATGTATGCTCCTTGCCGGGGAAGGAGCCGCGCACTGGGCCCTGCAACGGCGGCTTCCCTTC
This sequence comes from Treponema sp., assembly GCA_031278815.1. Lineage (GTDB taxonomy): Bacteria > Spirochaetota > Spirochaetia > Treponematales > Breznakiellaceae > JAIRLU01. The sequence continues at coordinate 2,281 of JAITJS010000086.1, forward strand.
CCCTATGTAAGCCAGGAAACCGGGGACCTCCCCCAGGCCCCGCTCAGCGGTATAGCCAGTTCCTACCAGCTTCGCCGTTGTATGCGGCCCCGGACCCTTTCGGTTAAACCGGGAATCCACTGGGGCTTGGGGCTTGATGTATATACCCAAGTTACCAGTCCTTTGCGCCGGTATACGGACCTCTTGGCTCACCAGCAAATCCGGGCTTTTCTGCGACACGAGGTTTCTTTGGGGGAAGCGGAACTCTTGTTGCGACTTGGCGCAGGGGAAGCTGCCACCCTTGCCACGGTACAGGCTGAACGAGCCTCCCGGGCTCACTGGCTCGCGGTGTATTTATCGGATAAAAAAGGTTCCTCCTGGGAAGGGGTGATGCTGGAAAAGCGAGGCAACCGTTCCCAGGTCATGATCCCTGCCCTTGGCCTAGAGACCCAGGTGGTGGTCAAAGGGGATCGAGAACCGAATGAGCCGATCCTCCTCACCCTCTCCTCGGTGAGGATCCCTGAAACGGATATGGTATTTGTAACCGAATGAGTAGCCAGTACCGATGGGGTTCTTATAAAAATGGGGAACTGTACATAACCTATAAAAAATACTTGATTCCCCTTCGTAAAAGGAGCGGACTATCTTGACATAATTTTAATTATATATAAAAATAATCCTATATGAGTGACTATCTAGATCCTAATAACGAAGAATTGCTTAAAGACTTTTTCAGTGAAGCCCAAATGCAAGTTGATACCCTGGAACAAAATATTCTGGTTCTTGAAAATGAGGGTGGAAACCGGGATGCGGTGGACGAGATTTTTCGGGCAGCTCATACCCTAAAAGGGGGAGCTGCTACCGTAGAAATGATGGAACTGTCCCATTTTACCCATCTGGTTGAGGATGTATTGGATGCTATTCGTTCCGATGCAGTCACCATAAATGAGGATGTGGTTGATACCCTCCTAGCGGCCATTGATATCATCAAGGCAATGATTACCCAGCGTATGGATGGTTCTGTGTACACCGAGGATACCTCGGCGATAGAAGGACGTCTTTCCGTTTTGTTGCCTGAAAGGTCGGGCCGTAAAAAAAGCGACACTAAGGTCGCGGTGGATTCTATCGTGACAGTTCCGCCACCCCCCTCCCATCTTCCGCAAACAGTGGTCCCGGTCCAAGCCGTGGGAGGGCTTTCAGAGTACGATTTACTAGAGCTCAAAGAATCTGGAGAGAAGGGGGTACCGATTTATCGGATTTCCGTACAATTTGATGAAAGCGGGCTGATGAATACCGTAGGAGGTATCCAAATATACGCATCTCTCAAAGAAGACGGTACGATACTGAAAACCTCTCCGGATTTCGAGCAGCTCTATGAAGATAATTTCTTTCCCGTAGTAGATTATTATATATCCAGCCGTAAGAGTGTTGATGAGTTAAAGCGGCATGTGATGATCCCTGATGTAAGCCTTGGGGCAAATATTGTCGATATAAACGATATAATAGGAGTGGTTCCAGCTCTGGAGCAGGGAGCCTCACCAGAACCGGTTCAGCCGGCTCAAAAGGCTGTTCTACCAGAAGTGGAGGAGCATGGAAGCGGGGCCAAGGCCGGGAGTGCCAAAGAGGCCGCAGATGCCAAAAAAGCCGGAAAAGAGGCGGGTTCTATACTGCGGGTTGACTCTAAGCGGATTGACGACCTGCTTAATCTGGTTTCTGAAACCGTTATCACCAAGGCGACCTTTAATCAAATCAGCAATCAGTTTAGTGACCTGGTCAATGATCTGCATGCCTTAGAAGCCACCTATCGGGATAAAATTAAGAGCCTCTTTGATAGCCTGCCTGGGTATTTGGAAAGTATCCAAGGCGGTCGTTCTATCAAGGACATACGCAAAGAGATTGGTGAGCAATACGGGGATATCTTTTCCCTATTTGATGGTTTTGAAGCCTCGGTGAAGAGTAATGTCGGTAAATTCCGCTCCACCTCTCAGAATCTGGGGCGTATCACCGGTGAGCTCCAGGAAGGGGTCATGCGGATCCGGATGGTACCGATTAGCCAGATCTTCGGACGGTTCCCCCGTTTGGTCCGAGATCTCTCCAAGAGCCTTAACAAGAAGATAAACCTGGTGGTCGAAGGGGAAGAGACAGAACTGGATAAATCGGTTATTGAAGACCTGTTGGATCCCATCATGCACTCGGTCCGCAATTCGGTGGATCACGGTATTGAATCTCAGGAAGAGCGTAAAGCCGCGGGAAAACCTGAAGAAGGAATGGTGCTCCTCAGGGCGACCAATGAGGGTAACATGATCATCATTGAGATCGGTGATGATGGTAAGGGTATTGATGTGGAGGCAGTCAAAGCCAAGGCCATTGAACGGGGGCTCATCCATCCGAATAAGGTGTTGACCGATGTAGAGGCATTTAACCTGATCTTCGAGCCGGGCTTCTCCACGGCAAAGAGCATTACCTCCATCTCGGGCCGAGGCGTAGGCCTTGACGTGGTCCGCCGGCAGATTGAAAAGCTCAACGGTACGGTTACGGTCAGTTCTGAACGGGGAAAGGGTACCAAATTCATCATTAAACTGCCCCTTACCTTGGCGATTATTCAGGGGCTTCTGGTCCGGGTTGGTTCTGAGATCTACTCCATCCCCATTACGTCGGTTATTGAGAGTCTGCGGATCAAGGCAGATGAGATCCGGAAGATTGACAACTATGAGGTTTTCAACATTCGCAATGATGTGGTTTCGCTGCTCCGGCTTAACCGGCTTTTCGGGATAAAGACCGAGAAACAGCAGGAGTATAACTTCATTGTTATTGTGGGGAGTGCTGAAAAGAAGATGGGCTTCATGGTGGATAGCCTCATTGGTGAGGAGGACGTGGTGATTAAGCCGTTACGGGATCAGTACACCAATTCTCCCGGGATTGCGGGTGCGTCGATTCTGGGAGACGGATCGGTTTCTCTCATCATTGACGTCAGTCAGCTCTTGGAGCTGGGTCTTCGTAAGGAATTGGAACAACGCCAAATCCGTGAAGCATCATTACGGTAGCGAGGAAAACTATGGCGGTGATTAAAAACTTAGCAACGGTAAATGCCGAGTTGCAACAGCAGAAAGAACGGGTCGATACGGTTGATTTTAAGATGGTAACCTTTTCCCTGGCGGGTAAAGATTATGGGGTGGATATTATGAACGTTAAGGAGATTGCCAAGGCAGATAAGTTTACCTATGTACCTAATGCGGTTTCCTTTGTAAGGGGGGTGTATAACCTTCGAGGAGATATTATCCCCATTATTGACCTTCGAGCCTTCTTTCATATCAAGAGCGAGCGCCGAGTGGATGGTCAGGAAAACATGCTTATCCTGCATCTGGACGAGCGGGTGTATGGAGCCATTGTTGACAAGATAGACAAGGTGGTAGGCATCAATTCCGAGACCATTCAGCCTCCGCATCCCATGTTTGGAGAAGTCAACATCAAATTCATCAGCGGCGTAGTGGAAAAGCAGGGATCTCTCTATATCATTCTTGATGTGGTTCGGATGTTTAGTCAGAAGGAAGAGGAGAAACAGAAACCACGAACCGTTATTCAGGAGGTTTCCGGGGATAACTACTATGTGCCTCCGGCTCTTCCTCCAGAGCAATCTCCGGAAGGGCTGGCTGCTATCTCAGAGACAACGCTTGGGTTCATAAAAGAAAGTCTTGCAGCATTGAAGGGGTTCTATGTCAGCCCCCTTAACGATGAATGGTTTCGTAAACAATTTACCGAATGGAGCAGCACCCGTACTGATATGGATTTGCAGCTTAAAAACGCAGCGGAAGCGGATGAATACCTGGCGGATTTTTATTCTCCCCATACTGGGGAGTTTTGGAGCGATGCTTATGCCGCTCAGATTAAAGAGATACTGCCAGATATGAATTCAAATAACATCCAGGTATGGGAACTAGGATGTGGAAAGGGGTATGAAACTTTTTCATTTGCGTGTATACTTAAATTACGGTATCCGAATGGGCACATAAAAATTTGGGCCAATGATAACGATATCATGGCCATAACAGATGCACCTAATATGGCTTTTGATCTGAACACGATGCCGGAATATTGCCGCAGTTTCATGATTAAGGGACGTAATGGGTATACTTTTAATCAAACTATCAAAGATTCAATTGTGTTTGAATACCACGATGTTTTGAATAACAATTCCTTGCCGGATTTAAATATAATCCTGGCCAGGGATATTATTTCCTTCTTTCCTGTGGATAGCCAAGAGCGGTTGCTCACAGATTGTTCTGAAAAACTGAAAGAGAAGGGGCTCATTATTCTTGGAAAAAATGAGGTATTGTCGGAGGATAATTGGACATCTATGGGGAGAGATCCTATCTCTGCATTTTTGTATATAAAAGCTAATTCTGGTAAGGAGTAATAATATGAGAGTTGAATATATTAACCCCTTTGTGGAATCGACCTATAATATTCTCAAAGAAGTTCTTGATACTGAGATTATTCGTGGCTCGCTTTATCTTAAGTCAGCAACCATGGCGATCCAGGGGGTTGCGGCTTTAGTGGGTCTTGCGGGAGATGTCGAAGGGCGGGTTATCTTCGATATGACGAAAGAGACGGCTTTGGCAGTGGCAGGAGCCATGAACGGTGGTGAAAAGTTCACCATTATGGATGAGATGGCCAAGGCAACGATTCAGGAATTGGCCAATATGATAACCGGTCAAGCGGTTACTAAGCTCCATGCTTTGGGTTTTAAGTTTGACTTGACCCCTCCCGCACTTTTTACCGGTGACAATATGGAGGTATCGAATAATCTCAAGGTGGAGGCGCTGATCGTCCCTATGGACTTGGGGCCTTGTGGAAAGATTGAGGTCAATGTGGTTATCCGTGAGCGGATGTGAAGAGAGGCCTTTCCAGATACTTGCACATTATTTTTAAGTGTGATAAGGTTTAGGAGTAATTACCCGACAGGAGGATGGAAAAATAAGGGAATGCCGGGGAATTAAGGGCGGTTAGCTCAGTTGGTTAGAGCACCAGTATGACACGCTGGGGGTCACAAGTTCGATTCTTGTATCGCCCAAATCCTTATTTTGAATGAGGATTTGTTGTTCTTCTTGATAGTTATTATTTTATCAGATTGTTATAGTAATGTTGCTATCTTAATTAAAGTAAATGCAGAAGCCTTGGTTTGTACTTGTCATATACCTCTTTTTTAGGGTATCTTTCACTCAATGAAAAAACTTACCGGTATCCCTGCGTCTCCGGGTATAGCCATCGAAAAGGCGTTTTTATATTTGGAGGAGGATTTTCCCGAAATTCCCCGATATAGCATAGGGAAAAACCAGATCGAATCCGAATGGAAGCGATTTGTTACGGCTAATCATGAAGCAGCGGAAGAAGTTAAAAAGCTTCATGAACGGGCTTTACGGGAAGTGAGCACCGAACAGGCCGCTATCTTTCAGTCTCATCTGATGATGCTGGAGGATACGGACTTTCAGGACCAGATTAAGGATCACCTCACAGAGAGCCTGCAAAATATAGAATGGGTGTTCTGGGATATTTCCCACGAATTGTCCCAGCACCTCATGGCTTCTCCAGATTCCCAGTTCCGCGAACGGGCAGCGGATATTTCCGATGTATCCCGTCGAGTGATGCAGCAGTTACTGTCCGTTAAAAAATTTTCCCTAGCGGATCTGGATGCCGATGTGATTCTGGTGAGTCATAATCTGCTGCCTTCAGATGTGTTAGCCATGAACAAACAGCGAGTCAAGGCCATTGTGATGGATGCCGGAGGGAGGACTTCCCACACGGCTATTCTTTCCAGGGCCTTTGCTATTCCCGCAGTGTTGGGACTTTCCACTATCACCAAAGAGATTAATGAGGGTGATACCCTGGTGGTAAACGGTACTTCTGGAGAGGTGATCATTAACCCAGATACCCAGGTTTTGTGGCAGTACCAGGGGGTTATCGATCAATACCGTAAGCGCTTTGATGAGTTCCTGGAATTGGGGGAACTGCCTGCTGAGACCCAAGATGGGTATCGGGTCTGCCTCAAGGCCAATATTGAAATTCCTGAAGAAGCGGATCAGGTTTCTCGTTACGGTGCAGAGGGCATCGGACTGTACCGTTCGGAATTCCTCTTTCTCACCCCAAAACAGGCCACCGCAGAAGAGGAGCAGTACCGGGCCTATAGTCATGTCCTCAAAGTCATGGAAGGCCGACCGGTAACCATCAGAACCCTGGACAACGGTGGAGACAAGCTGCTTCCCAATTTCCAGGCCACCGATGAAAAGAACCCCCTTCTGGGCTGGCGAGCCATCCGGTTTTCCCTTTCCCTACCTGAACTTTTTAAGACCCAGTTGCGGGCCTTATTACGCTCCAGTACCAACGGAAACTTAAAGATCATGTTTCCTATGATTTCTGGGATCGAGGAATTGGAGCAGGCCCTGAGTATCCTCGAGGAGGCCAAAGCCGAGTGTCGCAGGAGACACCAAGCCTATAGCGATGCTATGGAAGTAGGGATCATGATTGAAGTGCCTGCCGCGGCCATGACTGCGGATATTCTTGCGGAACGGTCGGATTTCTTTTCCATCGGTACCAACGATCTCATCCAGTATTCCCTGGCAGTGGATCGGGGAAATGAGCGGGTCAATTATCTAGCCCAGCCTTCTCATCCGGCGGTGCTCCGGTACCTTAAAAAGATCATCCAGAGTGCTCATGAAAAGGGAATTACCGCAGCCATGTGTGGCGAGTTGGCCGGAGACCCTTCCGCAACGGCCTTGCTTTTAGGTTTAGGGTTGGATGAGTTTAGTATGACCGCTCAGTCTATCCCCCAGGTGAAACGGATCATCCGAGGGGTAGCCCTAGAAAAGTGCCGGATCTTAGCAGAAAAGGTCCTCCAGTGCACCTCCTATCACCACGTTACCCTCCTGGTAGAAGCCTGGATGGCCGAATACTTCCCCAGTGATTATGAAATTCGATCCCGATAAGCACTACCGGAATCTTCCGGTTGTCGTACTGGTGGGGCGGCCCAATGTGGGTAAGTCTACCCTATTCAACCGCCTGGTCCATACCCGCCGGGCCATCACCGATTCCACTCCAGGAGTTACCCGGGACCCGGTGGGGATGGATACCTTTATCCTGGGAAAACCCGTAAGGATCATTGATACGGGGGGGGTTAAGCTGGAAAAAGCAGGGGATGATTCCATAAGAATCCTTGATGTACTCGTGCAAGAGCGAACCTTAGAGACCCTGAAACAGGCGGATCGGATCATCCTCATATTAGAAGCCGGGGAGATAACCCGGGAAGATGAGGAATTTATCGAATTCCTGCGGCCCTTTCAGTACCGGCTGCTGGTGGCGGTAAATAAGACCGAAGGAGGCCGCCGGGAACAAGATGCTTGGAATTGCCTTTCCTATGGATTTGACCAGCTCTTTATGATCTCCGCAGAACATGGGGATCATGTGACGGATCTGGAAGAGGCGATCCTAAGGGGGCTTGATTTTTCTCAGGTCCAGGAGCCAGCACTCGAGGGGAAAGATCCGCAAGAAACCATAGGCATCGCTCTTTTGGGAAAGCCCAATACGGGGAAGTCCACCCTTTCCAATCGGCTCACTGCTTCTCAGGCTTCGATTGTCAGCGATATACCAGGGACCACCAGGGATGTGGTGGAAGGAGCGTTCAGGTATAAAAACCGGACATTTAAAATCCTGGATACCGCGGGGATCCGGCGGAGAAGCAAAGTTACGGAAAATATCGAATATTATTCGGTGAATCGGGCCATCAAGGCCATTGACCAGGCGGATCTGGTCTTTCTGGTGATCGATGCCCAGGAAGGGCTTTCGGATCAGGACAAAAAGATCGCTGCCTTGGCCCATGAGCAGGGCCGGGGTATCATCATGGTCCTCAATAAATGGGATACCATGCCCCAGGTGAAGAACTCTGTGCAGGCGGTCCAGGATCGGATCCGCTTCCTCTTTGGCAAGATGGACTATGCGCCGATTATTCCGGTGAGCGCCAAGGATGGAAGTGGGGTAGACAAGCTATTGGATACTGCCTTGCGACTGTACGGGCAGCTCATACGGCACATTGATACCAGCCTGCTGAACCGATCCCTGGAGAAATGGCTTGAGGAGTACCCTCCTCCTATAGGCCCCCAGACCCGATTCAAAATAAAGTACGCCTTGCAAGTTTCGGATAAGCCGGTGAAATTCGTCTTTTTTGTGTCCCGCCCTCAGGCGGTCAGTGCTTCCTATGTGTCCTATCTCCGTAATAAGATCCGCCAGGATCTGGGTTTTTCCCAGATACCTATCACCATTGAGGTGCGGTATTCCGGGAAAACAGCCCGGAATGGAATGGAAAGGAATAAACCGTGACCTCCTATACCTTGGGTGACCTGGAACGGCTTTTAGGACTGAAGCACTACGTCATACGGTACTGGGAGAAGGAGGTTCCCTTGCTACAACCCCATAGGGATCGACAGGGAAGACGGCTCTATGCAAATCAGGATCTGCACATTCTGTTAAGGCTCAAACACCTCCTCTATGACCGGCATTTTACCCTAGAAGGGGCCCGGAACCAGCTCTTTCGGGAAGTATCCGGGGAACAGCAGAACCTTCGGGCCCAGATAGGAGCGCTCCGTTCCGACTTACTGGCCCTCTATGTGCTGGTCAAGAGGAGAAGCTCCAAAGCCGATACCCCCCAAACACCGAAAAAGCCCTGATGTACCTTTTTCCACCCTTGACTGCCGAAGTCCGTCGTTCCCTAGAGGAACTCCCCTCCTTGATCGACCAGGTGTTTCCCCTGCCCCGGCGTTTTCGTATTACCCTTCCCCGGGATGTAGCGGAACTTTCCCGGTTGCTCACCAGTGGTCGAGGTGAGCGTAATGATTCCTATTTGGCTACGAAGGGGTCGCTTTCAGCCTATCTTCGATATTTTCTCCCTTGGAACAGCTACCGCCTTTGCCGGCTCCTCCCGGGACTAGCCCTGGACTTTGCTGCGGGGGATGTTATTACCGACCTAGGCTCTGGTCCCCTGACCCTGGTCTTATGCCTTTGGATTGCCCGGCCTGATTTACGGCAGCTTCCCCTGGAATTCCACTGCCTGGATCGCAGTACCGCGGTCCTTGATGCGGGAAAGCGGCTCTTTCATGCCTTGGCAGGAGCCACTCCCTGGATAATCAAGACCATCCATGCGCCTCTGGGAGCGCGGATATACGGACCTAAGGCCCGCTTGGTTTCTGCGCTCCATGTGTTCAATGAACGCTTTGAGGGAATACCCCAAGCTGATACCCAGGCTTTGCAAAGGGCTGCGGATAAAACCAGTCGGTTTCTTTCTTCTTTGGTTGCTCCCTCCGGTTCCGTCCTGGTGCTTGAACCCGGGGTACCCTGGTCTGGGGAATGGCTTACGGCACTGCGAAGAGCGCTACTTACACGGGGGCAGGGGTCTTATGCGCCCTGTCCTCATCAGGGGATCTGCCCTTGTCCAGGGGGAAAGGCCAAATGGTGCCATTTTACCTTTGATACGGAAGATGCGCCTGAAGCCTTGCATAGCCTTTCTGCTGCTGCAGGGCTTCCTAAGGAACGGGCGACTTTGAGTTTTCTCCTTACCGGCCCTAGCCAAAAAGCACAGGAAACGCTTCAGCGGGAAGAGAAAACCCTTCCTGTACGGATTCTCTCAGATAGATTTCCAGTGTCTTACCGGTCCAACAGCAAGGAGAAGGACCAGAATCGGTATGGACGGTACGGTTGCTCTGCTCGAGGACTGGTTCTGGTGGTGGAAGGGGATCCAAGAAAGGGCAATGCATCCGGGGAACTGGTCATGCTTTCCCTCGTCTCCCCAGAAAAGCGGGATCCCAAAACCGGGGCCTTGTTGGTGGAGATGCCTCCTCGTAATATATAGCAAGCGCCGGTACAAACGCCTACAGAGCGACGGTGTTGTCCGGAACACAAAGTGCTGCTTGCCACCATCATGCCGGACTAGACGGCGGCGGTCGTGAACATGGCCGCGGGGGGCGGCGCCTTACCGTCACTTCCCCCATCGCTGCGCAATCCCCTGACGCGGGACAACGGCAACGCATTCCCGGCGCATATGAGCTGGTCCCATCCGCGGGGGAGCGCCCGCTCGTTCACCCATCCGTACCACTCAGGGGGCTTAACGAACATACCACCGGGCTTATCAGCGCGTCCCTGCCTAAAAAAATACCGTTTGACAGCCTTACCCCAAACAAGCGTGATAAAATCGTTGATAAAATCACCAATCGGTCACGCAAGGGTTTAGGCTACCTGGCTGCTTACGGTAGCCCTCTTCCCTTCCTGGTTGATTTCGCTGCCCTTTGGCCGGTTCGAGCTCCAGTTTGCTCTGGTCTCGCTACGCTCCATTCCCACACCGTTGCTCCGGCACATTTTGCCAGCCCTTATTCGGGCTATCATCGGACTTTAGTTCACAACGTCGTAAACAATCGACAGCCCGTCTATTTGACTACTCCCTAGTGGGATTGATAGGGATAAGTTATTGTATTATAAAGAATTAATCAATACCCCTGTGAGATTAAGAGGAATTGAGAAAGACCGAAAGGGACAGGTATTTGATGTCTTTTCTGATGTCTTAAACGACGGATTTCACACCTAACGTTCTGGCTGTTTACGATAATTGGGCCCGAAGTGTAAACAGGCCTAGTATCGTATCACTTTTAAAATAGTGGATAAAGCCGGTGAAGTTTTATCCGGGCGTCTTTGGCGGTAAACCTCCAGTTGATTTTGTTTGCGGCTTTATTCCACGCTTTCACTTCCTGCTCCATCTGCCGAAGCCTTGGCACACGTTTCGACCACATGTATCTCTATCTCCGCCATGTTCAGCCAACTCCCCTGTTTCGGGGTGTAATGGATTTCCAGTTTGTCCCTGATACGTTTCGCTTCCGCAGACGGAAACCTTTCATACATAGACGAGAGAGCATGGGTGTTTAGGTTATCCATCTCCAG
>JAITJS010000090.1 GCA_031278815.1 Treponema sp.
CGGCCTGCAGAGCAGCGGAGTTCCCGCACTGTGTTCCGGGAAGCATGTGAACGCAAGAAACCCCGGATTTTAGAGATCACCCGTTTCTTTGAGTATCTAGCCGATAATGGGTATGTCCAGATGGAGTACCGGGGTATCCAGGGACGGCCAGCGCGGCCCCTGGGGTATGATGCGGTATGGCGGAAGTACAGCGATTTCTACAATGATATTATGACCGGCTTATCCTTGGTGTGTCTTTCGGACTTCACTCCCACCGAGAAGCTCTATGCCCTATGGAAAGCCGGAAAAGGGGCCTGATCCCTTGAGGCCCCGATAAACCTACAAGACCCGCCGCAAGGCGGGTCTTTTTTTTACCCTGATCCCCGTACCCCTCTCGGTCAGCCGCCCAAATACGCAGCTTTTACCGCAGGATCCCCCATGAGTTCCTTAGCAGGCCCGCTCTTGAGGACGTATCCGGTTTCCAGGATATAGGCCCGTACCGCAAGGCCCAGGGCCTTGAATGCGTTCTGTTCCACCAAGAGTATGGTGGTTCCCGCTTCGTTGATACGCCGGATGATGGCAAATATCTCATCCACCAGGATCGGGGCAAGTCCCATAGAGGGTTCGTCCAAGAGGAGCAGCCGGGGAGACGACATGAGGGCCCTTCCCAAGGCAAGCATCTGCTGTTCCCCGCCAGACAAGGTTCCCGCGATTTGATGGATCCGTTCTTGCAAACGGGGAAATAGCTCATAGACCATTTCTAAGTCCTTCCGAATTCCCCCCTTGTCCTGCCGGGTATACGCCCCCATTTCCAGGTTATCCCGGACCGTGAGGTTTGCGAAAATCCGCCGTCCCTCAGGGACTTGGATGAGCCGGGATGCCACAATCCGATCCGGCGGCAGGGCCGAAATGTCCGCGCCTTCAAAGAAGACGGTTCCTCGCGTCTTCTTGATGATGTTGGAAATGGCATGGAGGGTGGTAGTTTTTCCCGCGCCGTTTGAGCCGATCAAGGTGATGATCTCCCCTTGAGCCACCTCAAAAGAAATACCCCTAAGGGCTTGGATTGCTCCGTAATGCACGGTCAAGTCCGAAACCTGTAGCAGTGTACCCATGTTCACTCCTGATCATCCTGCACTGCGGCGTCCTCGCCTAAGTAGGCTTTTACCACTGCGGGATCCTTGCGGATAGCTTCAGGAAGCCCTGCGGCAATGACGCGGCCGTAATCAAGCACCAAAATCCGTTCACAGATACCCATCACCAGACGCATATCGTGTTCAATCAACAGGATAGTCAGATGAAACTCCTTCAGGATAAAGGAAATGAGCTTCATGAGTTCTTCGGTTTCCTGAGGATTCATCCCTGCGGCAGGTTCATCCAAGAGGAGCAAGGTGGGATTTGCCGCCAAAGCCCGGGCGATTTCCAGCTTCCGCTGTTCCCCATAGGGAAGGTTCCGGGCCAGTTCATGTTTCTTATGCTCAATCTTGAACAAGTCCAAGAGTTCCCCGGTCCGTTTAATCATACGGGTTTCATCCGCATAAAACCGGGGCAGCCGGAACAGCACATCCCAGGGCCTTTCTATCCGTCTTGCGTGCAGCGCGATACGCACGTTATCTTCTACCGTGAGGTTGTTGAACAGCCGGATATTTTGGAAGGTTCGGGCCACCCCGATCCGGTTAAGCTGGGCAGGACTCAAACGCAGTATCCGGCCTAAAGAGAGGCAGCTCTTTTTCGCTCTTCCCACCCTGTGAACCCTCCGCTGCCGGTCCCAGAAGGCGATTTCTCCGCTTGTGGGGGTATACAGCCCGGAAAGCATATTGAACACCGTGGTTTTCCCCGCGCCGTTCGGACCGATAAGCCCTACCAATTCTCCCTGAAAGAGATCGCAGGAAAAATCACTCACCGCCCGGAGTCCGCCGAACAGGATAGAGAGATCCGATACCCGCAGAAGCAATGCTCCGGTACTGCTCATGGATTTTTTCCTCTTCGGCGCAGCAAGCCCGCCAGCCGTTCACAAAGGCGTACAAAAGACAGTTCCTTCATACCCAACAAGCCTTGGGGACGGAAAAGCATCACGAAAATGAGGATTAAAGGATAGATGAGGAGCCGGTAATCCTGTAGAAATCGGAGAAATTCCTGGAGATACGTCAAGACATAAGCGGCTAATACGGAACCGGTCATGGAACCCATGCCTCCCAAGACCACAAAGATCAGATAATCAATACTCTTGCTGAAGGAAGCCACATCAGGTTTAACAAAACCCACCACCATAGCAAAGAGGCTTCCCCCGATCCCGGCGATAAAAGAGGCGATCACGAAACCGAGCATCTTGTACCGGAATACCCCGATGCCGTTGGCATTGGCCGCAATCTCGTCTTCCCGAACCGCCAGGATCGCCCGTCCGTAGCTGGATCGGAGTAAATTCTGGAGGAGTATGAGTATGGCTACCAGGACTGTGGTTACGGTACAAAAGGAAATATCCGGATAAATGGCCAGCAGGGTGGTAAACCGTCTGCCATTGGCCCCTCCTGAAATAACCTTGAGGTTGACCAGGATCACCCGGATAATCTCTCCGAATCCCAAGGTAACAATGGCCAAGTAATCCCCGGAGAGTTTGAGGGTGGGAAAACCGATGATAAAACCTATGAACGCGGTTACCAAGCCCGCAAGGAGCACCGCTATGGGCAGGGGGAGTCCCATATCCAAGTTAAAGAAGATAGCCCCGTAAGCTCCCAGGGCCATGAACCCTGCCTGGCCGATGGAGAGCTGCCCCGTAATCCCGGTGATGGTGTTCACGCTCACCGCCAAGATCGCGTTGACTCCCCCCAAGGTGATGATCTGGGCTATATAGGCGTCAATGATCTGGTATTTTATCAACAGTGAAGGGAGACCCACCCCGGCCAGCGCAAAGAGCCCCGGAATGAGTCGATTCCTGATATGGGTCCTCATGGGGATGGTCGGCTTGTGCATAGCCCTACACCTTCACTCTGGTTTTTTTGCCGAGGATTCCCGTAGGTTTCACCAAGAGGATGATAATAAGCACGGAAAAAGAAATGGCGTCTGCATATTGAGAAGACAGGAAGCCCTTGGTCAGGGTTTCCGCAATCCCCAGGATAAAGCCTCCCAGCATAGCGCCCGGGATCGAACCGATACCGCCCAGCACCGCCGCGACAAAAGCCTTGAGCCCCGGCATGGTTCCCATAGTAGGGGAGATCTGAGGATAGGCGCAGGCAAAGAGGATGCCCCCTGCGGCAGCCAGGATGGAACCCAGGGCAAAGGTGAAGGAAATAGTGCCGTTCACCGAGATCCCCATGAGACTCGCCGCCTGAAGATCGTAAGAAACCGCCCGCATGGCCTTACCCCGCTTGGTATAATTGATGATGTAATTCAGAATGACCATGAGTACGGCGGATAACAGGATCACAATGATCTGAATATTGGAAATAGAAAAAGCCCCCAGAGACAGGTTCCATACCGGAGGCCGGGGAAACTGCCGGGGGTTGGGGCCCACAAACCGAAGCACCCGTGCGCCGTTTTGCAGGATAAGAGAAACCGCAATCGCGGTAATGAGCGAATTAAGCCGAGGAGCGGTCCGCAGAGGCCGATAGGCAAAGCGTTCAATGCATACCCCCAAGGCGCCGCAGAGGGCCATAGCCAGTATAAAGGCCGCCGCCAATGAAAGCGGGGACACTCCCAACCAGGTGAGGACAAAATACCCCGTATATGCCCCCACCATGAGCACATCCCCGTGGGCAAAGTTGATGAGCATCACGATGCCATACACCATGGTATACCCCAAAGCAATAAGCGCATAGATACTGCCCAGAGATATACCATTAATCATCTGCTGTAAAAAAACACCGGATACCAAAACGCCGTCCTCAGCCTCAAAATCAGGGGTTTACCGTGGTCTTATACACCGTGGTCAGCTTTCCGTTATTCTTGACCAATTCCACCATCACCGCGGATTTGATCGGGTTTCTCTTGGCGTCAAAGGTGAGATTCCCGGTAACGTAACTTCCCTTGGTTTGAACGAGGGCGTCCCGGACCTTGGATGCATCGGTGGAACCGGCACGGACTATGGCGTCCCGGACAAGGAGCAGGGAATCATATCCCAGCGCCGCAAAAGAAACCGGCACGGACTTAAATTTTCCCTGATAGGCCTTCACGAAATTCACCACCTTGGGGTCGGTAGAATCCGAAGCATAGTGGTTGGAATAAAAGCCGTTCAGCACTTCGTCGCCGGCATTTTCGGTGAGGCCGTCCCAGCCGTCAGCGCCCACAATGGGGACCGTAATGTCTTGTGCGCGAAGCTGCTTGGCAATGAGGGACACGGTAGAATAATAATCCGGCAGATAGACTACATCGGGATCGGTGCTTTTTATCTTGGTAAGCTGGGCGTTAAAGTCCACGTCACCGGTGATATAGGATTCCTTGGCGACGATGGTTCCCCCCTGTTTCTCAAAAGCCGCGACAAAATTATCCGTAAGTCCCACCGAATAGTCATTGGCGTTATCGTAGAGCACCGCCGCTTTCTTTGCCTTGATATCGGTTGCCGCAAAAAGTCCTCCCACGGTCCCTTGGAAGGGATCGATGAAACAGGCCCGGAAGATGAAATCTCCCGCATCGGTGATGGACTCCATCGTCGCGGCAGGAGCTACCAAAAGGACCTTTTGGGCCTGGGCCAGGGACGTAATCGCCTGGGTACAGCCTGAAGTAAGAGACCCGATAATGATGGTCGCCTTATCCTTGGTCGTGAGCTTTTTGTAGGCATTGACCGTTTTTTCCGGGTTCCCCTCGTCGTCTTCGGAGATCAAGACCAATTTTTGGCCATTAATCCCTCCGGCGGCATTGATTTCTTCAATGGCCAGTTCAATACCATTCCTGGCTTCTACCCCGTACACTGCCACGGGCCCGGAAAGGGGGAAAATACCCCCAATGGTGATGGTACCGCTTCCTTTGGCATCTGTCCCGCCGCCCGCAAAAACCAGTCCGGCAGCCAGGCTCATTCCCAAAAGAACCAAAGTGAATTTTTTCATAGTTTCCTCCATTAGTTTTATATACTACCCTATGGGTATCCTGCATGTCCAGAGGGTGCGTTGTCTCATAAAAAATGTAACCGGAGAGAGCCCGTGCCTCATTTTGAAAAAGTAACCCACATCAAGGCAGACTATCCGGTAGCAGCAGCTATCGGAGGTCAATATGGGGTTAACAGTGAAAGAAAAAATGCTTGCCATACCGAGGATTCACGTTACCAGAAAGCCGGACGGAAAAAGAAAGCGGCTATCCTAAACGAATTTATCAAGACAACCGGATATAACCGGAAATACGCCCTTCAGGATGGATTTGCCTGTATTCCCTCCTCACCAAGGCTGGTAGCGTAACCCGTCCTGCCCCGTCTTTTGCACCCGTTCACGAGACCACCCAAAAAACGATACGTGTTGTGTGGAGCAGAGAAACGGAGCCGTTGTCCGTGAGTATACCGGGTACGACCGCCTCGAAGGGAATGTCCCGCAGGAGCGCCTTGCCGCCGTATACCGCGACCTTGTCCCGCTGTTAACTTTTTTCATGCCGACGGCGAAGCTTGAAAGCAAATGAAGAACCCAGGAGCAAGCTCCTGGGTATCTGTTGATTAGAAATATGTATCTTGTACGCCCGATAACAAGGCTTTATTTTTGTTTGTTCCGCAGCAAGCTGCAGGGTATTAAACCAAAAGCTTCGTAATAAAAAATCCCCGCAGAGCGGCGGGGTATTGAAAATTTCTCCTTGAAAGCGTATCGTATACGGGGGAACAAATCCCCCACGCCCCCAGTTGTACGTCCAGGGGCGGGGTATTAAACCCCACGGTAAGGGCGTTGCCGCGCTTCAGGTGAGCGTGTGATTGAAACAATGGATAGCAAGGAGCATACCCTATATGCGATCATGTAAGAATCTGCTGGTAAGCGGTGGTGCGGGATTTATCGGTGTTAATTTTATCCGTCTGCTCTTAAGCCCAGAGCATACATTTTCCGGGAGGATTATCAATCTGGATGCCCTTACCTATGCGGGGAATCTCACGAGTCTTGAAGACATTGAAGCCCGTCATGGGGGGAAGCGGTATTTTTTTGAAGTCGGGGATATTGGTAACTTCCAGCTGGTACAATCAATCTTCAAGCGCTATGAGATTGATACGGTGGTGCATTTTGCTGCAGAAAGCCATGTGGACCGTTCGATTGTAGGGCCAGAAGCGTTTATCAAGACCAATGTCCTGGGAACCTTTACTCTCCTGGAGGCGGCTCGGCAGTACTGGGGAAGCAACCCGGAAGGGATGCTCTTTCATCACATCAGCACCGACGAAGTGTACGGTTCTTTAGGAGAAAACGGGTATTTTACCGAAACTAGCCCTTATGCCCCCCGTTCACCCTATTCTGCAAGCAAGGCTTCAAGCGATCATCTGGTGATGGCCTATCATCACACCTATGGATTGCCGGTTACCCTCTCAAACTGCTCAAACAACTACGGTCCCTACCAGTTTCCTGAAAAATTGATCCCCCTTATGATCCTCAATATGCTTTCAGGCAAAGCCCTTCCAGTATACGGGGATGGTAAAAATATCCGGGATTGGCTCTATGTGGAGGATCATGCCAGTGCTTTGTGGACCATTATTATCGGCGGCCATACGGGTGAGCAATACAACATCGGCGGAGAAAATGAGTGGGAAAACATCACCCTCCTGCATACCTTGATTGCTCTTGTATCTCGCAAGACCGGCATAGACGCAGAAACCATACAAGCCACCATCACCTTTGTAAAAGACCGGCCTGGACATGACCGGCGTTATGCGATCGACTGTTCAAAATTAAAGGGAGAACTGGGTTGGAAACAAAGTGTGGATTTTGAAACCGGACTTGCAAAAACCGTGGATTGGTACCTGGCACATCCTCAATGGATTCAGGGGATTCAAAGCGGGGAATACCAAAAATGGCTCAAAAAGAACTATGATGCACGATAGCGAGGCGCTGCAAGCAACACATGGCAGGGGTACGGTCCCCCGCACCTCCTGCAGTGTTTTTACCCTGTATTACATGGCCTCTCCGTAGAGGCTATCCCGAAATTCCTCGGCATGAACTCGGATTGTTTTAAGGGCCTTTAGCTCAATCTGACGGACCGTTTCCGCAGAAATGCCCATCTTATCCCCTATCTTCCTCAGACTGTATTTTTTGTTCCCTTTAAGCTGGTACCGGTAGATGAGGATCCGCTTCTCCTGGTCCTTGAGGCGATTGAGCAACATTTGCAAAGTATCCTCCCGCATTGATTTCTGGAAAAACTCCCGTTCAGGGTTGTAAGTATAGTCTTCATGTATATCCAGTACTGCTGGGGATGCCTCATCCCCTTCTGTATCCAGGGATACCAGACTATTAGTCATGGCGATGATGAATTCCACATCTTCCACAGACATGCCGATCTCTGCAGCTATGGCGTTGGTATTAGGCTGCTGCATCAGGGACTGGCTTAAGCAGTGATAGGCTTTTCGGATTTTTCGGAAGGTTGCTTCTTTCCGATAGGGCAAACGGATAATCCGCCGCTTATCTGCGAGAAAGCGGCTGATAAACTGGCGAATCCACCAATTCGCATAGGTGGAAAAGCGGACGTTTTTTTCATGGCTATATTTCTCTGCTGCATGAATGAGTCCCAGATTGCCCTCCTGAACCAGATCCATGAATGGAACGTCTAGGGTAAGATACGTTTTGACCACTTTAACCACCAGCCGTAAATTAGCTTCCACCAGTTTTTGACGGGCCGCGGCATCTCCCGCTTGTATACGTTTAGACAGGGCCAATTCTTCTTCAAAGGTCAGCAAGGGAATCCTTTTGATCTGCTTAAAATAAACCTGTAAACCTTCGTCTCCTGAAGAAGTGATTTTCTTTTCGCCCCGTATTGTGCGCATAGTATCCTCCGATAAAATCTTTGATAGTAATATAAGCAAATTATATGCCATGAAGATTATTTCTACAAAAAATATTATTATTCTTGATATTACAAGGAAATAAACAGGATAACAGTCAATACTATCCCCTGGCCAGTTCATATTGTATGTTCTTTTATACAATCGTGTATGTTATTTTATATAATTCCCTGATATCCTATGCATAAAATGGAACAGGAGGGTCTGGAAAAATCTAGAAAAAGAACCTCTGTTATGGTACAGTGATAATATGCAGCTTAGGTATGGTTTCAACCAAGGGTTAAGATCCTATGATTGAATACATCGTTCCTGGTAATATGGATGATAGGCTCCTATCCCGAGGAGCCCAGGTCCTCGCGGGGGGAGGGCTCGTGGCCCTGCCTACCGATACCAGTTGGAGCATCACCTGCTCTTTTAAATCCGGCGAAGGTATTAAAAAGCTTAAGTCCCTCTCAGGAGAGCGGGAAGAGCGGCATTTTACCCTCTTGTGTTCTGGGATTGCTCAATTCGGGGAATGGTGCCAGATGGATACCACCCGGTTCAGGCTCATCAATCGGCTCACCCCTGGACCCTATGTCTTTATCCTCAAAACCCTCCGGGGCACAGAAAAGACCTTGGGGCTGCGGCGGAAGGAACTGGGGGTCCGTATCCCGAACCATCCCGTAGCCTTGGGAATCACCCGGACCTTGGGATTGCCCTTGTATTCGATAACCGCAAAACGCAGCATGATCCCCGGCTTCCAGGGGGCGGCGCTTCCCCTAGATGCGGGTACCCTAGCGCTTCCCCCGATTCCAGAAGAAGAGCTCTTTCAAGAAGCTTGGGAATTGGATACCATTGAAGGATTGGATCTCATCTTGGATAGTGGAGAGGACCAGATGCGGATCTTCTCGACCATCCTGGATATAGGCGGGGATCAAGTTACCCTCCTTCGCCAAGGAGCGGGGATCTGGCCGGCGTAAGGGCTGTTTTTAGGGGAGGCCTAACCTCTCTGGCTTTGCAGGTATCGTATATAACATGAAAAAAGAATGGGTGCGGGTCCTTTTTAGGCGGCGGGTCTATGTCATAACCATGCTGCTTATCCAGACGGGCTTTATCTTAGGGGTCATTGCCGGGGGAAGGTTGGTTTTTCGATACGGGAGTATCTTCCTCAATGCCTTGAGTATCCTCGTCTGCCTGTATATTCTCAATAAAAAAGAAAAACCCGCCTATAAATTAACCTGGATATTCCTGATTCTGCTCTTTCCCATTTTCGGGGGCTTTCTGTACATTGTGTTTCATTCCCAGTCCCATTCCCGTAAACTGCGAAGGCTCACGAAAACCGGAGCCTTGAAATGCCGTCCCCTCTTTACCCTTCCGGGCACTGCCCTGGAGGAACTTTCCCAAGGGCATAGGGACTATCTGTCCCTGGTCCGGTACCTGCAAAACTATACGGGGTACCCGGTCTATACCCATACCCATACGGACTATTTTGACTGCGGGGAAGGGTTTTTCCAGGCGGTACTGGAAGCCCTGGAAAAGGCGGAACAGTACATTTTCATGGAATTCTTTATCCTGCGTCATGGGGTCATGCTGAACCCCATCATCGCAGCCCTGGAAAGAAAAGCCAAAGCAGGCTTGGATGTGCGGATCATCTATGATGACTTGGGCTGTTTCATGTCCTTGGCGCCGAATTTCAAAGAGCACTTGGAACAGAATGGGATCAAATGTATGGTATTCAACCCCTTTAAGCCGATTCTCTCCTCCCTCCAGAACAACCGGGATCACCGGAAGATCCTGGTGATTGACGGAAAGGTCGCTTTTACCGGCGGTATTAACCTGGCAGATGAGTATATCAATGCCATAGATCGCTTCGGTCATTGGAAGGATGCGGCTATTATGGTTTCAGGAGAGGCAGCCTGGGCCTTTACCCTGATTTTCCTGCATATGTGGAACCTGGAACAGGATGCTCGAGAGGATTACCAGGCCCTGTACCCCTGGAAGGAAGGGGCCTGTCCGGTTCCTGGGGAGGGTTATGTACAGCCCTATGCGGACAGTCCCTTGGACGATGAATATGTAGGGGAACATGTATACCTCCACATCATCAACAATGCGAAAATCTACGTCTATATCAATACCCCCTACCTGGTGGTAGATGATAATCTGCTTTCTGCTCTGACCTTAGCAGCCAAGAGCGGGGTGGATGTACGGATCATCACCCCCTACCGCTGGGATAAGAAGATCCTGGCCATCACCTCCCGTTCATATTACCGTCAACTCCTTGCCGCAGGGGTCCAGGTCTACGAATATGCCAATGGGTTCAACCACTCCAAGACCTTTGTTTCTGATGACCAGGTGGCTACGGTAGGCACCACAAACCTGGATTTCCGCAGCCTCTATCTGCATTTTGAATGTGGGGTTTGTATCTATGACAACCCCGCAGTGGCATCCATAAAACGGGATTTCCTTGAAACCCTTCCTAACTGCCACCAGATCACTTGGGAAGACTGCGCCCGAAACGCCTTCCAGCGGATCCTATCGGATGTACTGAGGCTCTTTGCACCGCTCATGTAGCAGTCCCGTCAAAAAGAAAAAGGGTGGATTATGCCATCCACCCTTTCAAGGCTTTTTCTGGATTTTTCCCCTGCTTTAGCAGACCCTAATGGTTTCACTCACCGGTGAGGAAGCCCCTTTTTCCAAGGCCCCGGGGACCGGCGCAGCATCTCCCACGATAACCTTATAGGAACCGGGAACCAGGACGCTACAGCCTTCTGCATCAACGGTTTCAAAGGCCGAGGAAGGAAGCTTAAAGCGGATAACCAGGATCTCCCCGGCATGGATAAACAGACGAGCAAATTCCCGTAACGAGGCAATGGGATCAGCCGGCCCCGGGGGATCTTTGGCTACATAGACCTGAACCACGACTTCTCCGTCCCGTTCCCCGGTATTGCATACCTGGACCGTTACCTGGACCGAATCACCGGCGCGCAGTTCCTTGGCAGAAAGCAGCCCGCAGCCTGCATAAGCAAAGCGGAAGGCGGTGTAGGAAAGCCCAAAGCCAAAGGGATACAAGGGAGGCTCTCGCATATATCGGTAGGTCCTGCCTTGCATGGCATAATCATCGTAGGGAGGAAGCTGGGCAGTGGATGCGGGGAAGGTAATAGGGAGCTTGCCCGAGGGGGACCTATCGCCAAAGAGGATATCCGCTACTGCGGTCCCCCCTTGTTCCCCGGGGTACCAAACAAAGAGGATCGCGTCAGCAATGTCTTCAGGAAGTGCAATAGGGCTGCCTCCGGTAAGCACGAGGACCAGGGGCTTGCCTTCCGCCCGGATCTTACGAAGGTAGGCAAGCTGCCAGGGGGGAAGTTCTATGGCCTCCCGGTCGCCATTGGAGTCCGAAGCAATAGCATCTCCTTCTTCCCCTTCCATAGCGCCATCCAGGCCGAAGACCGCAATGATCACGTCCTGGTTATGAGCTTCCCCAAACACCAGGTTGGAAGGGTGATTGGCTTCGTACTGGAGACAGCCCTGACGGTATTCCAGATTGATCCCGTATCTACCTTGGACCTTCTCTGCAAGACCTTCCAGAATGGTAAGCAGCCGGGGACTTAAGCCGTAATAGTTGCCCAAGAGGGTATGGGGATTCGCCGCACCCGGCCCCAAAAGAAGGATCTGCTTGAACCGGTTATCCAAGGGCAAAAGGTGCTTATCGTTTTTCAAGAGGACGATGGATTTGTACGCAGCCTCCAGGGCCAAGGCCTGGTGTTCCTCGCTGTGGATGGTCTGTCGGCCCAGGTTGCGGTAAGGGTCTTGTTCCCAGGAATCGAACATACCCAGCTTGAAGCGGGTCCGCAAGAGCCGAGTCAGGGCTGCATCAAGGGCAGCTTCGCTTACCAGGCCCTGCTTACAGGCCAGGGTAAGATAGGGGTACGTACAACCGCAGTTGAGGTCGCACCCTGCGTTCAGGGCTTTGGCTGCGGATTCTTCCGGGGAAGCAGTAACCCGGTGGTGTTCGTGAAAATCCCGGATGGCCCAGCAATCGGAAACCACATGACCTTTAAAGCCCCATTGACCCCGAAGAATGTCCTGCAATAAGTAGGTACTGCCGCAGCAGGGTTCCCCCAGGGTCCGGTTATAGGCGCCCATCACTGCCTCCACGCCGTTTTCCACCAGGAGTTTGAACGCGGGGAGATAGGTCTCGAAAAGATCCCTCTTGGAAACCTGGGCATCAAAGGTATGGCGCTGGTTTTCCGGGCCGGAATGAACCGCGAAGTGTTTGGCGCAGGCTGCGGTCTTGAGGGCCTCCGGCTCATCCCCTTGGAGGCCTTTCATGAAGGCCAGGGCGATGCGACCAGTGAGGTAGGGGTCTTCTCCGTAGGTTTCTTGGCCTCGACCCCAGCGGGGGTCCCGGAAGATGTTGATGTTGGGGGTCCAGAAGGTTAGTCCCCAGTATTGCCCTCGATTGCCTTGTTTAATGGCTTCGTTGTATTTGGCCCGAGCTTCATCGGAAATGGCCTTAGCCACTTTTTGGACAAACCCTTCATCAAACGTAGCGGCCAGGGCAATGGCCTGGGGAAACACAGTGGCGATCCCGGCCCGGGCAACCCCGTGGAGGCATTCGTTCCACCAGTTGTAGGCAGGGATTCCCAATCGTTCAATGGCAGGGCTTGTGTAACTGAGCTGGGAGACCTTTTCTTCCAGGGTCATTTTTGAAACCAGCGCTTTAATGGCGCTTTCCCGTACTTCTTTATCCATACCATGCTCCCTTTTAACCAAAACCCGCAGGCGCGATGAGTAGGGCCGCAGTTTTTTAGTTTTTATACCCCTCCCTTAGAGCGGTCTTACCAAGACCGGGAATCGAATCCGGGACCTGCGCATTACGAGTGCACCACTCTATCTTTTAAGGTTCATAGTCTATGTCATTGTGTGATTACTTGTCAAGTCCGCATCGCGTTAAAATATCATCCAGCAGACCTTTAAGGAATCTCGACTGATTCCTGAGAGCGTTTACTCCTATACAATGGCACGATTCCCTGATATAAATACAAAACCCTACTATTCTAGCTGAATCTGCCAAAGTAAACATAACATTATAACTAGATTCAGTGGTATTGCTTTTCCACGGTGTAACGGCAAAAACCTTTTTGCCGAATAGGGTTGTTAAAACACACTCCGCATCCAGATAATCACTCATCAGGCGGCCTCAAGCGTCCTATATTCAATATGTAACTCAATACTCTCCGGTATTTTACCACGTAATGCATTATAAAGCACCTCGGCTTTCTCTTTGGCCTTTTCGTGTAAGATTTCCTTGAGGTACCCGTCCATGGTTTCTTTTATGGCCGTTACCCGCAGACGATCCAGCTTATGGCTCATGTCCCGCTTGTCTCTGGATAATGTTACCTCCATTTTCCGGTATTCCCGCCAGTAATTCTCCATAACATTCGTATCCACCACCTCCATAAGCGCATCATGTCCCCCGCGTCTCAGCATAATTTCCATGATATAACTTGCCGTAAGCTGCGCTAAAATTTCAGCCGATTCCTGTACAGAACTGCCGATAGCATCAAGTATAAGCTCCATATTCGTAGCTTCAAAAATGCCCGATGGCGTCTTATTCACGATAAAATGAGTATGGGGGATATTCCAGCTATACCCCGGGGTTTCAAATATTACCTTTCCGATGGCAATAAAATGTTTTCCCACGACCGGTATTGCATCATAGTCATTCATAGGGCTCCCTTTTTGTCTTTTTCAAAAAGACCTTTGAGCATTGTTCATCTAAATATACATTAGCCAAGACCGGGAATCGAACCCGGGACCTGCGCATTACGAGTGCGCCGCTCTACCGACTGAGCCATCTTGGCGTGATGTAAGTCTAGCACATTCCTGCGGGACCGATCAAGAGGGGTTTTCACCCCTTTGCCGGAGGGCAAGAAAAAGCCGGATGTTCCCGTGCCGCCCAAATGTACCGGAGTGAGCCGTGGGAAGGAGCATAGCGACTGTCCACGGCGAACAGAGGCGAGGACCTTTAGGCCCGAAGCGCTAACAGACCTGTTAAGCGCTGGTTTTTTGCTTTGTTTATATTCTTAATGAATTAAAACAATTTCAAAACACCAGTTTTATAAAAAGCTTAATTTATCATTTCTACGTTTTCAATAATCCATCTGATCTGGTTTCTGGTAGACCAAAAACCATAAATACCAATTGTTATAATTGTCAATATGTACCACAAAATCCATCGTCCAAACAACCCCATAGCTGTTCCCTTGAATCTGTAACTTTTTCCACCAATTGTGGAATTATTACAAATCCACCTTATGACTGTACAAACAATAAATGGCGTTGCTAAACCAAGTGAAATTACCAAGAGGATTGGAGCCCAAATACAAAAAAGAAAAACTGGAAAAACACCCCCAGAAAACTTTGATTCTATTTTGTTTGACACTTTAGGCGTATCATTTGAACCATTTTTTTCCAAAGATTGACTTTCTCCCTCAATCTTTGGCTGTTTTACTCTTGTGAAAAAGAAGAAAACCATGCCAGCTGAAAAAAGAAGGTTGAATAATGGAAATATAAACCGACCAGCAGTCATATAAAAATTCATAAATCGAGGAAGCCGCTGGAGAGGCGGAAACAATATTGCTGTAACCGCAGGTCGAAAACCCCACAAAGACAAAAACCGCCATACACTATTAGGAATCACTCTCAACTGGAGAAGTGATAAAAGACTTGAAATTATT
>JAITJS010000092.1 GCA_031278815.1 Treponema sp.
CGAGAATAAAAACATTCAAGAGCAAGGCGTATCCTTATCGGGGACATCGCGGTAATCGGCATTCACTAAGAATGGCCTTGATTTGTGTATTATAAATTATGACAGAAAAGTTTAGATGGCCATTAAACAAGTCTAATATGTACATAGATATCATGATAGACGTAATCCAAGATTAATTTTGAAGAACGACTATATTTGCTTATTGTCCTTATTACAATGTTTTTAATCACCTTGTGTAATAAAGCCCGCTCTTCCGGTTTAATCCAATGAAATACACTAAACCGCTTACAACTATTGCCGAAACAAAACAGGATAGGATAAAACCTATTAATCCATTAAATTGAGTATGCAAATATGATAATAAAACACTATGAGGTATTCTCGGAATTGCGCTAGGAATTACCGAGTGCCCCGTTTTTCTTTTCTATCCTTTCAACTTCTATTTCTATCCGTTGAAATTTTTTATCTATCTCCCCATAGATGATAACTGTATCATCAGATCCTACCTCCAATCCATTCCATTCGTCATTATCAATTTCAAGGATTATCGTGTCTGAGCCATCGTTAAACAGGTATTTCTCATTTCCCAGGTAGGACTCAATTTTTCCTTCCAACACGACATCGGTATCATGTGGCATGGTTTTTACGGCACTTACCTTACTTACTTGAACTGATGAAGGACCGGTATATCCTCCTCCCTTCCATCCGTCTGCCCAAAGGATACCGGTAAAAACAAGCATTGCCATAAGGCCCAAAAATGCAATCTTCTTCATAATAATCTCCTATGTAAGTTTAACCTCATTACGGATGCTTAGGTTATTAATCGCCCCTACGAGCTATTAGTAGCTATTTTTATTTTTTCTTCTTTTAAAATATAACATTCTTTTGTTTCCCAATAACTACTCTGAACTATATACATTATATTCGTTTAGTCAAGGGATGTTTATATATTTTTAACAATTTTGATAGGACGCTGTAGCATCCACGAAAAAATTGAAAGATCATCACCTCATACTCTAAGATTGGCTCAAAACAAATAACACTGCGGTATTTCTTATTCGACGGGAATATTTTCCTTGATATACACATCCAGGGGTATTTCTATTTTGGGTACTATATGCTGCTCCAGTACGATATAACGGTACAGGTTCAGTAGGGCCAATTTGCCTTGTTCTTTCGGCCGTTGGGAAATTATCGCGTCTATCCCGCCGTCCTGTAGCAGTGCCCGGTTTTTGGGGATAAGATCATAACCCACCAGGAGAAAGAGCTCCTTTCTTTTTTGTCCTTTTACCGCTTCCGCAACCCGGTGAGCCATACAATTGGTGATAAAGACCCCTGCCAGATCGGAATGTTCCTTTAAGAAAAGGGCAATTTCATCCACCGATATTTCAACCCCCTTATAACCGGAATATTCCTGGACCACCGTGGAAAAGCCCTGTTCTCCGGCGTACTGTAAAAAACCGTCCCTGCGCCGAGTGATATGGTAGTCCTCCCCGTGGGCATCCAGAACCGCCAGCGGTTTAGTTACCCTGCCACCGGCCAAAAGGTGCATGAGCCTACCTGCCAAATACCCCCCGCGGAACGAATCCTGACCAATGGTACAGAGGACTTGGGTCCCAGGCAGGTCGGCGTCAAAAAAAATACAGGGGATGTCCCTTTCGTGAATGGTATCGACCAGCATTTTGGTTTTTTTAGGCATAATAGGGGATAGCAGGATCCCGTCGAATTTTTCCGCTAATAAGGACCCAGAGGCTTTACGGAATTCCTTAGAGCTGTAACGGTCAAATTCGATAATTGCTGTTTCTACCCCCAAAGGGGCGATCTCTTTGACGCCATCCTGAATCCCCTCCAGAACCTGGCCCCAATAACCGGCATCCTGATCCCTGCAGGGCAGAAAGGCGCAAAACCGGTAGGCTCGGTTACGCTTGAGCCGCCGAGCTATGGGGTTTGGGGTAAATTGATATTGTTCAATGATCCCCTCAATTCTCGCCCGAGTCTCTGCTGACACCCGGCCTCGATGATAAATAACCCGGTCCACGGTTCCTATGGAGACCTTTGCCAGCTCTGCAATTTCTTTAACGGTCATTGGTTGTAACTCGGATACCCATAATCGAGGTTATGGTACGGTGAAATAAAGGGACTGTCAAGTTTTGCAATGCATCATGTCAAGACGCAGGGGAGTGGTTTTCTTTTCCAGATGTAATAAAATCATCCGGTTATTTTAAAAATCCTCTGGTCATTGGGGAACATAGCTTGACCCAAAGGCCCTTGTTTACCCTGAGAAAATGTACTATTTTTTATAAAAATGATAAGGCCCTGCCACATCTTGCTTCATCTTACTCATAAACTTAAAGAAGAAAAAGAATCAGCTCAAGGAGGAGGGGATTAAACAATGAAGCAGTATACCAAAAAGGGAAAACTAAAATGGGCCTTGGTCCTCTCTGGAGGCGGGGCAAAAGGGCTTGCCCATGTGGGAATTTTGAAGGCCCTCTCGGATCGGGGTTTCCCTGAGCCTTCCCTGGTGGTAGGGACCTCAATAGGGGCCATTGTGGGAGGGCTCTATGCCTGCGGTATAAGCCCTGCAGAGCTCACACGGTTTGTGCTGGAAAAATTCGATATCACCGCCTATCTGGATAGTTTCGTGTTTAAGTTAAACGGCCCCGTGGGGAAGGTTTTTCAAACCGGCCAGATCCTGGGAAATTTCGCCACCCGCCGGGGGATTGATTCAGGGCAGGGCATCCTCAAGCTGTTTGAAGAACTTACCCAAGGAAAGACCTTTGCAGAAACAAAGATCCCCTTCCGCTGCAATGCGGTAGACCTGGCTTCGGGGAGGGAACTGGTGTTTAGTTCCGGTTCAGTGGCACGAGCCATACGGGCTTCCATGTCCTTTCCTGCTTTTTTTGAACCTCTGGTTGAAGAGAAGGAGGGTTTGGTAAGCCAATGCCTGGTGGATGGGGGTCTTGCAGACAATATGCCCGTGTATATCGCCCGAAACGCGGGGTTTAGGCGTGTTTTGGCGGTGGATGTGTACCATTTTAAGAGCATATCCCTTTCGGACTTGAGAACCGGACCCCATATCGTGTATCGGGCTATTGAAGTCGCCATTAACCTGATGGAACGGAAAAGGAGAGCCCCCGCAGATCTTACCCTGTATACCGCAGATCAGACGAGTCCTTTCAACTTTTTCAGAAAAAAGGAACTCATCGAACTGGGGGAACAGGCGGTTCGGGAAAAGGAGCCTCAGATTCGGACCTTTTTCTCCGGTAAGAGGCAGGGGCTATGTGCTCAACCTAATGAGCAATAGCCTCAAGGGAGGAGTAAAGTGAATCGGCTGCATGTCAGTGATGAGCGAGATGGTCCACGGCCATAGGGGTATCGGCATCCATCCTGGGGTAGTCATTGGGGAAACTACGGTGAGTGGAAGCTTTTTATCCGGTCTCCCCTATGCAGATAGTATGGTGTGGGCCTATTATAGAATTCTTAAAGAGCATCCCGAAATAAAATTGATTACTTCCGCCTGGATAGAATGAACCGGTACATCACAGAGCATATACCGGATATCTGTTTTCAGTCCGCTGCTCTGTACGGCTCGATATTTGAAAACATACCGCCATCTGGAAGAGCCCTTGGTTTTTCTTTCTCCCTGTTTCTTAAAAAAGCATCAGGAGCTTATCCGGTATAATATTATCATGATGTGCTCAATACCTTATCTTACCTCAGAGGCGATCGATATACAACACTATGAATCCTGCCTTCAGGAGACGGATCAAAACGGCAAAGCTCTGGCAGCGCTGCTTCCGAATATCCGACTTCATGTCGAACAGGGTTTTGGAAACACGGTTTCCTACCTTCTAAATAATCGGGATTTTCATAATTCGTAAAACCATGCCGTAATCTTTGAACCCTATGCTTGTAAGGGAGGTTGCACAAACGGTTCAAGGATCGGGAAACCGCGACTCTGTGGAAACCATCATTTTCTTAAATGTGAAGAAATGCAGAATCTAAAAAATATCTTCGAACTATTTTCTTATTACGATAAAACCTTCAAGCTGGAAGACTGCTGTCACCAATACTAATCGAGCCACAACGATTCGGGAGAAGCGCAAGAGGGTACACAAGCCCTCCTGCAATCCCCCTTATCTTCCTGTGTTGTACCCCGCGGCTGCAGCTGCGGCGGGATTTAGAATAAAGTGTACCTCATCATCACTGAGCTCATAGGCATACTGTTGTTT
Source organism: Treponema sp. (assembly GCA_031278815.1). Lineage (GTDB taxonomy): Bacteria > Spirochaetota > Spirochaetia > Treponematales > Breznakiellaceae > JAIRLU01. Next base: position 4,233 of record JAITJS010000092.1, read on the forward strand.
ATAATAATCCTTTATTTTCTCTTCTATGGAATAGGTAAAAATATCAGGATGGTTTTTCTGGGCAAGCCACTGTAACATCAGCGGAGTATCCCCGGAAGGTGGAAACCAACGGTAAATACCCAAGGGAACTTTAAAGACCCGTTTGTTCTGCACGGCTTTCAGAGAACTCCAGTCCTGGCCTGCGGCGGTGTTTTCATAAATATCCTCTGGTTGGATGGGGGTAAAATTGGTGATATATATGATGTCAGGGTTCCAGGCGTATATTTGTTCCATATTTACCATTTTCCGTCCCTGAAACTCCGTGGCTGCGGGATCTTCGGCCCCACTGTTTTTCAACCAATATTCACTGAAGAAATTACCCCCCGCAATCTCCAGGTTATTACCGCTGGAAGAAAAGATAAAAATCGCGGAAGGATTGGGGGATACCGCCGCGGCCAGCCTATCGGCTATCATGTCTTGGGCAGCCTTCCCCGCTTCAATGATGGCGTCCATACGGGATTTATCACCACCGGTATAAGCCAATACCTCAAACCAGCCCCGAAGGGTTTCAAGGGAATCTCCCCCGGCAGCACTGGCGGCCCTAATTCCCAGTGCGGTAATACCTGCGCTCTCATAGGGAACAAGGGCACCCTCAAGATCGGCAAAGGCAAATACCAGATCAGGGTTTAGGTTCATAATTTCTTCAATGTTTGGATTATCGCCGTTAAATATACCGGTAGATGCCTTGCTTATATTCGGTGCCATAATATTCAGCATGGAATTGACCGCTGCACTTTTGGATGCAGGATGCATGGCCACCACTTCCGACATAGTGGAACGAAGGGCAACAAAGTAAGTAGATGGGAAAGGAAGAATCCGGTCGGTAATCACCCGTCCTGGTTTAGCAGGTACTTCCACTTGACGGCCTATCATGTCGGTGGCAAGGACCACCTGCTTACCTCCCTGTGCAACGGACCTTGGTTGCTCACTGCGACTACATCCGGCAAGGATGATAACCATACAGATCATCACAAAAACCGGAAAACTACGAAACCACCTTTTCATAAACACACTCCTTGGTTGCTATTGGTTCTTTTGAAACGGCAATCTCCGTGGGAACCACCGCATGGATGGTTCTGTAGACTGATTCCATTTCAACAATTTCCGAAAAAACGCCGAAATATTCCATGATGTTTTTTTCAGTTATCACCCTCGCCGTATCATCATAGAGGTATCTGTCATTTCCCAAAAGCAGAACTTTGTCTGCTATTCGCATGGCGTGGGTTGGAAAATGGGTATTCAGGATTATCGTAAGATTCTGTTCGTCCCTCAGGCTTTGTATGCTATCCAAAATCTTGAGTTGATTTTTCATATCCAGATTGGATTCCGGTTCATCCATGATCAAGAGGGATGGTTTTTTGACGAGGGCCCGAGCGATGAGGGTCATCTGCAATTCCCCGCCGCTGAGGTTGGTGCAAGAACGATTCCTCAGGTATCCAAGCCCCAAACGGGTCATCACTTCCTCTGCGGCATGGAGGTCTTCTTTTTGGGGAAGTCGGCCTATGCCGATATAGGGACAGCGTCCCATCAAAATCATGCTTAAAACGGAATAGCCGAATACCATGTGTTTTGCCTGGGGAACATAACTCACGGTACGCCAAAACAAAGAATCCGCCATATTCCGGTTATCCATCCCGTTTATGGATATGGAACCGGTTTTGAGCTTTAAAAACCGCATCAGGCAGCGCAACAGTGTTGTCTTGCCCACCCCATTAGGTCCAAGAATCGCCAGAGTTTTGTTCTTTCCCAGTTTGAAAGAGAGCTCTTTGAATAATACCTTGTGCGAATCATAATAAAAGGAGATTTTGTCTAGTTCAACCATGCCAACTTCCTCCGGTTCTACGGAGCAACATTCCAAAAAAAGGAGCGCCGATACTTGCGGTTAAAATAGACAGCGGAATTTCCGCTGAAGAAATACTCCGGGCTGCGGTATCCATCAACACGACGAAGCCCCCTCCCAGAAAGATACTGGCCGGTATCACTTGACGGTTGTCGTTTCCTACCAGCATCCGGGCAAAATGAGGAACCGCGAGGCCCACAAAACTGATGATACCACAGATCGACACGGTAACCGCGGCAATCACCGTAGTAGTAATAATGATGATAAGGCGAAGGCGTTTCAGGTTAAGCCCCAGGGAGATGGCCTCATCCTCCTGCAGGGAAATAACATTAAGGTGCCAGCGCAAAACCCAGAGGATCACCATACCGGCACAAATCGCGGGAGCACCGGTAAAAACATCTTTGATGGTCACCGAAGAAAGGCTCCCCATAAGCCAGTAGGTAATGGCGGGTAGTTTTTCCTCTGGGTCGGCCAGATATTTTACCAGAGAAGTGAGGGCCTCAAATACTGCGGCTACGATGATTCCCGAAAGGACCAGCATCAATATACCAGTACGACCCTTGTGGGTACCCATACCATACGCGATACCCATGCCGATAAATCCAAACAGAACAGCGATTCCCTGGATCATCCAAAAATTGCCAAGAAGCAAAATACCCAGGGCTGCTCCGAATCCCGCACTGGCGGAGACGCCTAGAATATGGGAACTGACCAGAGGATTTCCAAACATGGCCTGTAAACTTACCCCTGCGGTAGAAAGCCCTGCCCCCACAGTGAAGGCCATAATGATCCGGGGAAGCCGGAGACCGAAAACGACATTGGCAGCCATTGTATCCGCCACAGGCAAGCCTGAAAATAGGCACAATACATCATAAACATGTATTCGGTAGCGGCCTATACAAAGGGACAGTACAACCGCACTTATCACCATAAACGCAAACAAGCCCTGAAGCATCACATTTTTGCTATCTCCGGTCATTATCACCAAATATCCTATTATTAGTTTTATCTAACAAAATAATACAAAATAGCATATCCGATGTCAAGCGTATTATTAGTCATTTATAACTTTTTATGAAAACGCTAAAACCCCTTGCTTTAGGCAATCCTCCTATCTTACTATTGATATATCTGGGTTAGATAGTAACTAGTCAATCGGTGTCTAAAGCCACTCCTCAGATATTCATAATTGTTGGAGAAGCCTGCTATGAAAAAAATTGCCGTATACGGTAAAGGAGGTATCGGAAAGTCCACTACCGTGTCGAACCTCTCTGCGGCCCTTTCTATGGAAGGCTTTATGGTCATGCAGATAGGATGCGATCCCAAGGCGGATTCTACGAAAAACTTGACCGCTGGTCAGAGTATCAGGACGGTCCTGGATATGCTCCGGGAAAAGAAAGATACGGTAAAACTGGAAGATATGGTCTCTCCCGGATTTAACGGTGTCCTCTGTGTAGAGGCTGGAGGTCCCACCCCCGGTATAGGCTGCGCCGGCAGAGGTATCATTGCGGCTTTTGAAAAGTTAGAGGAGCTTAGAGCCTACGAGATGTATAAGCCCGACCTCGTTTTGTATGATGTACTCGGTGACGTGGTATGCGGCGGCTTTGCCATGCCCATGCGGGAAGGTTATGCCGACGAGGTGGTCATAGTCAGCTCAGGGGAGCTGATGGCCCTTTACGCGGCCCACAACATCGCCAGGGCCATAGAGAATTTTGCCGGCAGGAGTTATGCCACCTTACGCGGCATCATCCTAAACCGACGCAATATCGAAAACGAACGGGCCCTGACGGAAACGGCGGCCCGGGAGATCGGAACCGAAATTATCGGGGAGGTGCCTCGGTGTTCCTTAGTTCAGGAAGCCGAAGTGGAGGGAAAAACGGTGCTGGAAAAATTCCCTTCAAGCGAAATGAGCAAGATCTATCGCAACCTGGCGGGCCTCTTAATGGGAGAACGGGCGGTGTCATGAGTGATTTTTACACCGATGAACTTTCAATAGCGGACCTTGCCGTCAACCCGGACCGGGTACTGGGGAAGGACGCGTCTCAGGCGACGCTGCACTACTGTTCCCCTGCCCACGGTGGCTGGGGGGTGGTACGGGTTGCCTTGCTGGTTCCGGAAGCCCATCTTCTGTTTGTCTGCCCTCCAGCCTGCGGACGCCACGGGGCCATCGCCGCTATAGAACAGGGGTACAAGAAAAGAATCAGTTACCTGTGTATCAACGATACTGAAATCACCCTGGGGGACTATGAAGCGGAAATTGAACGGGGGGTCCGGGAAATACTGCGCCGGATAAAACCCCAGCCCAAGGCACTGATGATCTTCATGAGCTGCATCGACGATCTTCTGGGGACCGATCATACCGCGGCGTTCTGGCGGATGGAAGCAGAACATGGTATCCCTATACGACTGGCTCGAATGAACCCCATCAGCCTCGATAACAAACTGCCGCCGGGACTCGGGGTACAAAAAACCATGTACGAATTGCTGGACCTTCCGGCAACAAAAGACCGAGGCATCATCATTCTTGGTTCCTACCGTCCCCCGGCCCACAATTCGGAGTTGGCCGGGGTCTTGGATTTTTTCGGCTTCGGCCCCATTCGGCATCCTGAATACTGTCCCGACTTTGAGAGCTTTCGGCGTATGTCCCAAAGCACGGCGGCCCTCCTCCTCAGACCCGAGGGAAGGGCTGCCGCAGAGGATTTGAGTTCCCGATTGGGCATCCCTTGGAGCCCGTCCTTTATGGCTTTTGACAAAGGTACCATCTTAGCAAGGTATCGCAAGCTTTTTGCTTTTCTGGAAACCCTTGACGCCCCGGGAAAAACCGCCGGGACTGGGACGAAAGAAAAATCGGAATCTTTTTTAGTTGCTGCCCAAGAAAAGGCGGAAGAACGGGAGGAACAGGTCCGTGCCGTTTTAGGAGACGCCCGGATTGCTATTGATTCAACGGTGACTATCGCCCCCTTCAACCTGGCCTTGGCCCTGGTCAAGGCGGGTATCAAAGTACACCGGATTTATGCTAACCAACTCCCGGAATTTGAAAAGCCCAGCCTTTGGGAACTGGCCCAGTTCAATGGTGATATAACCGTGGTTAATCCCAATCACCCGCGGAAATGCGGCTCCCGTCCCGCAGAGCCTCTGGTGGATATAGCGGTGGGCTTTGAGGCGGGTTACGCCACCGCTGCGCCCGTTACCGTACCGCTGGCCTTTGACGAGCAGCTTTTCGGTTTTGAAGGGTATACCCGTGTGCTGGACCTACTGATTCGATTTGCCCGAGAAGGAAGATCGGATCTCCGCCAGCAGGTCAGAGAGTACGGCTTGGTGGTTTAGGTTAAGGAAAGCAGATGAGTCACCTATTATTCGATCTACCGCCCCTCTCCCCGGATTATTCTGGAGTAGCGTCGGTTTTCCACGATCTTGGGGCTCTCACGGTTCTCCACGACGCCTCAGGCTGTACCGGTACCTATACGGGGTATGACGAGCCTCGGTGGTTCGGGAGCTCCAGCCCCATATTCTGTTCCGGACTACGGGAGATGGATGCCATCATGGGGGATGACGGCAGGCTCCTGGAAAAAATCAAGGCGGCCCTGCGGAACATGCACGCTCCCTGCGTCAGCGTCATTGGCAGCCCCGTACCCATGGTGATAGGTTTTGACTTTAAGGGATTCGCCTCCCTGGTGGAACATGAAACCGGGCTTCCCACCTTTGGCTTTCCCACCAATGGATTGCATTATTACGACCAGGGTCAGCGGGATGCCTACCTGGCCATCGCAAAACGGCTTCTTGAAAAGGTCCCGCGAAGAATCAGACGGACCCTTAACATCTTAGGCGCCTCAGCCCTGGACGGCTTTGATGACCCAAGCCTGGACATCCTAGAGGCCATGCTTAGCGCCGAAGGATTCACCCGGCTGGCCCTATGGGGGGAACGATCCTCTTGGGAAGTCCTAAAAGAATCCACTGTCGCGGAACTCAACTGGGTGGTCACTGCCGCAGCCCTTCCCCTTGCCCGTTTTTTTGAAGAACGCTTCGATATACCCTTTGTGGTGGGCCTTCCCATAGGCAAGCGGGAACAGGATCGGATCTTCTCTGCCTTTGAACTCTTGAGCAGCGGCGAAAAATCGGCGTATCAATTTCCCCCGATCCAAGTCGCATCGGATCAAAAGTCGGAAACTATGATTGTGGGGGAAGCCCTCTTCTGTTCCTCCTTTCGTTCCTACCTTGAAACCGAAGTCGCTTCCGGCCCGGTTGGTATAGGGACCTTTTTCTCCCAAGGCAAAGACCTCCTCGGCCCTGGGGATATTCTTTTCTCCACTGAAGACGAAGCCCGTCAAGCGCTATCCACCCCTCAGCTTACCTGGATCCTGGCTGACCCGCTCCTAAAGGATCTCCTCCCCAAAGACGCTACTCCCCGCTTTACCCCTCTCCCTCACCGGGCGGTTTCTGGTCGCCTCTACCCTGCAAGCCTGGCGCCGTTTTTCGGTGCTACGCCATTAATCCCTTGACACACTATACCCCTTATGAACTCCTTCCGCGTTTTGAGCGTCTTCATGCCCGCACGCGCACCCTCCATATACTGTGCCGTGTTCTTTTCCTTTGAATATTTTATGCGCGTTTACGCCGGAGGTAGTTAGCGGCAAGCAGAAAGTAGTTACCAATGGGCTGTTTTTAGGTCCGAATGAGGAAATTCGTCCCCTCCCCTGACCGGGATGGTTTTACCTGATATGAGCTTCGCGTTATCTTATGAAAAATGGTACTATGCGTAACGCTACCCCTTTCTTAATACCCTTTCCTTTGGTATCTTGGGGGTATGAATAAACGGGCGATCAGGACAGATCTGCTCTTATTGCTGACTTTCTGCATCGGGGGGGGTGCCTTTGCAGCCCAACGCACGGGCATCGCGCTTATCCTATCACAGGTGGATATTGAGGCAGCGACCAGGAACTTACGGTGTATGGTGGAGAGCCGAAGGAGGAAGGGATGAAAAAAACTATATACGAGTATCAGGGGGCGATCTTTGATCTTGACGGTACCCTGGCAGATTCCATGCCTTTGTGGGATACGCTGTGCCGGGATTGGCTTTCGGCAGAGGGGAAAATCCCTGAGGAAGATCTGGAAATGAATATTGCCTGCTTACCCTTGCAAGCCGCTGCGCAGTACGTGATCCACTCCTATGGGTTTGAGTACTCCCCGCAGGAGATCCTAGCCCAATGGGAGGGCCTGGTGCTGGAATGCTATAAAACAACGGTACCCCTCAAAGCACAGACCGCGGCCCTGGTAAAGGAACTGTACGGGAAGGGGCTAAAACTGGCCATAGTTACGTCCTCTTTTCCCACAGCTTGCGAAGGCTTTCTTGAGCGCCACAAGCTGCGTCCCTTCTTTTCCGCCATCCTCTACTCCGATGAGGTATCCAAGGACAAGGGCTTCCCCGGTATATGGCAGGATGCGGCAAGGCAGCTTGGACTGGAGAGCGCCGCTTGTATCGTCTTTGAAGACGCCTACCATGCCTTATCAGGGGTACGGGCCGCAGGAATGGGTTTTGCTGCGGTCTACGATGAGCGTTGTAAGGAATGGGGCCTTATGAAGGCCCAAGCGGACTGGATAGTCGGCGCTCATAGAAGTCTTTAACGTTTTTCCCTAATAAGCCTGAAGCGGGGTACAGAATATACTATAATTACCCTATGCAAAACACAAAAAAAATACAAAAAAAGCATGGCCTAGGGGTCCTAGCCCTAACCATGCTCCTCAGCAGCGGGTGTACCGGCGCCCCAAAGCCCGAAGCTCCCCAAGCCTCGCTGGAAGCGCCCGGTTTCTTGAGCCATACGGAACAGCGGATCATTCTCCTCTATCCTGAAAAGGAAGCAGGAAGTCCTCAGATGACCCTGAATATCACGGTATCTGATGTTTCCGGTCCTCTGGGGGATCTTATCCAAGAGCTTTTATACGACGGGCTTAGTCCCCAGGCATATATGGAGCAGCTCATTACCCTGTATGGAGATGAGTATTCTGCTATGAAGGATCCCCCAGTTTTCCTTGATGGTGAGGAGGGGGATCTGTTTTCAGAGACCCTGAATTGGGAGTATACCGAAACTCTGGAGGCGCAGTCTCCCCGTTCCGATCTTATGATCCTCAGCCGGAACCGGGAATATTACCAGGGAGGCGCCCACGGTATGCGGGAGAAGCGTTATTTTGTCATAGTCCAGGATGCAGAGAGGGTGCAAGGCCTTGTCCTTGAAGATCTTATCCAAGCGGATGCCTGGTCTCGCTTGGAAGCGCTTATTGCCCAGGCATTACGAACACAAGCGAACCTTAAAGAGGATGAGCCCCTTTCCCAAGGGGGCTTTTTTGAGGACGAGGTGGCAGTACCGGATAATTTCTTCCTCACCGCAGAAGGCTTAGGCTTCCACTGGGATCCCTATGAGATAGCCCCCTATGTGATGGGTTCTATCGAGGTATTGCTTCCCTATGAACAGATAGAGGATATCCTTAAGGCCCCTCGGCCGCTGCCCTAGACCCTAGGGATTTAAAAAATGCTCCCCCTGCTTGTAGTGCGCTTACCCCTATATGGGAATGCGGTTCCCTTGCCTTCACGGTTTCCCGCTCCTGTATCTGGTGTTGAGGGGGAGTCCCCCCCAGTCTTTGGAGGGAGATATGCGGGTTATCAACAGGATCTCAGAACCGACACCCTGGTGAGCCCGGTATCCCGGTATCTGATGTTTTTCCTGTGCCTCCACCGCAGCTTCTCATTTGGTTACCAGCCGGTCTTAATCAAGAGCGCTTCTATATTTCCTCGGTTATACCTGATAGTCAACTGTTCACGGAATTCCGCCGCCATTCATCCTTTCCATAAGGGTATGAGAGCAGAATGTTCGAAATTTTTAAGTGGCGGTTGAAGAGGAACCAGGGCCACCAATGATGCCCTCTCTGAAAACCTCTTACGGGAAAAGATCCTTCCCCTTGACAAATATTTTTAAATTCTACAGAAATAGAAAGAGGGAAAAATTATGCCGATAGAGAGTATTTTTGTTCTTAATGACATCGAAAAACAGATGGCAGAGAACCTTATTCTAAGAATGGACTCAGGCGCCATCCCTGCTAAAAGAAAGACGACCGATACGAACGATATCCACAGTGAAATAAGTTACCAGTACAGCTCTACCAAACAGGAAAAAAACCTCTGTGGTTTAATGTTGGACTGCCAGTATAAGCTGCGATACCGCAACAGCAACCGCATCTTTTTCAGCGCGTGGAACTGTAAGGATGTTTGCAGTGTTTTTTACGATGTCATTACGATTACTCATATGATGGCTCAATTGGATTACAATGTTCATAAAATGTACCAACCATTCGAAGTGGATCTCAATTTGGAAGGCTATGTGTTTTTTACAGGCCAAATCGCCCGTTCATTACTAGATATAACCGATTACCTGAACGACTGTAACGGTAAAGTATCCCATAACAGCCAGTATATAGCTTCGGTCTTCAGGGAACAGGAATGCGGTGTATACGATGTTCTAATAGCAAAGCTAAAAGCGGACGACTATTCCCTCGTACAGATTTTGCAAGTGTGGATTAGGGGTGAAATTCTTTACTACGCCATAGCGGATGGAGTGGTGCTTCGCCCCAGGTACCAAAGAAACCTGACTTCCAAAGAAGAAGCGGACCTGATCCGAAAAATACACAAGACCACAAACGACCTTTCCCGTACGGTCGACTTCACTTAGCCGGAGGCCAAAGGAGTTTGAGGCTGTTCCCAAACCGAGCCGGTTTGGGCGCCTCCCTGTTGGGCCATAGTTACCTCTGTGTTCTTGGTGGGATAGTGCGGTATTGTATCCTATATTTCCGGGGCATGTTCCAGTACATAGGCTTCAGCTTCTTTGTTCCAGAGCCCCTGATGATCCTGGCATAGCGTGGCCAAGCGGGCATAGAAGGGATCGGTTTTACCCTTTTGCGCAAAATCCTCAATTGCCGTAAGTTCCATGTTTTTATGGGTATAGATGAGCTTTTTACCGCCGGGAAGGGTATCCAGCTTAATGGTGGTCTCAGGAACCGCATTAAGGCCCCCCACATGGGTAACCATGAATACGGGGTTGAGTTCCCCCTTGGCCATCATGGCCAGGGCCTCTTTCATATCCTCCGTATTTCCCCCAGAGGTCCCCACCAGGTGATGGGCTTCGTAGTGGACATTGTAGAAGTTACAGAGTGCAGAAAAAGAGGGGTCTGTAGGGCCGGCAAAGAAGTTGAGGCATCCATCAGGGCCCAAGAGGGCATCCCCCAATTCGAGCAGGGATTTCACCGGGGCAAAGACAAACACATCATCATAGCGTCTACCCTGGTTGAGAGCGGTAAGGTTAACCAGGGGATCTGCCATGTCTTTGGTATTGACATAGAGGAGCTCTACTCCTTGGCGGGCCGCCTCTGCAGGGCTTAAAAGCTGCTGGGCACGGCGTAGCCTCGTATCGTCAATATCAGTAACCACCAAACGGGAGGGTCTATGGGGATTATGAATGGCATAATCAATCGCCCCCAGTCCCATAGGTCCAACCCCTGCCAAGAGGACCAAGGAACCGCCCTGCACAATACCCATACGATGCACATAGGAACCGGTCGGGGTGTGGTACTGGGCATGAAACGCTCCCACAATACAGGAAACCGGTTCTGCCAGAGAACCGAGGTAAAAGGTATCTCCCGGGTATTCCAAGAGGCAAGCCATCTCCATCACCTCTGAGGGAATGATAATGAACGTAGCAGCCCCACCGGTATAGGGGTATGAATAGCCCGGTGCCCAGAGGGTTCCTTGCCCAGGGCTTCCATCAGGACCAGGAGGACCCGGATAATTGAGGGCAGGCTGTATGGCAAACCGAGTCCCCGCTTTGAAGGTATCTGCCCATTGAGGGCCCACCTGTATAAGGGTACCGCAGAATTCGTGACCGATGATGACCGGATGCCGGGCCAAATCATGGCGGACCCGTTTGTGTTTCTCCCCCTGCATGGC
>JAITJS010000077.1 GCA_031278815.1 Treponema sp.
AGTAGGTAGACCGGACCCCTTGGTTCCTCCCGTTCTCCGGCTATCACCCCTTCATGCAGGGGGATCTTGCCGCCGCCTCCGGGGAGGTCTACCGCATAAACCGGCAGTCCCAAGCCTGAGATGCGGCCCTGTAATGCTTGGTACAAGGCAAGCCCTATTTTGAGGGGTACCCTGAAATGGGCAGTACCCGGGGCCAGATCCAATTGGAAGAGGTAGTAGGGAGAAAGCCCCAAATCAAGGCATTCCCGGAAAAAAGCTGCTAAGACGTCGGCGTTATCATTGATGCCTCGAAGCAATACGGTCTGAACATGCACAGGAATCCCCTGGTCCACACAGGCAGTAAGCACTTCCTGAGCCGGTTCTGCCAGTTCCCGCGGGTGGTTGCTCTGTATCACCAGACGCAGGGGGCGGTAGGTTTTTAAGAGTTCGATGGTTTCCTTGGTGAGCCGGCTTGGGTTGGTAATAGGAACCCTGGTACAAAGCCTGAGCAGGATTCCTGGCCTTGTATCCCGTAAGGCGCTGAAAAGCGCTGCCAAGCGTCCATCCTCTGCGATCAAGGGATCCCCACCGGAGATGAGGATTTCTTGAATTGCCGGGTGGGCTTTGAGATAGGCCAGAACAGGAATCAGTTCCTCCTTGCCGATAAAGCGTTTGGGCTGCTGTATCCACAAGCGACGGAAACAATAGCGGCAATACCCAGCACAGGTTCCTCCTGCCAGGAGCAAGGCCCGATCCTGGTATTGATGGATGAGCCGGGGTGCAGCTTGATACAAGGCTTCCCCCAAGGGATCTGGTAAGGCAAAAGGATCAGGCACATCTTCTGCCGGATGGGGAAGAAATTGCCGTCGTATCGGATCGGTTTTATCTGGTCTGGCCAGGGATGCAAAGTAGGGACTTACCCTCAAAGGGAGGCCTCCTGATTGCGTGATGGTTTCTATGTAGGATGCCTCTGCGGCATCAATTGAGCTTGCGAGAGGTTCAGGAAGGTCTTTCCAAGATGTGATGAAAGCTTTGGTCATTATGCTAAAAAGGATACCCTACTCTGCTCACCAGTACAAGCTTTAGGCTAAGATACGCAGGACCAACAAATTTTTTATGCTTTTAATAGGATTGGCCCTCTCCCCCTCTTGACACCAATAGGGTATGGGTGGTATTTTATTGACAAGATTATTTTGTTCTTGTTCTTGGACGATTAACTCAGCGGGAGAGTGCTACCTTCACACGGTAGAAGTCACTGGTTCAAATCCAGTATCGTCCAGATAGGTTAGTATATAAAGGTCAGGATTTATCTTGACCGCAAACAGAAGGCACAGCACGGCCTGCTATATGGTACACTTCTTTTAATATGCTCCATTTACCCACCTGAGGATTTTACCTGCTGATCGATCCGAGAAAACCTACACCCCTTCCTTCATGGGATAGGCAAATGAAACAATTCTTGAGCGACTTGGACAGTAAGCTTCTTAAAAAAATAACTCCCCTCTAAAACCCGCCTATCTGAAGGTTTTGAGAGGGGATCAGCCCAAAAGGGGTTACTTTTTATTGCTCAGGGGCAAAGGACAACTTAATCCCATTGGTCCGTAGGGCCACCCAATCTCCCTTCAGGGGTACGTCTTTCTTATCTAAATCGAAATAATAATACGTCGCAAGATACGGATCTGTGGGGTCATACACCCGAACTTCTCCGGTATCACCGTTTACCCAAATTTTAAAAGATACGGCCTCTGCCAGATTATCGATGGTCAAAAGGTCTGCAAACTGGTTTAGATCAATACTTTGCACCAGCTCCATCCAAGAATTGGTATAACTCCGGTAAACCTGACCGCTTAACCCCCTGGGAATAGCATCGCTTAAAGGATTTTCATCATAATTGAGCCATACTAGGTAGGATTTACCGCTACCCCAGGAAGGGCCGTCGTATACCTTATCGGCAAAGAGGTGCAATCCAAATCCCCCATGTCCATCTTCGGCACCTGACTCATACCGGACATTGAACTCATACAGCATAGATCCACTTTGGGGGACTTGAATATTGACTTTAGCAAGCCGAGCATTTGCGTCATTCTGGTAGGCCCGGTCATCACGAATACTCCAGTCCCCTGACGCAAAACGATGTTCCGGTAATTGGCTTTGAGCGAACAATGATACCCCTATACCCATTACCAGTAAGAAAAAGACAAATCGTTTCATAACATTACTCCTTCAAAATGTATTCCCTTCCTCTAAATTCCTGCTAGAAATTCACTGGGGAATATCAAAATCTATCCATCATTTTAACATATTTTTCAAGTAAGTGTTACATATTTTTGATGTTTTTTCATCATTTTTTGTTACTTTATGCTCCTTTATGCAGATATGCTGTTTTCCCCTATATCAACGACCTGCAGCAATGTCCCCCTGGCTCATGCCGGGCTTGGACTGATTGGGCCTTTTGGTGGTATAGGTAGTTCCTTAACAAGGAGCATGTTGCCCTTACCGAACATTGAGCAGCTGCCATCAAGCCGGATAGGTTTCAAGCAGGAAGTGGTTCGCGTCCTCAAGCATACTGATACCGGCAAGCCGTAATGCTTGCACCAGACGGGCCCGGTTCAGTCCATGGTTCCGCTCAACCCCCAGTTGGTCACAGGGCCTCCCTGCAAGGACCTCGGTATCTGTGGGTTCCCAAGACGTTTTTCTGGTCGCAATACCGCGCCGGGAGTATCCCGTACGTCTACGGAAACGAAGTTTCCGAATCCACCAAAACACTACCCGCGGCGGCGGTTGACTCCTCCCCCAAACGCTCCTGCAGGCTCCGGTATATACCCCGCTCGCTTCATGGCTGCCACCGCCCTTCCTCCTTACGCCACCCCCTCACCGTTGACGCGGCTTTTATCGTTACTTCTCCCCACTTCACCAGTTCCATCCTGTTCCCGCTGAACAAGTCGTTCTGGCCCCTAGGTAATCTCCCGTCTGCCCTCCCGGAAACATCCTATCAAAAGGGGGACCTTATCACTGATTTTTAACAGACCTATTTGCGGTATGTCTTCCCCGTCTATGCCGATATTCCCGCCGGGATTTCCCGCCGCTGTCCCTCGGAGATTTCCACGCTGCCGACGCCGGTAATCTGGGAAAGCGCGTCATGCACCACGGTGGAACCGAGGGGGTAGAGATTGTCGGAAAACTATTCAAATACCAAAAACTATGCTATACTCTAGCTACTATGGCCCGTTATAAATACTTTAATACATCCTAGGGATTATTCCTTACCGTCTGTCTTGAGGAACAACTCATTCTCGGTTCCTTCGCACCACCCCGTGAACTGCCTCATCGACCAGTTTGACCTGAGCGCCTTCAACAGGGCTTTCTATAACGACCAGTTGGGCGCACCCGCCTACCCGCCGGCGGGCGGGAAAATGGTTTTATGAAAAGAATACGCGTTTTTGTTTGCGGTGCCACCGCGCTTTTTGTGCTGTACGGCTTATGTCGCAAGGCACGGCGGGAAACATCTACGCGCCGGTTTACCGTCAGCTTGACGCCTCATTCGTCGTATCGTATGTCGAAACACAGCAGTTGCCTGACGCGCTTGGATACTTTGGCGGCGTACCACTGACAGACGCTATGGCGGCCTTTGACTACTCCATTGAACATTACAACAACGGTAAACCCTTCATGCTTGCCGATCATTCCCAGGGCTCAATTGTGATGGCCGGGCTTATCGCACTGTATTTGCGGGATAAGCCGGAAGTGTACGAAAGGATGATAGCAGCCTACCTGATAGGTATGCCTATACCGGAAACGGTTTACGAACTGTTTCCCCACATGAAACCGGCGCTGAATGCGGACGATTTGGGCGTCATAATATCGTACAACACCAATTCCCCGGTTATTGACGGTACAGACCCATTTGCGTATCCGTCAAACGTGCTGATAAACCCGATAAGCTGGGTAACTGACGGGAGCTATGCGCCCAAAGAAGCCTCGAAGGGCGGGATAATCGTAAACGATGACGGTACTTTTGTAGATGCGCCTGCTCTTGCGGACGCAAAGATAGACCGTTCAACGGGGACGGGGTTGTAACGAATGTTGACAGGGAACAGTTTAGCAGTGCACTCGCGTCAAGGGCGTATTTCCCGCTGGGGGCGCTGCATGAAAACGATATACCGCTGTACTACTGTTCAGACAAATACAGACAAGGGAATAGAGACGTGCTATAATCAGTTGTATGAGAGAATTACAACCGAACCTAAATGATGCGGAT
>JAITJS010000095.1 GCA_031278815.1 Treponema sp.
AAATCCGCCATGATGATTCAGCCCATAGGACTAACCGTCATAGGCGGTTTAACGTCCTCCACCTTCATCACGCTGTTCTTTATTCCCGTCATGTATTCCTTCATCAACGAACACCGGGGAAAACAGCGAAAGCTCATCAAAAAGGATGCAGACCAATGAAGCGGATGGAATTAATGGCGAACAAGTCGGTGGAGGAAGAAATCATCGGCGCCCTTGAAGCGGGGATACACCACTTTTATTACACGCTGCTTCCGGTGGTACACGGGAAGGGAAAAACCCAATACCGCCTGAGCAGCCCTACCTGGCCCGAGACAAACTTTCTTTTAATCAGCTATTTGACTAATCAGGATGCAGAAATGGTAAAAGCTGTTGTGGGGAAAATAAAACGCCGTTTCCCGAATGAAGGGATAAAACTCTTTTTTATCAATGCGGATAGTTAAAAAATTAAGAGCGGTTCCTGGTAAAAAGCGGTAAATGGGAGATGGCGGTTACGGTTTTCCTGGCGGGTGGCTTTTTAGGATTGGGCATACTATATGCCTCCTGAAAAATTTGCTGTAATTACTATAGGCTACTTTGGGGTTAAATTCAACAACGATATAAAATAAAAGGTATGCATGGGAAATTTGCATTTCGTCATGGAAAATCGAAAGATAGAGAGGGCTCTGTCCGTAAAGGCTGGTTTCATCATCCTCGACAGAGGCCGCCGTCGCGGACGTGTAGAACATATATCCAGGGCTTTTTCCGACGCGAAACAGACCTGGTCAGTCAGGTATCCCCGGCAAAGCCGGGGGATTACCTATTGTATTTATATAGATTTTATAATATATTGGTCAAATTTGGATAAGTTCTTGGAAAACCCAGTAAAAAGCCCGGGATTTCCATCACCTATGTGCGCATGGGTTTCTGGCATGGCCTGACAACCTAGCAGGCTGATGAGGCTAAAAGCATGGTTAAGAAAAAATCAGGAACCACCCGAAGGGGGTGTATCGTCCGTTCATATTGGGGATTATTTCCGGAACATTGGCTTCATTTCACCCGAACCTCAGAAACTTTTGCTTCGAGAGTACTGATTTCTTCCGATTTTTCTTTTGTTCGTGTCTGTTCGTGGTTAAATTTCTTTAATTGCCCATATCAGGTTAGCCTAATCACCGCAATTTAACATTTACCACTAAATGTGGAAAAATGGCCCTAAATTCCATATATTGTGTTAAATGTAAAATTGCGAGCCTAATCAGCCGACCACTAGTAACTCACCCATCACTTTAGTATAATGCAGGAACATTCGTATGGAAGGGGGAGGAGTGTATGCGGATTGCAACGGATATTGGCGGAACCTTTACGGACTTGGTTGCCCTGGACCAGCAGGGAAAGGTGTATACGGTCAAGGGTGATACCACGCCGCCGGATTTTGAACGGGGGGTCATCCAGTCACTGGAAAAAAGCGGGATAGATCCCGCCGGAATAAGCGCCTTTATCCACGGAACCACCACCATCATCAATGCCTTAACGGAGCGGAAGGGGGCAAAGACCGCCCTTATCACCACCAGGGGCTTCCGGGACGTGCTTGAAATCGCCCGGTGCAACCGGCCGGATCTCTTCAACCTGGTCTTTGCCAAGCCCCGGCCCTTTATCCCCCGGTACCTCCGCTTTGAGGTTGAGGAGCGCATAAACGCCGAGGGCGAGGTCCTCACGCCCCTGAACCGGGAGGACCTGGTCAAGGCCGCGGAGGCCCTGAGAAAAGAGGGGGTGGAAGCGGCGGCAATCTGCTTTATCAACTCCTATGCCAACGACATGCACGAGCGGGAGACTGCGGCGGCGCTCAAGGATCTTTTGCCGGATGTTTTTATCACCCCTTCGACCCAGGTAACCCGGGAGTGGCGGGAGTATGAACGAACCTCCACCATCGCCCTGAATGCCTATGTGGGCCCCGTGGCATCCCGGTACATCCGCAACCTGGAACAGGAACTGGACAAGGTGGGGCTGCGGGGGGGTAAATTTTTTATGCAGTCCAACGGCGGAACCACCCCCTTTGGGGGCGCCAAAACCACCCCTATCAACATGGTGGAATCCGGGCCCGTAGCCGGGGTCTTCGGCGCCGCAGTCCTGGGGAAAGCCCTGGGGGAAGGACAGCTTATCTCCTTTGATGTAGGGGGGACCACCGCCAAATGTTCCCTCATTGACCGGGGGGAGGTGAAGATCACCACCAGCTATCGGATTGAGCGGAACGACCGTAATGCTGGTTACCCCATTATGATCCCCGTGGTGGATATTGTGGAGATAGGAAATGGCGGCGGTTCTGTCGCGTGGATCGACGATACGGGTTCCCTCAAGGTGGGGCCCCGGTCTGCGGGGGCCCTGCCCGGCCCGGTGGCCTACGGTCGGGGCGGCCTGGAACCCACCACCACCGATGCCTGCCTCGTGGCGGGGCGGCTCTCCCCGGCAAATTTTGAAGGAACCGTGGACATGACCGCCGTGGAGGGGGCCCTGGCGGAGCGGGTGGGTAAACCCCTGGGAATGGACGCGAAAGAGGCGGCGGTCAGCGTTATCCGGGTGGCGGAATCGAATATGTACAACGCCCTCAAGTTAATATCCGTGCGCCGGGGTTACGACCCTCGGGACTTCACCCTGGTCGCCTTTGGCGGGGGCGGGCCCATGCACGCCTCCGCCCTGGCCGGGGAATTGGGGATCCGTAAAATCGTGATCCCCCTGGCTGCGGCGGTATTTTCCGCATGGGGCATGTTGATGACCGATATGCGCCACGACTATATCCGCACCAAAATCAGCCTCCTCGACGAGGCCCCTCCCGAAGAGCTTGACCGCTTGTGGGAAGCCCTGATCTGTACCGCCCGGGAGGATTTTGTCGCCCAGGGAGTAACGGATATGGCCTACGACTATTACGCCGATATGCGTTACGCCGGGCAGGAGCATACGGTGAAGCTCCAAACCCCCGCCCCTTCCTGGGACCGGGCGGCAAAGGCGGAAATCGTAAAACGGTTTCACGAAACCCACGAACACTACTATACCTACCGGCTGGAGGGGACGCCGGTGGAGATCGTCAACCTCCACCTGGCGGCCCACAGCCGGATGGATAAGCCGGAGTTCCACAAGCTGCCCCTCCGGCAGGGATCAACGGCGGAGGCCCTGAAAGAGCGGCGGCGGGTGTATTTTACCCGGGAGGGCTGGCAGGATACCCCGGTGTATGACCGGGAGGCCCTTTTTGCCGGGGCGAAGCTGGAGGGGCCCGCCGTGATCGAAGAAAAGGCCGCCGCCGCCCTGGTGGGGGCCGGTCAAACCCTCCGGGTGGATGCGTACGGTAACCTGATTATAGAAATGGAGGTGAAATAATGGCCGCGATTGATTTGGTAACCCTCGATATTGTAAAGGATTCGCTCATCGCCATCGGGGACGAGGTGTTTTATGCCTTTGCCCAGACCTCGATGAGCCCGATTATCTACGAAACCCTGGACTACGCCTGCGGTATCGCCGACGCAGCGGGGGATCTCCTCACCCAGGGCAACGGCGCCTGCGGTTTTATCGGCATGATATCCCCGATGATCGGCGAAATCATCCGGAAATTCGGTAAGGAATCCATGAACAGCGGGGATATTTACCTCATCAACGATCCCTACATGGGGGGCGGTACCCATCTTTCCGACATCGGTATGGTGATGCCGGTGTTTTACCAGGGAGAGATCATCGCCTTTGTGGGGAACAAGGCCCACTGGTCCGATGTGGGGGGCATGGCGGCGGGTTCCTTTACCACCAATTCCACCGAGGTGTTTCAGGAGGGGCTGCGTTTTTCCGGGGTAAAGCTAGTGGACGCCGGGGAGATCAACGCCACCCTGACCGAGATCATCGGAGTGAACGTGCGGTTTCCCCTTTCCGCCAACGGCGATATGTGGGGGCAGATAGCCTCCCTCCGGACCGGGTTCGCCCGGCTGGTGGAACTCTGTGACAAATACGGCAAGGAGGTCCTGCTCAAGTCCATGGCCCGGCTCATGGATCAGGGGGAGATGGCCGCCCGTTCGCGCCTGGCGGAAATGCCCCGGGGAGTTTACGAGGCGGAACAGTTTATGGATGATGACGGTCACGGCAATCTAGTGAAGATCAAAGTGAAGGTAACTATTGACGAAGCGGGATTCACCGCCGATTTCAGCGGCAGCAACCCCCAGGTGGCAAGTCCCATCAATACCGGTTACAGTTCCCTCTGCGCCGGGGTCAAGGTGGCCTATATGTCCATCATAAACCCGGGCCTTTCGGTAAACGACGGGGTCTTCCGTACCATGCGGGTCATTGCCGGGGAAGGGTCGGTGCTGAAATGCGACGCCCCGGCCCCGACGTCCTGCTACTTCGAGAGCATGCTCTACGCCCTGGACACGGTCTGGAAGGCCCTGGCCCCGGTATTCCCCGAATACCTCGGCGCAGGCCACATGCTGTCGGTATGCGCGGTGATCCTCTCGGGGCTCCACCACCGTTCGGGCCAGCCCTTCCTGATCGTGGAGCCCACCGGCGGCGGTTGGGGCGCTTCCCGAGGGAAGGACGGTGAGGTGGGCCAGTTCTGTGTGGGAGACGGGGAAACCTACAACGTACCGGTGGAGATGGCGGAGGTCCGGTACGGCATCCGCATTGACGAATACAGCCTGCATACTAACGGCGCCGGAGCTGGCGAGTTCCGGGGCGGGTCCGGCGCGGTCCGGTCCTACCGGGCCCTCACCGACGGCCAGTTTTTCTCCGCTTCCTTTGGACGCAATAAATTCCCCGCCTGGGGCGCTGCCGGGGGCAGGGACGGTTCCTACAACTACTTTGAATTTATCCGCGCCGGCGGCACTGTGGAGGGTCCCATGGGCATAAGCGCCCAAACCGTTCTAAACAAAGACGATGTGGTCCGGATGGTAACCTGTTCCGGGGGCGGGTACGGGGACCCCAAAAAGCGAAACCCCGAAAAGGTCCGGATGGACGTAAAAAACGGCTACATCTCCCCCGCCCAGGCGGAAGAGGATTACGGCGTCCTGGTGGACCCCGAGAACTTTGTTATATAAGAAGTGAGGAGGCAGCCATGCTGATCCGTGAATTTGATGCCCTGCCCCACGTCCTGCGGCCCGACGGGGTGGAGATGACCGATTTCTTTACCGGCTCCCCCACGGGAACGGGGGTACGTATGGGATACGGGGTTTTCCCCCCGGGAATGACCGCCCCGTCGGCTATACACCGGGAGGACGAATACGCCTTTGTGCTTTCCGGTACGGTAAAGGCCAAGATCGGAGGCCAGGTTTTCGAGGCCAAGGCGGGCTCCGCTACCTTTATCCCGGCGGGGGAGGAACACATCAGCTTTAACGACGGCCTTGAAGAGTGCCGAGTGGTATGGATGCTAGTACCCAATTAAAAGAAATGTAACCATGAACAGACACGAACGTTTTTTCGGATGCTTGGCGGTTTTTTGTTCTTAAGGAAACGCCTATGGCATCCTGTCCATAAGTCTATGGCTGAAATTCCCTATCTATTGTATGGATTCGGTTATATCCAGATTAATAAGGAAATGAGAATTTGCCCTACTGGCCCCAGGCAAAGATTGCACCTACCGGGATGTTTGGACAATGCCGCCGGGTCGCTGGTTCTGGATAAGCGCTTGCCTCCTGAGAGTCGGACCGTTTCAAGCGCCGGGGACGTACGCAGCAGATGAAAAGCCCCTCATGGTACTGCGTGGGCCTCCTCATGCAAGGCACGTCCTCAGTATTTCAAAGTCTTATCCCCGATATGCTGCGATTGGGGATCCAGGGCATCCCGCAGGCCGTCCCCCACAAAGTTAAAGGCCAAGACACTCAGGAGGATCAGCAGCCCCGGCGGTACCCAGAGCCAAGGCCGGGCAGTAAGGGTGCTTAAGGATTGGGCATCGGTGAGCATGTTTCCCCAACTGGCCGTAGGAGGATTTACCCCCATACCGAGGAAACTCAAGGAGGATTCCATGAGTATGGACCGGGCAATCCCAAAGGTGGCGTTCACCAAAATAGGGCCCAGGGCATTAGGCAGAATATGGATAAAGAGGATCCGCTGGGAGTTAAAGCCCAGGGTTACCGCGGATTTGGTATAATCCTGTTGTTTAATGGACAAAACCATGCTTCGTACCAGCCGGGCCACTGAAGGCCAGCCTAAAATTCCCATGATGAGGATCATGCGGTCCAAGCCTGGACCTGCGATGCTGCTGACGATCATGATAAGCATCATGGAAGGGAAAGACATAAACACATCGGCGATACGCATGATGATCATATCCCAGAGCCCCCCAAAATAACCGGACTCAAGGCCGAGCACTATCCCCAGCAAGGTGGTAAGGGCCACTGCGCCGAGACTTACGCTTACCGAAACCCGGGACCCATAGATGAGCCGGGAGAGTACATCCCGTCCCACGGGATCGGTTCCCAAGCGGTGTTCCTTATTAGGGGCAGCGCTAAACTCACTGCCTATCCTATAGGGGTCCTGGGGAGCAAGCTGCGGCGCGAAGAGCGCCCCTGCCATGAGGACCACGATAAAACCCAAGCCTCCCACCGCAAGCCGGTGTCTACAAAAACAGCGCCATACCCTGCCGGTTTCATACGCATTCGGTATCATGCTTATACCCCCTGCCTCCTGTGCTTTAGGCGTATTTGATCCGCGGATCTGCCAAGGCGTACAACAGATCCGTAATCAGACTCGCGGCGAGGACCATCACCGCAGCCATAAGGTTGAGCCCCATCAATACCGGATAATCCCGGGTCATGATGGCGTCCATAGTTAATCTACCGATTCCCGGCCAGGAGAATATCTGCTCGGTAACCACCGCGCCGCCTAAGAGCGCGGGAATCTCAAGGCCGATGAGGGTGATGATGGATAAGAGGGCATTACGAAAGGCATGGATCCTCAGGCGTGGGAAAAAGGGTACCCCCTTTGCTGCGGCAGTACGCAGATAATCCTGGTACAGCACATCCAGCATAGCGGAACGTACATACCGAATAAAACGGCCGCAAATATTGATTGCCAGAACCGTGCAGGGCATAACGAGATGCCGGATCAGATCCCCCAAGCCCCCGGCAGTGCCCAAGGTATACATACCGCTTGAGGGAAACAGCTTAAACTTCACGCTAAAAAGGTAGATGAACCCCAAGCCCAGAAAGAAATTCGGGGTAGAAACTCCCACAAAAGCGACAAAGGTGGCAAGATAATCAAAACTTTGATGTTGTTTAAGGGCGCTTATCACTCCCAAAGGAATCGCCAAGGCCAATCCCAAGATCAGCGCACTACCCATGAGTAATATCGTGGCAGGAATCCGTTCCCCGATAATCTGCGCCACTGGCCGGTAGGAGGTATAGGAATACCCCAGGTTTCCCTGCACTACCTGCAGCAGCCAGGCACTATACTGCCGGTACAGGGGGGCATCAAAGCCTAGGTTATGTTCCAAGATTTCCCGGGTTTCTGCGGTCATGGTGGGACTGAGCATGAGGTCCATAGGGCTCCCCGGCACCAAATGAATGATGAAAAAATTCACCAAAGATATCCCAAACAGAATGGGAATCATAAACAGAACCCTACGGATCAGGTAGTGCCTCATCTATACCGCCGCTCCGTGCAGGGACTGCCAATCTGAAAGCCCTATCTTGAAATGGCATGCGCTCCGATGCGCCCCATCGCCGCTCAGTTCCGGCTCGTAGATCGCACATTCTGCCTCCCTAAAAGGGCAGCGGGTATGAAAGCGGCAGCCCGGTGGGGGGTTGGTAGCGCTCGGTACGGTACCGGACAAGAGGATTTTCTTTCTGCCCCGCCGCCGGGGATCCGGATCAGGGTAAGCGCTGAGGAGCGCCTGGGTATAGGGATGGCGGGGCTCCTTGAATAAAGCCATTCGCGGGGCCAGTTCCAGGATCTTACCCAGGTACATCACCGCGATATGATCACTGATGTAGCGCACGACTCCCAGTCCGTGGGAGATGAAAAGGTAGGTAAGCCCCAATTTCTGCTGTAAATCCTTGAACAGCTCCAGGATCTGGGCCTGGATTGAGACATCCAAGGATGAGGTAGCCTCATCACAGATCAGGAATCGAGGGCGCACCGTGATAGCCTTGGCAATACTGATCCGTTGCCGCTGTCCTCCTGAAAATTCGTGAGGGAACCGGCGTTTCACCTCAGGCGGTAGGCCAATGAGATCCAGGATCCGATCGATCTCATCCTCAATCTCGTTTCGTGCAACCACCTGGTGTATGCTCAAAATTTCGCTCATCATGCTTTCCACGGTTCTTCGGGGATTCAGGGAAGCGTAGGGGTCTTGAAAGATCATCTGGAGCCGGGGCCATACCGAACGCATCTGCCCATGTGAATAACCGGCTATGTTCTCCCCGTCGAAAAATACCTGCCCTGCGGTGATCTCCTCAAGGCCGATGATGGTTCTGCCTATGGAAGACTTACCGCACCCCGACTCTCCCACCAGCCCTAAGGTCTCCTGGGGATATATGCTCAAGGAAACACCGTCCACTGCCTTCACCTGCCCCACGCTCCGGGAAAACACCCCCTTTCTTATGGGGTAATAGGTTTTTACGTCCTTAAGCTGGAGCTGGGGCTGTATCGGTTTGTTCATCCTGCTTCCTCCCCGATGAAGCACCGCACTGCATGGCCTTGGGTTCTTTCCTGTAAGCGAGGGAAGCTCTGGGTACAGCGAGCCGTACCCAAAAGGCAGCGCTCGTGGAAGGGACAGCCCGGCTGTTCTTTGAGCATGAGGGGGACCGTCCCTGGAATAGCATACAAAGGGGTATCTATGGAGGCGTCCAGGGATGGGACTGATTTAAGGAGGCCCTGGGTATAGGGATGCAGGGGATTGGTGAACAAGTCATGGACCTCCCCTTGTTCTACGGCATAGCCTCCGTATAGGACCACCACCTCATCGGCCATTTCCGCTACCACCCCAAAGTCATGGGTAATGATCATGAGGGTGATCCCCGTCTCTGCTTGGACGCTCTTAAGCAATTCCAAGATCTGGGCTTGGATGGTTACATCCAGGGCAGTGGTTGGTTCATCGGCAATGAGCAGCCGGGGCTTACAGGCTATGGCCATCGCGATGAGGACCCGCTGACGCATACCCCCGGAAAGTTCATGGGGAAAACCGGCCAATACCTTTTCCGCGTCCCCAATACCCACCTGATGCAAGAGATAGCGGCACTGGTTTTGGATTTCTTTTTTGCTTAGATTGCTATGGAGATGCAGGGCTTCGGATAATTGAAAGTTAATGGTCAAGACCGGGTTAAGGCTGGTCATGGGTTCCTGGAAGATCATAGCCATCCGCTCTCCCCGAAACTTTTGCATCTCCTTTTCCCCTGCATGGGTGATATCCACCCCTTCAAAGGTGATGAGCCCGCGAGAAATACGCCCCTTGTTTCCCAAAAGGTGCATACAGGAAAGAGAGGTAACACTCTTCCCACTGCCGGACTCACCGATCAAGGCGAGGTTTACCCCTTCAGTTACTGAAAAACTGACATCCTTCACCCCGAAGCAGGTCCCTGCTTCCATGTTAAACCGTACTTGTAGATGCTCTACCTGTAAAAGCGTTTTTGCCATTTCCTACTCCCGTACTCAAGGGTACAGCCTTCGGTTGCTTGGCGGCCCCAGGAGCTACTTACGACGTGGCTTTGAGGGGCTAATCCTCAAAGCTATCGGAACCTCGCATCCTGGGATGCACATCGAACTTACCGCTTATGGTGTAATATCCCACTTTTCCAAATCTCGGAGCGCCCCAAAGTCTTCTAGGTCTCCGTAGCTTATCCGCTGGTTTACCCCACGTAGGACCAATTCACTGTAGATCCCGGAAACCGGAACCTCTTGGGCAATCAGGTCCTGGGCCTCATAATACGCGGCCTTGAGAACCTCACTGTCCACGCTGGTATTGATCCGCTCCAGGATCTGGTCCATCACGGGATTTGCATAGCCAGTGTGGGCATCGTGGGAGTCCACATAATAGCGCAGATTGCGGACCGCATTAAAGGGATTAGCGGGCATACCAATGATAGAAATATCGAAGTCCCGCTTTTGAATCCTGCCCATGGTGGTGGGGAAATCCGCCCGCTCTATAACCACATTGAGGCCGATGGATTTGAAGTTCTCCGCAATAATCGTGCATACCCGCTCCCGGGTATTGTTTCCCGTGGGAACTAGGAAGGTGAGTTTTTTGGACAGATCCCAACCTGATTCGGCAAGGAGCTCTTTGGCCCGAGCCGGATCATAGGTATACTGAGCAGCCGCCTCGTTCCAGTATTCGATCCGTTTTGAAACCGGGGTTTTGGTGATGAATGCCTGGCCTTTAAATACATTGTGCAGGATCCCGGGCCTATCAATAGCCAGGTCCATGGCCTGGCGTACCTGTACCTGGTTCAATACCCGGTTATTGTAAAAGAGTACCTGTACCGTAGAAGGAAGCCCTCGTTTGGTCCGGATATGGGGTAAACTGCTTATGCGGTCGTAGTCATCTGCCGGGATATTGCCCACCCCGGGGTAGTTCATGTCGATTTCACCGCTCTCAAGCTGGGCCGCGATCTGGGGGCCTGAGAGGATCTTGAAATTCAAGCGGTCGATCTTCGGCCTTCCCAAGAAGTAACCTTCATTGGCCTCCAGGGAGAGGTACTGACTGGGGGCGTATTCCTTAAATTTGAAAGGACCGTTCGTTACCTGGGGATTTTGAAAAAAACTACAGGTGAGGATCCCTGCGGGGTTTTCTTTCTCCAGGATATGTTTGGGCATGACCCGCAAGGTGGTACCGATATTGAGATTAAAGATAGCCAGGGTAAGGGGGTATTTGGTTTCCACCGTGAGGGTGTAGTCGTCGATCTTCTTCACCCCGGAGATGCCCGTCTCTCCTTTGGGGAAGAGTCCGCTTTCATCGGTACCGAGGAGAATCTTGTAGGCGCTGGGATCCGATATACCCACCAGGGGATTGGCAAAGGTATTCATGGTAAAGATCACATCATCGGCGGTAACCGGAACCCCATCGGTCCAGCGGACCTTCCGGTTGAGGGTGATCGTAAAGGTAACGTTGTCTTCGGTGGTAATACTTTCGACCAAACGGTTCACAAAGGGCCTTTGCAGGTCAGAAGTTTCCGCAGTCAAAGGCATAAAGAGAATGCTCGACGCATAGTAGGCCATGATATTATTCACCGATAAGGGGCTTACCGTTCCCGGATCATTGGTAATACCTATATTCACGATTTTAAGCTGTGCCGTTGTGGGGGCTGGTTGGGACTTACCGCTGCCGAACAGAGAGCCGCATACTAAGGCGGCGATTCCTAGGGTTATAATTTTTTTCATCTCTCTACAATGCTCCTTAATTTGATAGGCATAAAGCCGCTTCTCCTATTCTTATAGGTTATGTCTCACTATTAGAGAAAATAAGAAAACGATCAAGGGGTACAGGTATCGTTTCCCTGAAATCTCATAAAATACAGTTTATGTTACCACGGTTTTATGCTGAAGGGTACTAAAAAAACTGAATTACCGAGAGGATTGTTCAAAACAAAGGTTAGTTCTAAGAATCTCAATATCTCTTGCAAAGAACAAATTTATATGCGCCGGCCTCTTGAGGGCGTACCTTTTCCTGCTTGACGCCGTGATTGCAAAGCAGTATAGTAGATATAGTTAAGTGTTCAAGGTAAAGGGAATTGTACCGTTATCGTGAGCGCTCTAAAATCGGGCAATAGCGCAGTTGGTCTAGCGTACAAGTCTGGGGGACTTGGGGTCCCCGGTTCAAATCCGGGTTGCCCGATTTAAGGATGTAGTAGGAAGGGGCTGTCTGGAAAGTAACATTTCCGGCAGCTTTTTTTTAACTATGCGGTGTAGGTGAAAGATTTTTTCTGGACCTTCAGCATGGCGCCGGTTCCGGCTTGATGTAAGTCGGTTTTGGGGTGTTTAACCGGTACATCTGCTTTATATATCCCAACGGCACGTACCGCTCGTCTTTCAGCGTCGTTTTCGCCTTCCATTTCAGTCGCAGCCAGGGTAAGCCGCTTAACCGTGTCTACCTTAAGGGGGTAAAGTCCATCCCTTTTTATTACACTATAGGCAAACCCTTTACAATCCCCCTCCCGCTCAATTGCTTAAAATCCCGTCTATTCGCTGGTATTTCTCAATCTATTCTCCGCTATTTATAGTATTAATGCGGCGTTCCCAACCCTGCAATTGGGGGAACGCCGCGGTCTTATGACCGTAGCATACATCCCACCTAGATACCCTTCCTGGACCCTGGTTTTACCAAGGGCAGCCCTTGTTTGCATAGTTCACAAGATCCCTTGTCCCAAGTCGCTGCAGGTATCCGGGAGGCGGCATAGAGGGGCCAGGGAAGGGTAAGTGCCGATCCACGACGATCCACCAGACAGGCCAAGCCCACAACCTGGGCGCCCAGTGCGTTCAAGACACGGGCAACCTCCAGAGCAGAGGCAGTGGTGGTAATCACATCTTCTGCAAGGAGGATCCGAGCTCCCTTTTGCACCGTGAAACCCCGGCGTAAGGCCATGATCCCCGCATCGTCCCGTTCCGTGAAAAACCCGGGTATCCCCAGTTGGCGCCCCAGTTCATAGGCGACGATGATGCCCCCCATAGCAGGTCCCACCACGGCGTCTATACACAGGGCGTCTCCCTTAATCCGTTCTACCACCCCGACCATAGCAGCCGCAGCCCGGTCAGGGTATTGCAAAAGTTTAGCGCACTGGAAATACCGGTCCGAATGACGCCCTGAAGTCAAAAGGAAATGTCCTTCCAGTACGGCCCCAGATTCCTGTAATAAGGCGATAGTTTGTTCCATAATTGTTCCTTATCTCTTTTCTTTTTTCTGTATCTCGATACATAGGGTGTAGCACATCGGCTAGGCCCGGATCCCGGTGATGGTTCCCCCGCCGAGGACCAGCTCACCATCGTAGAGCACCACTGCTTGCCCTGGGGTAATGGCCCGCTGGGGTGTATCGAAGTCAACCCGCAGGCGATCGGCTTCAAGGAGCAGGGCCGTTGCGGGTTGCTCTGCTTGGAGATACCGGGTCTTCACGGTAACTCGCCGGGGTTTTTCCGGGTCCTCCCAGGCAATGAAATTAAGGGTAGCTGCATAGAGGGTTTGGGTGTATAAAGCGCTTTCCTTGCCCAAGGTAAGGGTGTTATCAGCGGGTGATTTTGCCAAAACATACCGGGCTTCGGGAAAAGCAAGGCCCATGCCCCGGCGCTGGCCGATGGTATACCGGATGAGCCCCTGATGCTGCCCCAAAAGGGCGCCGGTTTCATCCAGGATGTTTCCAGGAGCCGCGGGTTTTCCCCTATAGGCTTCAATGAAATGGGCATAATCACCATCGGGGATGAAACAGATGTCTTGGCTGTCTTGTTTACGGGCATTCATCAAGCCTGCTTCCAAGGCAATGGCTCGAACTTCCTCTTTGGTGAGATCCCCCAGGGGGAAAAGGGTATGGGCCAACTGATCCTGAGTCATGGTGTAGAGTACATAGCTTTGGTCTTTTTTGAGGTCCCGGGCTTTTTTAAGGAGAAACCGGCTGCCCTGCTTTTCGATTCGGGCATAATGACCGGTTACCAGGTATGCTATAGCAAGCTGCTTTGCTCGCTGCAAAAGGCCCTCAAATTTGATATACCGGTTACAGTCGATGCAAGGGTTTGGGGTCTCCCCCTTTTCGTAGGTCTCCACAAATTTGCGGATCACCCCATCGGTAAAGGCATCGGAAAAATTGAGCACATAGTAGGGCATATCCAGTTGATAGGCCACCTGCTTGGCGTCTTCTACATCCGCCAGGGAACAACAGGACCGCTTTCTTGGTCTTGCCTTTGGATCTGCAGCGGTAGGGGCAGAGAACAGTTTCAAGGTAACGCCGATACAGGGGAAACCCGCCTTGTGGGAGAGCAAGGCCGCAACCGAGCTATCCACGCCGCCGCTCATGGCGATAAGCCGGTGCTTTTTCATCGGTTCATGAGGGCCGGAAGCGCTGCCTCGCAGGAGCGCATAGCCAAGATGGTCTTTTCGATGAGCATATCCAGGTCCCAGCCCAGCATAGCGCTCCCTCGCGCAATGACTTCCCGAGAACAGCCTGCGGCAAAACTGAGGGCCTTGTATTTTTTCTTCACTGATTTGACTTCCAGGTCTGCCACTTGTTTGGAAGGCCGAATGATGGCCACTGCCCAGATGAGGCCGGTAAGTTCATCCACGGCGTAAAGGACTTTTTCCATAAGGTGTTCCGGTTTTACCTCCACGGTCAGTTGATACCCGTGGCTGCATACCCCATGAATCACGTCCTCTCCCACGCCCGCTGCCCGCAACAATTCAGGAGCCTTGATGCAATGCTCCTGAGGATAGGCTTCAAAGTCAATATCATGCAAGAGACCGACTATGCCCCAGAAGTCTGCTTCATGAGGATACCCCAATTCCCGAGCATACCACTGCATGACCCCTTCCACGGTGAGGGCATGTTGCAGATGAAAGGGGTCTTTATTGTAGGTTTTCAATAGGTCCCAGGCTTGTTCCCGGGAAATGGTTGTGCTTGAATGGTCCATGGAATGATTGTACCATACCAGGGCAGGGTAAAAAAAGAGCAGGCTAAAAGCAGGTACCTTTTCTTGGTATAGGGCGTACTTGATAAAAATGCCCTATAAAGGGAATGATGGGGGAGTACAAGAACCAGGAGGTGAGGTAGTCCATGTTTTTTCAGGTTTCCATGAAGTGGTTTTCCCTTAGGTCTTACCAAAACGTACTCAGGTGCTGCGTATTGGCCCTCGGGATCCTGGGAGCTTGTTCCCGCAGTGAACCGCGGATCCCGTACGGCATCATGCACGTGGTCTATTATGAGGGACCGGCTCGTCCAGAGGAACGGTTTTCCTTTTTTGTGATCGTGGAAGATGATGACGGGATTGAAAATCTGGACCAGTTATACCTGTACCATGACCGGGAAGGGCTGCGCTGGAGTTTATCCTCGGAAGATTGGATTACCTTTGAAGAAGAGGACAAAACCTGGATAGGAAGCCGGGCCATTGCCATGATCGATGAGGAGCCCCTTCCCCGGGGGCAATACCGAGGGGTCTTGATAAACAAGGGAGGGGAAAAGACCGAGCGAACCTTTAGTTTTGACGCTCCTGCAGAGCCCCGGTATCCCTTCCCCCGTTTGAACCTCTATGAAGGGAACTATCGAATTGAGTCCCGGTACCCCGCCCATTTTCTGCTCTGTTATGACGGCGAGGGAAGTCTTATCACTACCCTAGAGGCCAAAGCCCTGGAAGGCTCCCTTGCTTCCCTGGATATTCCAAGCCATGTCAAGGCAGTGGCACTCTGGGCACGGGATGGGGAATACGATACCGCGGCTTTAACCGATATAATCCCCCTGCCCTAGGCACACGTTCCCTCAGGGTCCTTATATCAGCTTATGTTCCCTAGCGACCATACTCAAGGCATGGTTCCAGTAATGGAAATTCTGGAAGATATGGCGCGTCTCCATATCTTCGATACGATTGACCCGGTGCTGGAGTCGTTTAAAAGCCATACTCACCGCGGTTTTTAAATCAATTTCAGAGGCCTTTGATTCCTGGAGCATACGATAATAGGCATAAAAATAGAAGATATCGTTGGTATCCCGGTCTGGAAGCAAGTCATTCCTGATGAATTGCTGGATACGTTTAAGGACCGGTTCCCGATTCGCTTCTGAGGCGGGGCTGCGGCAGAGGGCAAGGCCCCGATAGGTGAGGAGCATCCGTTCCCACAGATCCTGGGGCTCTATCAGCAAAAGCTCGCATTGGGAAAAGCCGCTTCGCCAATCAGGGCACTCAGTATACCGAAAGGTAGATTGGGAAACTTGCAAGGGTATGGTTTCAGTGAGACTCAGGGTCCGCTGGTAATCTCCGGTAATATACGAAGCCTCCACTGCAAACAAAAAGGCATCCCCCCCCGTAGATGGAAACGCAAACCCAGGATCCTGCAGGGGTGCAAGGGAAAGAGGGTTCTGGATATTCCCTCCCAGGTATACCTTGGTCCGGTAAATCCATGCCGCGAGGATCTGCTCCTGGTCTTGGGATACGGAACCTGCGGGATGGTCCTTGAGGGATGTAAAAATATGCAGCGCATCCTGATAATACCCTATCTCAAAGCGGAGTTTTCCCCGGAAAAACCGGATCCGATCCCACCACTCAGTCTGGCCTGAACTGAGGGCCGCCTGTTCTGCCTCAAGGGCAAGCTGTTCTGCCCAGGAAAGATTACCGAACAGGAACTGGATACTCGCGGCATAATAGGCGGATACGGCTAAGGCATCGCATTGTTCCAGGCGCTCGGCGTTTTCCACGGCAAAGGATATATAATCTATAGCGTCCCCCAACTGTTGCCTGGCCAGATTCACCAGAGCAAATAAGCGGTACACCCGGGTGATGCCCTGTCTGTATTTTTGACCTATGAGCATGGCTTCCTTTATGATTTCCAAGGCTGTATCCAGATGCTTGCTCCCCAGATAATAACAGGTAAGATTGACCAGGAGGTGAATCTTATGCCCGGAGAAGGTGATTTCTAAAGGAACCGGTCTACTGAAGGCTTCCTGAATTTCCGCTTCATTCCCATGCATCAGGGCCTTGAGGGTCGTATAGATGTAGAACAGGATAGGCCCATTATGAGGCCCCACCACCGCCTCAAAGCGGTTATCCTTAATGGCCTGTTCTATTCCCTGATAGGTTCCTCTGATGACATCCCCGTAAATGGCGTTTAAAACAAGCCCCTCATCCCCTTGTTTGTCCAATGCAACCAAAATCTCAAGCATACCAAAACAGGAACGCAGTTTTCCCTGCATGACCCAAGCCAATATGCGGTTCCTGACGAAACCGCGGACACAAGCTTTCCGTTCTCCCAACTGGGCTTCTGCAAAGTGGGTAAAGTGGGGGATCCGGGGTACAGGATCTTCGATCACATCAATTACCTCTAGCTTGGAAAGCATGGTGAAGGCTCGCAGGGCCATAGCGGCAGTACTGTCTTCTTCTTCAAAGAGCTGGGAAAAGAGGATACCCGGAAAATAGGGCTTTAACAGGTTCGCTGCATAGGCTACTTCCCATAAGTCCCTGGGCATCTGTGGGCTTTTCCGATCAGGATAATATTCAGGAGGGAACCGCAGGGTTTTAGGAAAAACCATTTCCCAGCAGCGTAAATCCCGATTGATTTTTTCCATACCCATATTTTCCTTGGGAAACGCCGAAGCTGCTTCCAGGGAAGAGGGCACCTGAGTCTCATAGGAATAGATGCCGTAGATGTGCAGCCCAGCGGTACCCTCGGCCTTACAAACATCCATCACCAGTTGGGTCATGGTATCATCCGCGTTATTGAGGTCTTCCAGGATAAGGACGGGAATCCGCTTGCGGTATTGTACCATGGTGCGATAGGCTAAGACCACTTTTTTGAAAAAAAGTGTTCCCTTTTGCAACAAGTAGCTTGCATATTCATCCATGAGGCGTTCACGAAAGAGGATGGCCTTTAACCCGTCCAATTCTTCTAGGACTTCAGCCTGAACAGGCCCTTCCATAAGTGCACGAATAGGAGGGCTCAGGATGTCCGCCAGATACCCCAAACTTCTGCGAAAACCGAAACGGAGAATCAGCGGGGGAATATCCCCCAGGGTCTCTGCGCAAAAACGGTACAGCCCCTCCCGTTTTCCCATGAATGCAGGCCCCACCAAGACCATGTTTTTGGTAGCCCCATACCTAATGATCTGCAAAATTTTGTCCCGCAAGGGGAAGCTATCCCGGACCTTGGGAGTATCGGGTATACGCTCAAGATCCGATTTTGCAAGGTTTCCCAAGTGCTTAATCTGGATATACCCTGCGGTGGAAGAAGCGGGGAGCGCCAGGGGCTCAACCGCCATCCCCCCCCACACATCAGGGCTAGCTCCGATAGGCTTAAGGGGTTCCGGGAGGGTTTCTTCAAAGTCCACATAAGGGCTTAGGAAGGGCCTCATCGAGAGGGCACACCAGATTCTGGTCCCTCTTGATGAGGCCGCAAGGTTACTGCCAATCCAGTTCAACTCATAATCTTCAAGGTTTTCACTGATGACTAAGGAATATCCGTATAATTCTGAAGCGGCCGTATCCAGTAAGACAATGATTCCTTCCAGAAGGGTAATGATATTAAGCCAGATTCCCAGGGCATGTTCGTCAAAGTAACCGGTGATAATCCGGTGTTTATGTTCCACCTTTCCACCGGATACCTCAAGGGCCTCAATGATAGATTTTTCTAATCGGAAGGTTAAGTTCGGCCTGGTACGGCGAAGTTGTGTTCTGAATCTCAGAAAAAATAACACTTGTATCATATTTTTTAGCTTCCCTTGCTTTTAAGTATATACTAAAAGCAGGTATACCGGTATACATTAAGCATGAAAGCAGCAAGGCCCCTCCGGTTTCAGGGCTTGTCCATGAAGCGCCCTGCCTTCCTGGGGCTACTTGCTTTTCCTGGTGAGGTAAGGGTACCATGCACCTGGGAGAAAAAGCACATAAACTCGGGAGAAGCAGTATATGGAACAAGGACTTACCCATTTCGATTCCCAAGGTAACGCGGTTATGGTGGATGTCTCTGCGAAAAACAGCACGGTCCGCATGGCCCAAGCCAAAGGGCATATCATGGTAAGCAAGAAAACCCTGAGCCTGATTCAGCAGGGCACGGTCCGCAAGGGGGATGTCCTTGGGGTAGCCCGGATTGCAGGTATCATGGCAGCAAAAAAAACCGCGGAACTGATTCCTCTCTGCCACCCCCTGATTTTTGATTCCTGTACCATAGATTTTAATTTGCACGAAGAAGCCCCTGCCCTGGATATCTCCCCCAGGTATATCGAAGCGATCTGTACGGTACGCCTTTCCGGTAAAACCGGTGCGGAAATTGAGGCCCTCACCGGGGTGTCTGTGGCGCTCCTCACCATTTACGATATGTGCAAAGCCCTTGATCGGGGCATGGTCCTCGGTGAGATCCGGCTTTGGGAGAAGTCCGGCGGCAAAAGCGGGCATTTCTTTAGGGAAGAGCCTCATGGTTCAGGTTAATACCCCGCCAGGATCCCCAAGAGCCGTTCCTTGCTGATGGAACGCAGGAAGTTTGCAAGCCGGGGTCCCTGGTCTTTACCGATCAGGGCTTGATAACTCGCCCGGAACAGGGTCTTGCTATCCACCCCGGTATCTGCTGCCACCTGATAAATCGCCTGGCTACAGGTTTTATCATCGTAGAATTCCTGGATATGCCCAATGACCCGATCCCGGAGCTGCCGCAGGGCCTGGGTTTCTGCGGTTCCTAGTTCCACCGGTGCATCCCCAGGGGAACGGAGTTTAAAGCGAAAGTCTTCGGGGGCACCGGTATCGATCCAGAAGCGGGCGCACCGACACCGGGTTCTGAGGGCCGGAAGGTGCTCAGGCTGCACCCCTTCCAAACCGGCGAGGGTCTTTTCTAGGTCCCCATCGGCAATCTGGATGAGGTTACAAAGATGCCTGAAGGGAATCTGGTAGGGTATGCACGTCGGCAAGGGCCCCACCTGGGAGAGTTCATAGATCCGGCGGGCCTTCTGAAAAGTCCCTTCATCTTTGACCGCTTCGATTCTCCAGGCAATCCGTTCGGTCCTATCATAGTCTTCATAGAACTTAATCACATCCAGATCAAAGGAAATCGTAAACTCTGTGTTAGGCCGGGTCCCGGCAAATAGAAAGCGGACCAACTCGGGGGTATACACCTGCAAGAGATCCTCCAGGGTGATCACTTTACCCAAAGAACTGGACATTTTTCCCGAGGCTCCCTTGATGCCGATGAAATCATAGCGAAAACTCACCGGTGCCTCCCAGTGATACACCTCCTTGCATACATGCCGGGCAGTGTCAAAGGAACCGCCCTGGCTATGATGGTCTTTGCCGGCAGGTTCAAAGTCAACTTTTTCGTATTCCCAGCGCATGGGCCAGTCCACCCGCCAGCCCAGTTTGACCCCGCGGCTGTTGCGGAGGTCCAGGGTTTCCCGGTGGCTGCAACAGGTACAGTGATAGCTCAGCCCCCACGCTCCGTCCCAGGCATCCACCTCGGTTGCATCCCGGTTGCATTGTTCACAAAATACGCTGACCGGCCACCAGTCCCCCTGAATCTTGTGCTCCTCATCCCGAAAGGCATCAAGGATCTTCTGCAGGGTTTCCCGGTGTTCCAGGGCCGTGCGGATTCCTTGAGCATATTGGGAAGCCCGGTATCGTTGGGCCTGATAAATATACTCAGGGTATATCCCTACCTGAGGAAGCAGGGTTTCCACATCCACCTCATGATGTCGGGCATAGCTTCCATCCCGTTCCCACGGATCCGCTACCAAGGTTATGGGAAGACGCAACTGGGCTTTGAGTTCTTCCTGCTTGGGCATATTCTGAGGCACTTTCCTGAACACATCGTAATCGTCCCAGGAATAGATGAACCGTACCTGCTTGCCCTGGTCCCGCAGAGCCCGAACCACGAGGTCTACCGAGATAATTTCCCTGAAATTACCGATATGGACGGTCCCGGAAGGGGTTATCCCTGAGGCGCAGGTATAACAGGGTTTCTCCCCCTTTTCCCGGATTATCTTCATTGCGGTCTCATCGGCCCAATGGCCATACTGCTTATCCATCTGCTCCATGTTTCCTTATCCGTTTGTAGGCTGAAAGGTTCATTATAGGCAAAGCGCAGGTCCATGCCTAGGGCCACGCTGAAAAACCAGACCTAGCTGTTCCAAAAGCCGTCTCTCTTCAGATTTTCCAGCGTGGCCCTGGGGTATGCCGGAGGGGGACCGCATCAAGCGGTGTCAAAACGAAGCGCTCCTTCCCCGTTGTACTAAGTTCTCGTATCAACCTGTGGTCATAAACCGAAACGTATCTTTTTTCACTTTTTGCTTGTTTTGCTTGACAAAAAAATAAGTATGTGCTAAATTGTTTTATAGTTATTTCTATCTTAATAGGAAAGCAAGGACAGATTGATGAATAGGAATTTTTGCCTTTTGATCCCCCCCCCCGTTAAATAGTATTAAAACTATTTATTATCCTGCTCAAAAAATTGACGGTTTTCTTCCTTACTTATCTTTTCCTTAACAAAGATCCTTTGTAGGTACGAAAAAGGACGGTACACTTTCTGATTCTCCGATTTCACAACGTGGCAGTGTAGTTGATGTTGTATTTTATGTGCTTATTGTATCTCCTATACCTGTTAAGCGGTTTTGTTGAAGATACTATAAAGAAAAAAGGATTGGATGAATATATGAAGAAAATAGTTCTAGTGGGAATAGTTTTATGGGTCTTTGTATTTTTGAGTTTTACCCAAGATAGATCAACTGGTCCCACTCAACCGGATGCGGTTTCGATACAGTTAGCGAAGTTGATTCAGGAAAAGGGGTATCTAAGCCTGGCGGTTCTTGATTTTTTGAATAGCGACGGAAGAGCAAGTGAGCTGGGAAAGCAATTTATGGACGAATCCATCACCTATTTGAGTAAAATGAATCCTGCAGTTAAAGTGGTTGAGCGGCAGCATATAAATCATATTATGCAAGAACTGGATTTACATGCTGCCGGGTATATAAACGAGAAGACTGCGATAGGTCTCGGAGAAATGGTGGGGGCTGATGCGGTAGTAATCGGAACCTTAACAAAACGCACTAATGCCGCCATCATAATCAATATTCGAATTGTGGATATAAAAACCGGTATCATTTTAAGTTCCATAACCACCGAAATACGGGGCAGTAAGTATAGCCGTTCATACAACAAAATACTTAAGTAAGGAGTGTTGATACTTTGAAAAAGAAATATGTTCTGCTCCTTAGTTACATAAGTTTGCTCAACGCGTATGTTGCAGCAGTACCTTCCTGGTATCCCGACCCGGCCCGGGTATACCCGAAGAGCCGGTACCTAAGCGCCCTGGGTATAGGAAGCACTGAAAAAGAGGCTAAAGCCTCTGCCATGACTGATATAGCCCTCTATTTTAAAAGCAGTATCCAGGTGGAGAACAGCCTCATCCTTCAATATAACCAAGTAATGGAAGGGAAATACCTTAAGGAATCACGGGAAATCGAAGAAACGAACGCTACCCGGATTACTTCTATGGCGGAATTCCGGGGGATTCGCTTTACAGAACCGTGGCATAATACGCAAGATAAGGAATGGTATATTGCCGGGTATATTGACCAGGAAGAATCTCTGGAGCTATGGCAGCGGCGCATCGAGGTTAACCGGAAGTTTATTGATAGTTTACTCACTCGAGGGGATCAAGAGAAAGAGTTGCTCTTCCGGTATAGGTATATAAGACAGGCTTTTTTGCTGGCCCAGGTAATGGAAGCGGATATTCGTGCATGCGCTGAGATAGTAAATTCGATAGATCGATTCGCGGAAACCCTTGCATTTACCCAAAGCATCATCGCCGAATACAAGAGCTTTCGTGTTGGTCTGACCTTTGATATTGCTATTCAAGGGGATAGGGAGAGAAGGGTACAACTCAAACTCGGTGAAGTGCTTGAAGATTCCGGCTATACGGTGGTTATACAGGACCCACTCTACCGTATTACCGGTGAAATCACCGGATATGAGCAAACCCTGCCGGCAGGGTTCTTTGTACGGATCAGCGCCAACTTGCGACTGATAAACCAGGAAGGAACGGTCATACATTCTTTTACCATTCCTGGAGTACGCAAAGGCTCCCGGGTTGACTGGGACGGGGCGTATCGTGAAGGGTTTCGGTATCTCGAAGGGTATGTAGAGCAAAAAACGATTGGGGAACTAGCCGCCTGTATAGACGGTTAATAATATGTGTAGACTTAGGCCGTATAGGTTTAAGTTTAGGAGGCTTATATGAAGAAAAAGGCTGCCATTTTAGTATCACTGGTACTGGCAGTGTTTTTGCTGGGAAGCTGTGTAACCACTGCTTCATCGACGGGAAGTAATGTATATCCCCCTGAGATCAACCAATGGATCGCTCAGAATGGCGATAAGGCCATTATTGGCGTGGGATTATCTGATCTGCCCAGAACCTCAGACGCGCTGCGTCAAGCAAGAACCCTTGCCCTGCAGGACCTGGCGGCAAACGTCCAAAGTGAGGTTGTAAGCATAACCAAAGATTTTGTGTCTGATCAGGAAGCAAGGGGTCAAACCGATCGGGTTGCCGAATTCAATGAGGGGATAGGCCTCAAGGTTCAGCAAACCATAGAAGGCGCCCAATCCTTAGGGCCCTATAAGATGAATAATGAAACATGGGTCGCTCGATACATCTTGCTAGAACCGCTCCAGGAAACTATCAGGGATGTGATAAAGGAAACCTTCCAAGAGACAGACGATCAAATCAATAAGATGCTCGGTCTTTAAGGAATAAGCGGATTATAGATGGTCTTATTCATAGCGGGTAAGGCCGTCTGTATCACTACTGCTGAGGAACCGTTACGATGAAAAAGGTAATAACGTTTATTTTCTTGTGGGTACCTGTAGTTTTTGTGTTTACTCAGGAGGTGATACCCTTGGATGATGCAATTAGAGATTCGGTGAATTACCTCATCGACCAATTGCCTCTTGATTCCAATGTACGGGTTGATTTCATCCAAGCCCATAAAAAGGAGATATCCGATTATATTGTCGGCAGAATGGTCTCCATGGTTATCACCAGTACCAAGGTAAAAGTAGTTGACCGGGATATGGATCACTCGGAAATCGCTTATGAGGAACAAGACCGTGATGATCTGGGATATGCCCAAGAAGGAACGGGACCGGAAGCCGGACAGGAACTCGGGGCCCAGATTACTATTGCTGGTTCCATCGCTCCTATGTACGGAGATGTATATCAGATGAAGATACAGGCGATAAACCTTACAACCAGGGAAATTCATGGATACCGGTCGCCAATGGTTCGATTGAATTCCTTTTTAGTAAATCTACTAGGCTTGAAAGAGATAAAACCATCCCGGTCCAGCTTTAGCATAAGCATAGAAGACCACTTCTATACCGAGGCGTTCTCTAGCTTTACCAGTCTTGAACGGGATATCCGGAAAATGATCAATGAATCTATCAGCAAAAGGGGATATGCCGAGGTGAACGGGAGCACAAGCAGTGCTGATTATGCGGTAACCGTACAGTTTACTAATTTTAAGGTCCAAAAGCCGAAGAGGGGGTTTTATGTTTCTGGAAACATAGGAATTAGGGTGGTACATACCAATGACCATAGTGTACTGTTTGAATTGTATGAGCCTTATAAAGGCAGTGCTCAACCTACAGAAACCAAAGCCTTTACGGTACTCTGTGAACTGATTAGGTATGATCTGGATAGTAAATTTAATACGGCTCTTTCAGAGCATATAGTAAGTATGAGATAATGAACAGGAGTTTACGCTATGATAATGCAAAAGATGAAAACGTTCTTGGTAAGTTTTCTGCTTTGTATCAGCACGGTCTTAGGTTTTTCAAAAGAAGCTGAGGCGGTAATTACCATTGATGAGGCCATTGAGGCTACTCTAGAGCGGCTTAAAGCGGTTCTTGATAATGAGGATATGGAGTGTGGAGTGGCGGTTACGTTCTTTAAGGCTGAAACTGAATCCCTATCGGAGTATGTTATTCATAACCTGCAATATGGTATTAGGGAGATAAAGCTTTCCAATAAAAAAATCACGATTACTGAACTAGATCCATCAGACTGGAAGCAGTTTGAAGCATTGGCCGAAGGGAATACCGACCTAGAGGAGGAGATCGGAGAAATCATTGAAAATAATGAAATTGATTACGTTATTTCTGGTTCTTTGATCAAAAAGGGTTCCACCCATTATGCATATACCCTAGAAGCAAAGAACTATATAGACGGTGAGTGGCTTATTGCTCCTTATACTGCGGATATACGGATCGATACAACCCTATCAGGTTTGCTGGGACCCGGTTTTATTGATGAGACATGGAAACACAAGCTCCTCTATATGCAGCTTCATTTTGGCTATGGTACCGGTTATGCCCTGGGGGGTAAAGTCAATGCACAGGTTTATGCCAACTCAACTTTTGGGTTATCCCTGGGATTAGGAGTGGATTACGAAGGGTTTACCAAAGACGGTATTCATTTAGGAGGGGATGAAGCGTATACCCATCGTTTTGTTATAGTATCTGCATTCCCAACCCTTTCGTACCGGCCTGCAAGAAAAGTATTTGAATTCTATGTGGGCCCATTTAAGAATATGGAAGATGTCATGAACGATGGCATAGCCAGTAAGGCCTGGGGAGTGCTGGGAGGTATCCAGATAGGCGGGTATATCCACACCTTACGGGGTAGCATTTCCGGCTATGTCCATAGCGGGCTGTATTTTAAAGACGCCAGTGAAGGAGTAGACCGGATTACCCTCAGTGTGGGTGTAGCCTACAAATGCGGTTTGATTACCATGAAGGATTAAGCCTATGAACCTCCTCCTTTCCTGTCTCCCGCAGCGCGGATCAGGGAAACCGAACAGACCATGCCCCATAATCGGTTTTCTCTTCGTATTACCCTTCTTCGCGCTGCCTCCCCTCTATGGCTTCGATCTTCGCATTACCCAAGCAGAGCTGGGTCTTGCCTACCGGCCTGAATATACCCGGGTCTTTACCTATTCCTGGGATATCTCCTGCTTCGGTTCCCTGGAACTCAATGATAGGCTTACCCTCAAAAGCGGCCTTGCCCTAGGGCAGGTAGGATCGGTGTTTGCCCTCTATACCTTTGCCAGTAGTGCCTTTGCCTTACCGATTCCGGTTGTCCCCTTGTATGTAACGGTAGCGTATATCTACAACGGCATACCGGATTATACCACCAATATCCATACCCTGCTTCCTACCCTTGCACTTAAAGGAAAGTGGGCAGGTATTGCCCTTGGCCCATCCATGCGTTTTACCGTGTTTAACCAGGAACCGAGTGTATTTGAACCAATCATAGCTCTATCCGGGTTTGTCCATGTGTTTTATACCGAACAACTGAGAATCGCTATAACCAGTGGTAATTATCGTGATTTTGTATCCGGTAATATGGGATCCTATTCGATTGGCCTTACGAGCCGGGGAAATATAACCAAACGGCTCTCCCTTATAAACGAGGTGGAAATACTGCAGACCGGCAGTGTGGGCCTCGTTGCTAATATATATGGAGTTGTATACAAAGGAGGTGTAGTATTACATTGGTAAGTCGAAAAAGCATTATCCCTGTTTACCTTACCGGGATCCTGGTCCTCTTGGTCTTCGGCTCCTGTACCGTAGACTTGGCGGGGCTCTTGGGGTCGGATGATATGAATGCCCGTTTTTTTGAACGGGATACCTTCAAGTTCTTGAGTGAAGCGGACAGGGAACTAACCCTTGGGGAAGAGTACGCCTTTCTGGTGCTTTCCGATACCCATATTGAAGGCACTGATGCCTTCGGCCTTGAAACCATAGCATCGGTCATTGATGATACGATTAAGTTTGTGGTTATCACCGGAGACATTACCCAGAGCGGAACACGGGAAGAAGTACAACGGTTCATTGAAATTGCCAAGACCTTGGGCGTGCCTTGTTACCCGATGCTTGGCAATCATGATGTGTATTTTGGTAATTGGTCGGTATGGAAAGAACTCATCGGTTCATCTACCTATCGTATTGATACTCAAGCCAGTAGTACAACCCTGTTTATCCTGGATACGGCTAATGCGTCTATGGGAAAGGAACAGCTTGACTGGCTTGAAGAAGAATTAAAAACCGCTCGAACGCATGTGTTTATTTTTACCCATACGAATTTGTTTATTGAAGGGATGGGGGACTTACAACAACTGACGGATATGAGAGAACGGGCAAGGATTATGGCTTTGTTGCAAGGCCGTTGTGATGCCCTGTTTACCGGTCATGTCCATAAACGGATTATTAAAACTCTGGGGGGCGTTGAGTATATCACCATTGAAGATTACCGAAGTACAAGAACCTATCTCCACGTTCAGGTGAGGGGAGAAGGATTTGAGTATACCTTTAGAAAACTGTAATGCAGGAGAAGGCTAAACAGGGAGGCTGGGAGCGGCTGCGAACGCTCCTGTCCCTGAATATCAAAAACCGCAGGAGGCTCTTAGGTCTATCCCAGGAGAAACTGGCAGAAGCCGCTGACATCTCAGCCCAGAGCGTGAACGATATTGAGGGTTGCCGTATGTGGGTAAGCGACCAGACTATGGTGAAACTCGCTAAGGCCCTCAGGGTGGAGGTCTATCAGCTTTTGCTCCCCTGCATTGAAGAGAAAATCCAGGGGGAAACTCCAGAGTCCCTTCATTTCCCGGCAGAGACCTTGCTCAT
Organism: Treponema sp.; assembly: GCA_031278815.1. Classification (GTDB taxonomy): domain Bacteria; phylum Spirochaetota; class Spirochaetia; order Treponematales; family Breznakiellaceae; genus JAIRLU01. The sequence goes on from JAITJS010000095.1 coordinate 27,271, forward strand.
CCTCCAGCGTAAGATTAAAAAATACATCGACCAGCAATTTTATGAAACGCTCAGAGCCGACCTGTAGGGTTAAGCCGATGATAACAGGGTTTCTCTCCCTTTTCCCGGATTATCTTCATTGCGGTCTCATCGACCCTATAGCCATGCTGCTTATCCATCTGCTCCATGTTTCCTTTCCCTTTGTACGCTGAAAGGTTCATTAGAGGCAAAGCATAGGTCCATGCCTAGGGGAGCTTGGAAATAGTCGGCAGAGCGGGTATAGCCGACCGTCCTGTGAACCACGTCCCCGTTCTTCGGTCTACTGGGTGGCGATGTCGGTAAAGGTCAAGGTAAAAAAACTCGTTTTTTATGGCCTCTGCTGGTTCAGGACACGCAGAGCGTACATCCGTAGAAACGGATATAGCTGGTATCAACTTTTTTCTCTTACATGGTTAAGCCCCTAAAGACCATCCGGTAGCTGGTGCTATCGGATGGTCTTTATTGATTTGGATTACCTCTGTAATGAGGCAACGCGGAGGCTTGTATTTCTCCCAGGTATATGCTACAGTCTGGTTCAATACCTAGATGAAAGGGGAGATAGGCATGAAGCAGCATGTGGTGTCGGCATTGGTGGAAAACCGGGCAGGCACGCTCAGCCGGGTTTCCGGTCTATTTAGCCGCCGCGGGTTCAATATTGACAGCCTCACGGTCGGGGAAACCGAGGATGCCTCCATTTCCCGCATGACCATTGCGGTAAGCGGAGACGATGCGGTGCTTGAACAGATTATTAAACAGCTCGGTAAACTGGTGGACGTCATTGCCGTACAGGAACTGGATCGGTCTTCTTGTATCCGCCGGGAAATCATGTTGGTGAAAATCCGGGCGGATGAAAAGACCCGGCCTGCGGTTCTGGAAATTGCGGGGATTTTCCGTTCCCGGGTTATTGACGTATCTTCGGTTACCATTACCATTGAGGCCACTGGTGATGCGGAAAAACTGGAGGGCCTCCTCCTGCTCCTGCGCCCTTACGGTATCCTGGAACTTGCTCGCACCGGTATGGTTGCCCTGGAGCGGGGTTCCCAGGTGCTAGCAGTACCCTCCCTAAGCCTTAGCACTTAACCGGCGATTGCGCGGCCGGGCCTATGCCTGCCGTAAGTCAATTACCGGCTTTTCTCAATCATCCTTAATTAAGGGGTGTAAGCGTTTCAAATGAAACGGGTAAGGAGGTTTTTATGGCTATCATGTTTTATGAAAAAGATTGCGATCTCGGAGCGCTCAAGGGTAAAACCATCGCGGTGATCGGCTACGGTTCCCAAGGGCATGCCCATGCGCTTAACGCCAAAGAGTCAGGGCTTAAAGTGATCGTGGGGCTGTACGAGGGTTCCCCCTCTTGGAAACGGGCGGAAGCCGCAGGGCTTACGGTGAAAACCGCCAAAGATGCCGCGGAAGCTGCGGACTTCATCATGATCCTCATCAATGACGAGAAACAGGCCAAGCTCTACCAAGAGTCCATCAAACCGGTACTGAAACCCGGTAAGACCCTGGCCTTTGCCCACGGGTTCAACATCCATTTCGGTCAAATCATCCCCCCCAAGGATATCAACGTGGTGATGATTGCCCCCAAAGGGCCGGGACATACCGTGCGGGAACAGTACCAGGCCGGCGCGGGGGTGCCCTGTCTCATCGCGGTTCACCAGGACGCCACCGGGGATGCCAAGCGGATCGGCCTGGCCTATGCCGCAGCCATCGGCGGCGCCCGGGCAGGGGTTTTGGAAACCACCTTTAAGGAAGAGACCGAAACCGACCTTTTCGGCGAACAGGCCGTGCTCTGCGGGGGCGTCTCTGCCCTGATGAAGGCGGGTTATGAGGTCCTCACCGAAGCAGGCTACCAGCCGGAAAGCGCCTATTTTGAGGTGATGCATGAGATGAAGCTCATCATAGACCTGGTGAACCGGGGAGGGCTTTCCTTTATGCGGTACTCTATTTCCGATACTGCGGAATACGGGGACTACATAACCGGGCCTAAGATCATTACCGAGGAGACCAAGAACACCATGCGGCAGGTCTTGAAGGACATCCAAACCGGTAAATTTGCCAAAGACTGGATCGGTGAAAATCAGGTGAACCGCCCCTTCTTTAATAGGATGCGGACCATCGAAGCGGCTCATCCCATTGAGCAGGTGGGAAAAGAACTCCGCTCCATGATGAGTTGGATCCCGAAATCCACGGTATAAGTACCGCAGGACGCACCGTGGGGTGGAGTGGAGGGGCAAGCCCCTCCACATGCTTTAGGTAAGGAGTACATACTATGGCGAATAACGAAACAGCACGAGTAATACACGTATTTGATACGACCCTGCGGGATGGAGAGCAGTCTCCTGGATGCAGTATGAATTTACCGGAAAAACTAGAAGTGGCCCGGCGGCTTGAACGGCTCCAGGTGGACGTGATTGAAGCAGGGTTCCCGGCCTCAAGCCCGGGGGATCTCGAATCGGTGAAAGCTATTGCAGGGCTCATCAAGGATTGTACCGTGGCGGGGCTTTGCCGGGCTTTGGAAAAGGACATTGATGCAGCTCGGCAGGCCCTTGAACGGGCCGTAGCTCCGCGGATTCATATTTTCTTGGCTACCTCTCCCATCCACATGGAGTATAAGCTCAAAATGAGCCCTGAACAGGTGCTGGAGCGAGCGGTTATGGCCGTGCAATACGCTAAGAAGTTTTGTGACCAGGTGGAATTTTCTGCAGAAGACGCGTTCAGGAGTGATCGGGACTTGGTATGTCAGGTTTTCAGCGCGGTGATTGCCGCAGGAGCCACGGTGGTCAATGCTCCGGATACGGTGGGTTATGCCATGCCCGATGAATTCGCCGCCTTTATCAGCTATATCAAAGGGCATACTCCGAATATAGACAAGGCCCGGCTTTCGGTACATTGCCATAACGACCTGGGGCTTGCCGTGGCCAACAGCCTCGCGGCCATTCATGCGGGAGCAGACCAGGTTGAGTGTACGGTAAACGGTATTGGAGAACGGGCAGGAAACGCTTCTTTAGAGGAGATCGTCATGGGCCTTATGGTCCGGAAAGATCACCTCCAGGTAGAGACCCGCATCGACACCACGCAGCTTTATATGATAAGCCGCCTGGTAAGCCAAGTAACCGGGGTGAAGGTCCAGCCTCACAAGGCCATTGTGGGGGATAACGCCTTTGCCCATGAAGCCGGGGTGCACCAGCACGGGGTCTTGGCGAACCGGGCTACCTACGAGATCATGACCCCTGAATCAGTGGGCATTCCCAAAAACCGCATGGTTTTAGGCAAACACTCAGGCCGTCACGCCTTTGAAGAGCGCCTCCGGGATCTGGGGCTCTCCCTGAATGAGGCCCAGGTAGAACCGATCTTCGCCCAGTTTAAGGTTTTAGCGGATAAGAAGAAGGTGGTAAGCGACCGGGACATAGAGGCCCTGGTGATGGAAGTTTCCGCTTCGGTTCCTGAAACCTGGAAACTAGACCGCTGGGTTATCAACTGCGGTTCCACCTTGAGTTCTACCAGCACGATCCGCCTTCAGGGTAAGGACGGAACCGTACAGGAACAGGCTGCGGTGGGTAATGGGCCTATTGATGCGGCGTGCAAGGCCATTAACCGGATCATCGGGAAGGAGCCCACATTGGAAGCCTATGAGCTGGGGGCCATTACCGGGGGAGAAGATGCCCAGGGTGAGACCTTGGTGAAGATCCGCTGGAATGACCGGCATTGGAACGGCCGAGGGGTTTCTACGGACGTGGTGGAATCTTCAATAAAGGCGTACCTAGCGGCGATAAATGCCCTGGAGTGGGACCCCCCAAGGGGCTTAATGCCCCTGTAGGGAAGTGGTAATAAGGGATCAACGCGCCCCTTGCTTCGGGTCTTTGCCGCTTTGGAGCCAAACCCACAAGATAAGTGAGAGCGCTCCCCAGGATACAGGAACGAAGGGATGTACGCCGATCCCTCAAACCTCCGCACGCCCACCGCAGGCGCCCAGGGGGTTTAACACCCCTGTAGGGCCAGTGATGATAAGCCCTTGAAGCGCTCTGTTGAAAGGTCACGCGAAACGTTAAAGAGGAGGAGACGGTGCGGGTAGTATACTTATTTTATGCTGAAAGGCGGATAGTTATCCCTTTTTTGGATTATGATAAAGGCTTGTTCCAAAAATTGGTCTATACCAAACTGGTGGTGTGGGATTACCAGCATCATGCTTATGAAATATCGCCGCGGCTTGTTTCTGAAGAGACACTGATTCCTGGTCAGCCTTCAAATCGCCATTTGTCTATCCGGTCGGCTCAAAATATTTTTAACAAGGCCCTGGAAAAAGCCCCTATTCAGAAACAGCTTTCGATCCATAGTCTCGTCACACCTTCGCGACCCACCTGCTGGAAAACGGCACGGATATCAAATACATTCAGGAGCGCTTAGGCCACGCCTCGGTCCGTACCACTGAGCGCTATACCTATGTGGCCCGACGCCATATCCTAAAAATTCAAATTTAGAGGTGTTATTTGTGGAGAGGCTGAAAAACAAGGCTGTAGTACGGTACGGGAGGCGGATACTAAAACAGATACGGCTGATGTTTCGGACGATACATCGGAAGGGTGAGATTGAAGAGGAAGCATGGAAGGAGCGGATGGGGCGGCACCGGGAACTGATAATAAAACGAGCAGTGGGGAGGGGTGCCGGAACAAAGAGAGGGGCAGGTCATAGGGAAGCGGCTAAGGGAATGGGAAGAGGAATACTTTAGATTTATCGAGCGGGGCATTGAACCGACGAATAACGCGGCGGAATTAGGGATAGGGCAAACGGTAGTTGACCGTGCGGTTAGGCAAGGCAGTCGTGGGGTGGCATGAACGTTTCTGGACTGCCTTTACCACCTGCGGTATACAAAAGATATCGATAATGGATTACCTCAAAAGGTGTTTGTCCATGTCCTTTGTCTTGGATATATCTCCTGATTTCATAAATCTGGCTACTTGACCCGTGAACGGTTACAATGTTTTATTGTGATAGTATGTATAAATCTTTAAGCATTAGGAGTTATATTATGAAAAAAATGATTTTGACTGTTATTTTTATAAGTTTTGTTTCTATTAGTTCTTATTCAATAGGATTAACATTTGGCCCCATTGCAAATGAACAATATATAATAGAAAACGATAGAAAATTTCAGGCTAATTTTTACGATTTTCCCTTGTTTATAGGAGGAATTTATCACAAAATAAATTTCTCTAATAAATTATTCTATTATGTTGATCTTGCTTTCGATATACATAAATCTAAAACTTTATATAGTACAGCAGATGTTATCGATACAACGCATTATTTTTTATATTTCCATAATGATATAAATTATTTCCCTTTCAATCAAAGATGGGTATATATTGGTGCGGGAATGGAACTAATTGTAATAGACAGAATATTTTCGGAAGAGGCATCCCAAGCCATTGGGTATAATTATTATATTTCAACAAATTATTTTTGTTATATTGATGGTGGTGTAAATATACCAATAGGAAAAATAGAAATCGGATTTAAAATGCTTTATAGAATATTGCCATTTTCAATATATAAGGACATGGGAAATGGAGAAATAACATTTTTGATTGGTTTAAAATAATAGGCGGCAGGGTGTACTGCGTCTAACGAGGCTATCGAAAAAGTCTAACGTGAGAGAGGAATACCTCCCACTGTCAACAAGTTAAGAAACAAAGACAGGCTCGGGCTTTTGCTCCCCTTCCCGCCGCCCTCTCAACAGTTTGATTGGTGATTGTGATGAAAATGTGGTTTTTTCAAATATTCTTT
>JAITJS010000109.1 GCA_031278815.1 Treponema sp.
TGTAGCGCATCCTCAAGCCCCTACTGAACTACTTCTATCCCTGTACCAAGTGAACGACTTAAGGTCGGGCGGAAGCGGCTGACCAACTGGAACGGCGCAAAGATACTGACAGGTACAACTATGGTCAAGATTGCAACGTGAGATTTTTCTAGTTTTCGATCAGATTTTTACGTGAGACTTCACGGCCTCCAAGGATGCCCCTCTTGATTCCATAGCGCAGGCAGTCTCCACAGCCATAGCTATCATCCGCTCGCTTACTAAGGGGATAAGCAGGATAAGCGCAGGGAGCCCCTTTTTTCCTGCCCGTGCCCGGTAGGCTAGCTCTGCTTCTTCCCAGACCTCAAAGAAGCGGGGAAGAAAAGTAAGCATCAAGGAGATTCCCAGACTCACCGGGCTGTTCCGTGTTGCCCTGGGCCTTGGTTTTCCGATCATGGTGGTAATGAGCCAGTACCAGCAGGTACGCAGCAGGGTTTCCGCTCTACCCAAGGAATCCTTCAATGCCGTCATGGTAGTAACCGAAAACAGGAGAGATCCGGCGCAAAAGGAAAGGGTAATACCCCCTCCAAAGCGGATACCTGCCCAAAGACCGGAGAGACTCAATGCAGGAACCAAGGAGTAAGGTAGCTTGAAGTGGAAGGAACGAAGGATAATAACCAAGCCTATCATGAACAGCAGGGGTTTGATCCCCCGCAACAAGGCCCAGGGAGGGAGCCGTGCGGCAAGGGCCCCTGCAAGGAGCATACCTAGGGAAAAGAGTACCCCCGGATAGGAGAAGGCCCCCAGGGAGATGAGCAGGAGCCCCAGCAGCTTGAGCCCTGCAGGTAAGCGGTGCAAGAAGGTCTTACCTGGTCTATAGGCATAGGGGCTTAGACCGTAAGCCATGTGCAGTCCTTGGCCGCGGTATAGGTTCTGCGAGGGTCTCGGACTCCATACTCAGGAACCAGGCGATCCAGGATATCTCCAGGGGCGCCTAGTTCCCGGATCCTCCCCTGGTGGAGAATCCCCAGCCGGTCTGCCAAGGCCAGAACCTTTTCTAGTTCATGGGTGAGGATGATGAGGGTTTTCCCCGCAGCCTTTAAGTGCCGGATGCTTTCCAGCACGAGCATCACCCCCGACCAATCCAGGTTAGCGAAAGGTTCATCCATGATGAGGACCGTACCACCCATAGCGAGAATTCCCGCTACGGCGAGGCGCCGTTTCTCCCCGCCAGAAAGCCGCCGTGGAGGGAAATCCTTTTTTTCCCAAAGCCCAGTCGCTTTCAAGGCCGCATGGACCTGGGTTTTGATGGTCTCTTTTGCATATCCCAGGTTTTTAGGGCCAAAGGCGATGTCCTCTTCCAGGGTTTCTCCGATTATCTGGGCATCGGCATCCTGAAAAACCATGCCCACTTCCCGCCTCAGGGTGTCCTGGGTCTTATGCAAGGGAATCCCCCGGAACCGGATTTCCCCTTCGGTGGGTTCCACCAGGCCCAGGAGCATACGCATGAGCAGGGTTTTGCCCGAGCCATTGGACCCGGTAATAAGGAGACATTCACCCTCAAAAATGCGTAAGCTCAGATCCGATATGCCGATAGTGCCGTTAGGAAAAATCTTGGAGAGCTTATGGAGGAAAAACAGTTCCTTAGGCATCCAGATGATCTGCCACGGGATGGCGCAATCGGGAAGCAATGAGGACGGCAACGACTCCCTTGATCCCGTCCCCTATGATAAAAGGCAGAAAACCCTTAGCCAGTGCCCCAGGCCAAGAGTCCGCAATGACCAGTTTAAGCTGGATAACCCCGGGAATATACTGAAGGAGTATGCCCACTGCGGTAGCCAGGACTATGCGCCATGAGGGGCAGGGCCGGGCTGCGTGAGGAGTACCGACGATGAATCCGGCCACGGTAGCCATAAGGAGGTAGCCAAAGAGAAAGCCACCGGTAGGGCCTAAGAAATGGACGAAGCCACCACTGGCGCCGGCAAATACCGGCACCCCGATAGCACCGGCAAGGAGGTAGAGTCCTACTGCACCCGCTCCACCCAGGGGGCCTAAGACCAAGCCTGCAAGGAGGGCAAAGAGGTTCTGGAGGACTATCGGTACCGGGGATAAGGGGAGGGGAATCGAAATAAAGGTTCCCGCCGCGGTTAAGGCCGCAAAGAGGGCGCTCAAGGTAAGCTTGACGATGGTCTTGGGTCGTGAAAAACTGCCCTGGACTTCCAGGGGGTACTCTTTTGGTGATTTATTACGCATAATTAAAGATAAGGTTAATTTGCGTTAAAAAAAATGTCAACGGAGATACAGAACTGAAGGTCTGATATTTTGGTACACCTACGTAATGCCTCAAGATAAAAAATCCAACCCTAGTACCATGCTTAGGCTAAAAGTATGGATAAGCATGACCACGAACCACACGAAAGGTTTTGACCTATGCGCTGGCGGGTGATGCGTTCAGCCAGAGTTCCCTGTTCTCCGGGCGCTCCGCAAGGAATGCGGCGATCTTTTCCCCGTACTTACGCTTCCGGCGTATCAGGCAGGGCAATACCCAACTCGGCAGCCCTTTTCAGAATGACGCCGAGCATGTTGTGATTCCACGCTTCTAGTTTGTTGCCCAAGAAGAACTCTCTATTCAGGGCACGTTTTAATTCATTCAGCGGGAGATGGGCGGAAAATGCAAGATTGAAAGCGCCTTCTTTTTGGCTTTCGGGAATATCCACCGTAATAGGATGGCGGGCGGAACCGAGGGTAACTAGGTTGCTTTCACTTTTGATGACCCATTCAAATCCGTTTGAGTAACCTGGATCCTGTATGAGGGTGCGGATTAGGGTGTTCAAGAGGGGAACATCCTCGCTTCGCATATCAGTTGAGTGTTCATCTAATTATCCTAAAAGGCGCGCAACACGTTTGTTTGGCCCTTCAAAGGCGTTTGTATCTGACAGTTCTTTGTTTTTTATCGAAATAAGCGAAAAAGTATGCTTTTTTGTGAAAAGACGGTAGTTTTCCAGCGTGAATTCGGCAATCATCCCTTGACCACTAGACGTTATATCGGAATAAATGGCAGGATAATTACTGTTTTTGCGGATATTTATCAAAATCTTAAGATAAGATTGACTTTTCATGACTCTTTTATAGACTATATATGAGGTCATACAATTGTTGCGGAATGGAAAAGGACTATAAAAATGTTAAAAAATAAGCGATTGAAGATTTTGTCCATTGATGGAGGTGGAATATTAGGTCTCTACTCTTGTGAAATTCTAAAATATATTGAAAATGCGTTGGCCGTATTTGATGTAACCTGGCCAAAACACTCGCCGGATGAGGCAGACGAATGTCCGCCGATGTATTTGTATACTGGTTTTGTCCTATTCCGAATTGCAGTTCACCTATATCTTTCGATTTATTATTGACAATAAAGATTCAGCTTGTTATTATGATGTATGGAGGTGAATGTCGCCTGGTGGTGGCTGCGGACTTCAAATCCGTCAAAGGGTGGAAACATCCTTGGTGAGTTCGATTCTCACACGCCTCCGCCATTTTTTATACTAAAAAAGGCGGGTTATGCTGTTGGTCTCTGGCAGCCCGGGCTTGTGGTAAGGGGCCTTGCCCAGACCAGTCGTATTGCGGTAATGTAGTATACTAAAGACAGATGATGACCAATGCCAATACAAACAATGTACTCCGTTCCATCCCAGCGATGGATGAGCTGCTTAACACGCCCTGGGCCACGCAGTTTTCCGGTAGTCTTGGTAGGGAGACGGTAAAGAATATAATCACCGATGTACTTGACGGTATCAGGAACGAAATACGCAAAGGGACACCAATCAAAGCGCCCCTGAATGAGCTTGCAGTACTTCACGCAACAAGTTTACTCGGTAAAAGAATGCTCAGTACACTGAAACCTGTAATTAATGCCACGGGTGTTGTAATTCACACCAACCTTGGACGGGCTCCGCTTGCGGCTGAAGCGATTCGCGCAGTACATGCTATATCGGGGGCTTACAGTACCTTAGAATATTCGCTGGAAGAAGGCGGACGAGGGGGACGCAATGATCATGTTGAATGGATCCTTTGCCACATAACCGGCGCGGAAGCAGCGCTGGTGGTCAACAATAACGCCGCAGCGGTACTCCTGGCGTTGTCGGTAACCGCTGCGGGGCGTGAAGTCATCGTATCCTGTGGTGAACTGGTCGAAATAGGCGACTCCTTCAGAATCCCTGAGATACTCGCCTTTTCCCGTGCAAAAATGACAGCCGTTGGCTGTACAAACGCAACCCGCATAAGCGATTATCGTAACGCCATCACGGAAAACACCGCGGTTTTGCTCAAGGTTCACCCGTCAAACTATCGGATAGCAGGTTTTGTAAAATCGACGCCTCGTGAAGAACTGGCGGAACTTGCCGCTTCCCGCGCGCTTGTATTCATGGAGGATCTCGGCAGCGGCCTCTTATGTCACGTTGAGGCGCCTTTTACAAACCAGGAACAGTCGGTCCGGGATTGCCTTAAAGCCGGTTCCCGCATCGTAACCTTTTCCGGGGACAAATTACTGGGAGGGCCACAGATTGGGGTAATCGCCGGTTCAAAGCAGCTCATAGACAAGATGAAGCACCACCAGCTTTTGCGGGCCTTACGGGTGGATAAAATGACCCTTGCGGCATTTGAAGCAACCCTCAGGCTCTATCTCTGTGGCAGACAGACAGAGATACCGGTAATCGGGATGATCGAAAGTGACAAAAGCGCTCTTCTTAAAAAAGCCCGGAATTTGTGTCGTATTTTGAAGAGGGCTGTGGCAACGGTAAAAGCCACTGATTTCACCATTGCCGTTGTGGAAACGTGCGACGCTGTAGGAGGCGGCTCCTACCCCACAGACATACTTCCCGGTTTCGGCGTAGCAATAAGCCTCCGTTCCACCAGCGCCGAAACCCTGGCCACGGGTCTTAGGACAGCCCCTATTCCGGTAATTCCAGGCATCGGTGATGGCAATGTCATCCTGCATGTCCGCACACTTTTGTCTGGCGATGATCAATTAATCGCCGCCTCATTCACCGAAGTTGTCAACAGGTTATATGCAATGCACCCCCCTGAAAGTTCTTGAAAAATACTTGCTCAAAATAGAGAAACAGGATACAATCACCCATAATGGAGTATCCGTTTATATTTGGGACCGCCGGGCATATCGACCACGGTAAAACAGCGCTTGTACGTGCAATGACGGGAATAGACTGCGACCGCCTTGAGGAAGAAAAACGCCGGGGTATAACCATCGAACTGGGCTTTGCTCCATTGACTTTGCCTTGCGGCAAGACGGTGAGCATCATTGATGTCCCCGGACACGAGCGCTTTATACGGCAGATGGCGGCAGGAGCTGCGGGTATAGATGCGGCTATGTTGGTAATAGCGGCAAGCGAAGGAGTCATGCCGCAGACCCGGGAGCACTTGGATATTCTCGATATTCTTGGAGTCAAATTCGGCCTGGTGGCGCTGACCAAGAAGGATTTGGTTGACGACGAAACCCTTGAACTGGCGATTGAAGAAGTGGTCGAAGTAACCCGAAGAACCTGCCTTGAAGGCGCGCCAATCATTCCTGTTTCATCGGTAACCAGAGAAGGGGTTTCACGCATACTGGAGGAAATAGAGAAGATAATTGATAAAATACCTCTCAGAAAGGGTTTTGGTGCGTTCTTCCTTCCCATTGACCGGATCTTCAGTAAAAAGGGTTTAGGAACAGTGGTAACTGGAACTTCCTATCAGGGGAGCATTTCAGTGGGCGACGAAGTTGCTATTATGCCCTGTGGCACGGTGGGAAAGGTGCGTGCCCTCCAGACCCACGGAGCAAACATCACTTCTGTCACGGCAGGTCAACGAGCGGCTATCAACCTCTCCTCCGTTTCCCATGACCATCTGGAGAGAGGAGACGCGGTCTGCGCAAAGGGTGCTTTTATCGCCACTGACTGCATGAATACGTGGCTTCGCATACTGCCCTCCGCGCCGAAGGGTGTTACCCACTGGCAAAGGGTACGGCTCCATGTGGGGACAGCGGATGTTATCGCCAGGGTCTCGTTGCTTAGTATGGAAGGGGGCAAGAAAAAAGCAGCTATCCCGCCGGGAAGTGAAGGGCCGTCACAGATTTTAACTGAATCCAAAATAGTAGTTACTGCAGGACAGAGATTTGTGATTCGCTTCTATAGCCCGCTGATAACTATAGGGGGAGGGCGCATTATGCTGCCCAACGCCGAAGCGGCGAAAGGAAAGCATCAGCGTGAAGCAAAAGCCAACATAATCACGGAACTGTCAGGCGACTTCGGTTCGGCTCAACTGCTTGTGGCAATCCTTCATGATAAAGGTATTCTAAGCGTAGCCGGCCTGTTTGCCCTGTCCCAGATGGATAAAAGGACATTCGAGGAGAACCTGCGTCTGCTGTCCGCTGCACCGGATACATACGGGCTTTTGGAATTTGGCTCGTCCCGGAATTTCATCTCGAGCGATACGTTTGACAAGGTGGTTCATTCGGTGTTGCGTCTGCTCAAGAATTTCCATACAAGGTATCCTGAACGTGCCGGAATAGACGCCGAGCGATTGTATACCTCCCTGGAAGATGTTCAGGGAGGAGATAAGATTACCCTGGGAGATTTCAAAGAACTCTTATGTCTCATAGTAGCAAGAAATAGTATTGCTGCTGTTGCGGTCCAGGGAAAAACCTGTTACAAGGCGGTGGGATTCAATCAATCTTTAGATAAAAAATTTATGGACCTGGTGGAGCGTATAAGGGATGAGAGCGTGGCCGCAGGTTTCAATCTGGTGAAACTCTCTGATCTTGAAGAAAAACTAAACGCCAGTACTCCTGGTGCTGTTTCACCCTCCTATATAAAGAGGGCGATGAAGTATTTGAGGGAAAATGACGACCTCAAGATACTAGAAGGAGAATTATTGTTCCCTCGTAAGACTCAAGAACAGGTCCTTAAAGTGCTTGCTTCGATGGATTGCGATATAACGGTTGCCGCTTTGCGGGACTCTATTGGCGTGAACAGAAAATATAGCCTGGCTATACTTGATTTCCTGGATTCACAAGGATTGACGAAGCGAGTTGGAGATAAAAGGGTTCTGACAGAGTAGCGTGGGGTATTTTGATTGAGTATTTCCTCCTGTTCTCTTATAATTTATTGATAATAACATCGGTAACAGCCAACTACCGCAAATTCCAAGTATGGACAAGAGCCGCAACGCGCGGTGAGTTCACATTGTTGAAAAAATCAATCCATACCGTTGTATCAGCTACAATCATCACCGCCCGTTCGCCTGTTCTATCCCCGTAAATTCGCTGTTCCAATGCAGTTTGCCCCGATATTGATTTGATTTTCCTTTGCAACTATCCAGCCTTCCAGCGCCGCCGTAACAATCGCCTCGTCGGTTTCCCCTTCAATCAGGGAACGAGCCTTGTTTATCAATCTGTCGTCAATAACAATCTCCGTCATCTTACATTATAATCAAAATAGGCGGGAAAACCAGTCGCCTACGGCACAATCGCTTTTACGATTTCGCTGAATGGAGCGGATTGTCCAAAATTGCCCACCGCAATTCTACACCATGGACGCCGTGCGGCTTACCCCGCTTGTCACTTCCGGCATCTCAAACAATAACGGTAACTTGCCTGATAATTGAACTATCCAGTTCGATTTCGGGTATTGTTGTTGGCGCTGGAACAGGGGTGCGTGTGGCATCATGCAACGGTAAACCCATATTTTCTTTGTCTGCGTCAGAAACGACAGGATTATAGGCTAAATACGCCTGACCTCCGATAGCTGTTGCGAGCGAATAGTCTGCCTTGATGTGGGTTACATTTTTGATGAGGCAACGCACGGTACGGTTTTACATCTTCCCGTCAAGCAATTTTCTGGTTTCTCCCCTTACCGGGTGTCCTCATAAAGGGCTTGCACCTTTTCGATGGACAGTCGGGAAGTCCGGGCAGCCTGTTCAACGGTCCAACCCAACTCTAAAAGGTTCCGGGCTATTTCTAACCGGGCCTCTTCTTTGCCCTCTTCTTTGCCCTTCAATCTGTACTTTGCCGCTAAACCGGATTCTTCAAAAACTGTTTCTATAGTAAGCGTACTATCACTCATGTTTAATACCTCCCGAATCATTGCCGAATTGGCTCGGAGTATTACGTCAAGGTATGCCCGAATGGGGACTTCCTTGCCCTTCTTACTTCCCTCTTGCAGTATAACCCGAGTCGATTCCAAATCCAAGTCGCCGCTCAGGCTTTTTAACCACAGATTATCCTCAGGCGCTAATCGTTTGCTTTCTATGATTTGTATGGGTACTATATCACCCCTAACCTCCCGTATCCCCGGATAGGTTTCGCTTATGGCGTATCGGCGAACTTCCCCAAGATGCTTTAACAGTTCCCGGGGAAATCGGGTGAGTACGAATGTCAGGGTCAAGCCGGTGATAGGTACACCATTAAACGCGGCGTACAAGCAGGCGTAGCCATAGACCTTGTAAAAATCGTTGACGGACAGGTAATCTTCCGGACTTTTATACTCGACAAGGTTGAATTCCCTAAACATCCGGGCAAAATTTTTGTCGATACGGAGTTCCGGGGGCTTTTTTATTATCACCGTATCCACCCGCAAAGGCTCGGCGGTAAGCTGGTATTCGTACAGAAATTCGAGGGAATTACGATACTCAAGGAGTTCCAGTTGAATAGCGTCAAAGAAAGCGGGATGCCATTTGATAGGTTCGCCCTGGGGCCGGGGCTTTTCTTGGGAATCCATTATCACGGGTTTCTCTATCTATAAATATTCTGTATAAAACACCATATCCGTTGTTTTGTCAATAAACTCATATTGCTCTTTCTTGAGCGCCTCTAGAATCGCCTGCCCCTCCGCCGCAAGTTCCGCCAGTTCATATTGGGGGAACCTCCCGGTTTCATGGGAAAGTAATGTATCAAGCTCAGCTTCAAAGTTCACCATAGGCTAAAATCAACCTCAAGTAAAGGAACCGGTTTATCACACCCCACGGCGTGACGTCTCAAAAAAACCGGTAATTATGGCTCTATAATCGGGGAATAAAATTATTCTCAAGGGGGCATCCCGGGAGTTCATAGAGAGGCGGCCTCTGGGCGGGAATTGGCCGATAGGCTTGTTCCTGGGTTGCGGGAAGCGTGCACGGGGGCTTATGAATAGGGCCCCTTCTGGGGAAGCGCCTCATGCTGTGTTCCAAGAGCGTAATAAGTAAGGAAAGCCCCCAGGATATCTGAGCAGGGGGATGAGTGTATAAACATACAAAAATAAAGCCAAGGCTTGCCGATTCCACGGCGTACTGGGGAGGATAGTCATTATTTACTTTGTAAGAGAGTAGTCGAATAATATTTTTATTTTTCTCATTTTTGCGTTGACTTTTTGTGTATGATTTATTATATTGTTATCAAACATAGCAAGTATGCAATGTTACACAATAAAGGAGGGAATTATGCTGATCTTTACACATAAGTTTCTATTGCATGTCATAATACCCCCCCCCCCCCCCCCCCGTATCTAATTTCAACCAAGAGTTTCTGGGTTTTTACCATTTCTCTGTATTGTTATGTATCCTATTATATGGCTATTTCGGTTATAAAAATCGAGATTCGGTCGGATTTGCTGCATATTTATACGAGAAGATCCCCGGGGGTTCCCAACTCACTAAAATATTAAGGAGAACAGCAACATGATTAAGGAGAACAGCAACATGGAAACTAGGGTGGTGCATCCAACAGTATTACAAAAAAAGACACGAATTGAATATATTGACCTCTTGAGATGCTTTGCAATTTACATGGTTTGTTGGATGCATTCGTTTGGATATAGAGCCGAGTATGTTTTTGTAAATGATCAAGTTTGGAAATTCATCGCTGCCGTTAATATGCCGCTTTTCTTTATGATAAGCGGTTTTTTGTTTAGTTCCTCTTTTGATTTAAGTTCTAAGGACTTCTTCCGAAAAAAGTTTACTACACTGATCATACCTCATATTGTTTGGATCCTTATAGTTGGACTTTCAGATTGGGTGATACCGCTTGTGGGTTGGACAAGGCCATTTAGAGGTGGTTCTGTTACGGTCCTCTCTCAAATTAAAGCATTCTTTACACCGGATCCAGCCGCTAATTTTTGGTTCCTTAAGGTTTTATTTTTAACCGAATCGATAGTTTTCATCTTTTACAAAATTTTTAAAAAACGCTATGTAGCCTTGATTGGTAGTATGCTTTTTGTGTTGCTGTTCAGTTTCTTTGGGGTAGTCAGCAAGTTGGAGCGGTTTTTGATGCCTGTTTTTTTGGTTGGTATACTATTAAAACAATACTATTCATCTTTTTCCAAACATTTGAACAAAATACTGATAAGTGCCGGCCTTTTGTTCTTAGTATGTTTCTATGTTTACAAGAGTGCTTGGACGTTCTATGTAATGGATTTTCCGCCACTGTTCAATTTCCGGCAATCCTTTACAGAGGGAAAGCTCGTTTTTGATTTTACTAATATCGGCATATCGGTTTTTCGTTCGCTGACTGGTATTGTAGGAAGTATCTTCTTCTTTGCTTTATTTCAGAAATGCTGGAAAAAGAACACCGTTACTGCATTCTTCAGCCATTGTGGGCAGATAACCTTGGGGATATATGCAGTACAATCAATTATTCATCAAAGGATTCTGCGTAACCTTGTTTTGCTTAACATAGTAGCCTATCCAAAACTTAATATATGGGTGTTTAGTTTAATTACTAGTCAAATCATTGGTGTATTTGTATTGCTTGTTTGTGTTTTAATCGTAAGCTTGATCCAACGGAATAAGCGCCTCACCTTTATATTATTTGGAAGTTCATTGATAGACCAAAGATTCATCTTCTCTGAAAATCAGTGTCATCCTGATGACCATGTGAAAGTATCAAAGTGTGAAGCGTAACCGGCCTCTTGTTTGGAGGGAGAAATTCGAAAAAGGCATGGCACGACGAGGCGTTGGTTGATTTTACAAGGAGTGTTTTATGAAAATTAGCGTTAGACTGATATCCATCATCAGTATCTTTAATATCATTGGTGTTGGTTTGTTAGCAGGCCTTATCTTGAATATTTCCCAAAAAGAAATCAGCAAACTGGCAGAAGACCAGGCCTACAGTCTTGCCGCGCAGGGGGTGGAAGAAATAAAAAACTGGTTCGGAGTGTATGTAGAGAAGGCACGATCTCTCGCAAATATAATGGAAGGTTATATGGACATACCTGCTGAGGAGCGGCGAGAGCAATTCAATTTTATGTTGAAACAGACGTTTATCGCTAACCCTGAAGTGTCCGGGGTCTATGCTAACTGGGCGCCAAACGCCCTAGATGGTATGGACACAGAATACGCCAATACCCCCGGTACGGATGAGACCGGACGCTATATACCGACTTGGACTCAGGGTCCTCAGGGGCCTCAGTTGGGGGCTATAAAGGGGTTCGACTTTAACCAAATCATACAAGTAACATCAGGAGAAGAAACGGTATTTGAGCCTTACTTCTATCCCAGAGGAGAGAAGACCGTATTAGTAACCAATATTTGTATCCCCATAAAAAGTAATAGCAAGATGGTAGGGGTCACCGGGATCCCCATTGAATTATCAACCATACAGGCCATCGCCGATACGATTAAGCCCTTAGGAGATGGGTACACGATGGTGTTCAGCAGCGGCGGTTTGGTGGCAGGACACCCCAACTCAGAATATCTGGGAAAAAATATCAAAGAAATTGATA
>JAITJS010000019.1 GCA_031278815.1 Treponema sp.
ACATTCTGCTGAAGTTCAACCGGGTTGTAATGTGAGCATTGCGCCTTAAGGGTGTCCTTGTATACCTGTGGCAGTTCCGCACACTTAATGAGCCTTTGGAAGGGGCTTTGCGGGTTATCGTAAACCTTGATTTCTTTGGAGCCCACCCGTGTTTTGCTTTTGAGTTTTTCGGAGGGTATGAAGAAGTTGAGCAGCGGAACCAGCGGCTTGCAGCCGGCGGCCAAGAGGGTCTGTTCCTCAAGCCCTTCGAGCCGGTCATAGCCGGCATATTCACGAACCACAGCGCCGTTTTTTTGTTCAACGAAGCGGTTGTCGTTTTTCTTGCGGTCTCGTGAACGGGTGAAGGGGAGCTTCTCCTTCGCGCTCTATTTCGGTAGTGTTGTTGATGAATTCGCTGCCGTTATCGCTGTGAAATTCCAAAACTGGGAGGGGGACGGAGTTTTTGATGTCCGAGAGGGACTGGAATGTCCCTGTATGGGCCTTGTTGAGGAAGGAATAGAGGTACATCCATCCGGAAGCAACGTCCATGGCGGTCAACGTGAGGATGTACTGACCGGAAGTGACCTGCCCGCAGTGGTGGCGAACTGGAGTCCGACCGTGCCGGTTTGCCAGAAACCGGGAGTTTTCCGTTCTTCCTCTGAGGAGAAGGCGCGTATGGGGATACGGCTTTTCAGCGAAAGAAGGGGTTTGGCAAGACTTTTCCCCTTGAGACAGAGTGCCTCCTTGTCTTTTTCAGTTTTTCCGCCGTTTCCCCGGTGATGTGAAAGGCCGGCCATTGGGCGATAGCGTCTATCTGCTGCCGCATAAGCGGGGCAAGGATTTTGTGGAAACTTTGTTTCCGGCGCGCTTATACCAGAAGAACCTCATGATAAGGCGCAGGGCGGCTATGACTTCATCGGTGTACACCCGTTTCCCCGTGCGGTTCGCCGGACGCTTTTTTCTGGTTTGAGTTTTACCGCTTCGCCGTCTGAATAGAGCATCAGGTTCTTGACAGGTTTGGGGCGTAAAAGCCTGCCGGCTGATTTCCGGTGGTAACCGGTCAGCCGGGTCCATTCGTCAAGCAGAGCCTGTTTTTCTTTCATGGTTAACCCCATTCGGACGCCCTCCTTCGAGCGTCCTTATTATAATTTGGGGAACATTTTCAATTTGAGGCATGGACCTTTTTCGGGAACATTTTTGATGAGGCAACGCGACAACTATACCACTTTACCTGATGCGGTCATAAAAGCTTCAAGTTATGAACGTACCGACCAGCGACCTCCTTGTTTGGGAGGCTGCTGGTGGTTGTTTGCTCTTATAAACTAGCTGGTCGCGTTTACCCAAACACCGCACCGGTTTTAGCTGGGAGGAAAAGTAACGGTAGCATTACAGCCTCCATTTGCTCAACAGTGCGGTTACCCTAGTTCAAGCCCGGGAAGGGAACCCGCTTGATCACCCGTAAGACATAATCATCCCCTTCAGGCGGCGGCAGCGTATCAATGACCGGATCCCAAGCATTGTACAACGCCTCTACCCGTAACATCCCGGAGAAATCCCGAGGGAGGACAATTTCCGTGGTAAAAGGATTAGGCGGCCCCTCCCCTAAGATAAAGAAAATTGCATTTTTCTCATAATTTAGTTCAAAAGGCATGGCTGCCGCATAAATCACCGGTAAGGTTCCTGCTTCTGGCTCCAGGTACAGGACAAAACAGCGGGGGGTCCCTTGAGCTTCCAGGGTGATCCTCAGGGTCTGCCTTTCAAGAAAGGGCAAGGTAGTACTCCTCACCTTGAGGATAGAGGCTGCACGCTCTTCTTTTGCAGCAGCTTCTTCATCCCAAGCAGTTTTCATAATGGTACGCCTCACCGGCGCCGGAGGAAGCCGCATCCCCAACTGCCGGGTATAGAAAACCAGGGCCCCCAGGGTAGCGATTATGAGCGTCAGCGAGGGCATAAGGCGACGGAGAAAGAGAGAAACCTTTGTTTTCTGCCGTTGTCTCTCTAATAGTGCAGTACCCCGCTCAAGGATGAGCATAAACGGAAGGGTTATAATCGCCAGATACAGGGAGATTACCGGGTTTTCAGCCAGGAATAGGGCAGCCAGTTTTCCCGATACAAAGGGCAGGTTTCCTTGGGTAGACTGGAAGAGGATGAGTAAGAGTCCCAAGGCCCACAAGGGGGTAATCAGCGCGCACAGGTATACCAGGACCGGAATTGTTATGACCGCTCCCAAGAGGGTAAACAGCAAGACCCAGATAAAGGCCGGTATAAAGGTGATGTTCAGCCCCGCGGCGATAAACACCCCTAGAGTTACCAGGATGACCGCGGTATTACCGTAGAGATTCGCTTTTTTCGGTATGTTTAAGAAATCCAGCAGGGGAAAGAGCACTGAAAGGAACAAGAGAGCCAGCACCAGCTTGAATCCTGCCCTGCCATAGTCTGCCAGGGAGAGGGGGAGGTTATAGTGTTTTGCTATCAGGGAGATCACGGCTCCTGCGGTCTCAAGGGCAATCACCAAGAAGGCAAGAAAGACAAAGGGTATCCAGCAGGAGCGGATGAATATGCGCCATTGCACAAGCACCCTGTTACGGTACAAGAGGGAATAGACCAAAAACAAAAAAAAGAAGGCCCCCATAACCAGCATGAAAAGGAACACTGTGAGCCCTTCTGGGATAAAAAAATAGTTTCCTAAGCACTGGATAATAATATAATGATAGTCCAGATTTCCCGTTACTAAGTGGAGGGAATTGGCATATGCTGCCAGTACTGCGGCAAGATGCTCTTTTGAAAGGAAGGGGTAATCCTCCTGAGGCGCGCTCCTGGCCCCGAAGGGTAAGATGGCTTTTCTTGCAGAAGAACCGGTTATATAGAGGGCATGCATGTCTCGCTGCAAGGTGCGGATCATGACCTGGGGCCCTTCCACCAGATTAAGTCGGTAGAGTTCGTTAAAACTAACCGCCAAGCTATAGGGGATATGCTGGGAATCCCATAAGTGCACCAGGGATTCCAGCACGGTCAGCGCAGCAATATGCTCTCCACCCCCATGGTGGATGACCAAGGATTGGGGGGCCTTATCCATGTCCAGGTACACTAACAGGGTTTGTTCAGGAGTATCCACCGTGGTGTAGAGGTCTTCCAAGCCGAGGTGGGATACATTTCGCTGATATCCCGGCAGTTGTGACCATTCATCTCCGAGAAACGCAACCCTGATAGTGAGGGCAGAACCATGGGTGCGTATATACTCGATAAAAGCAAGCCCCAGTTCAACCCCAAAGGGCAGGTCCCCCACTCCAGGATAAGCTCCTGCTTCATAAGTGGATAAGGGAATCCCCAATACCAAGGTTTCAACCGCCTTGGTTTCAGAATGAGGAGAACGAGGCAACACCACATGTACCGACGAACCGAATCCCCCATAATCGGCAAAGAGGGCTCGCTCTTCAAAGGGAATCTGGCGTTCCTTGAGCATGGTAATCAGGGTATGCTTACGGAGGGCTTCCTGGGCGTCTATTCCACCAGAAAACCCGCAACACCCAAAAAGGAAAACAAAAAAAACAAGCCGTCTCGGAATTACTGCCACTGGTTTAAGGATAGTTCCTGGTATAGTCCAGCGTCAAGAATCCCTGGATAAACCATATAAAACCCGTTTGGATAGTAGTCATTTTGATCGCCATCCATGGTAATATGACTGTACCGGCCACCCCAGTATGGGCTGTTTCCTTCACCGTCTTGAGGGGCCTTACGTTCGTGGTAAATCCGTCTCAACAGAAAAACACCCACAATCGTAGAAAAGCCTTCGGCCAGCATAAAAGTCCACCAGACCTGAGTAAAGGGCATTATTTTTGAGAACATATACAGTAAGCACAATGACTACCCGCAGTAAGGTAATAAGTAGGCTGTACATACCGTTGCCAAGCGCCTGATATACCCCTTTGCATTATCAAGGTTGTGGCCACAAACACATAGCTGAACGAAATAATACGCAAAGCCGCAGAACCCATATCCATTTAATAATATTATGGCATCTTTATCATATTCTGTCAAGTATTCGCTCTTTTTTTATGTTTTATTTTGTGCCTGTGCCATCCTCCGCCCTTGGTATATCCTTATGCTCCCTGGTTATATACTATTGAATATCTCCAGAAAAAATGCCGTTTTATTTTTCCCTTTCCCAGCGCTCGTGTTACTATCTTTTTTACTTCTTTTATGGTTAGATAGGTATCGTATTGAAAATGTCCTGCCCAGGCTTCCCTTTCTTCTTTTGGTATGCCTATCCTTCCCCTCATAATGAACCTGATTATAGGGTTTACTACGGTTGCCAGTATGGATAGAACGTATTCCACTACGGTTTCATTCTTAACCAAGTCTAATATCACTATTTTCCCCTTTTTAGTTAATTTGGCTTTCATGGCTTCCAATATGCGTTCCTCGTTCATGTGATGCAATGCGGCGACTGATATGATTACATCAAATCTTTTATCGGTTTCTTCCAAATATTTTTCTGCAGCTATGTTTATATACGTTACTTTTTCATGGGCATTTCTTTTCTGCGCTTCCTGTACCATATTGTTAGAAACATCGATTGCGATTATTTCATGGGCATAACGGCTTAATTTTTCTGTTAATTCTCCAGTTCCGCAACCCACATCCAATATGCACTTACAATGCTGCGGTATATTTTGTAACAGGTACTTTTGGTATTGTTGATTATGATCCCAGGTGTCTTGTAAAAAGGCTATGGTATCAAATTGTTTTATAACCCTTATATCATGACCATTTTCCATAGCATACTCCTCAGTACTATTTATATAGTTTAAATTTTAGTTTATCATTTTGTCAATACTTCTCACAAAAAACAAGGAACCCCAAAGCAAAGGCCGAAAGGTGCTGGAGCGCAACAGACCTGTTTGCCCGAGCCCTCCCAGGGTAATGAGAGCCATAGCCTTCATAAAATTTATCAAAAAGGTGGTCCGCGCTCCCTATGGGAAATAGGCGCCATCGGCATTGCCCTGTTGACCAAACGGGAAATCGCTGAAAAGGGTTTCACCTCTCCCCACGGTCCTCGGGGCAAAACCCGGGTCATTGGCTTTGACACCCTGGAACGTTTTGATTACACCCAGGAATCCAAAGTAACCTGTCCCTGCTGCGCGAATAATTGCAGCCGCATGCTGGTACGGTTTTCCCATGGTACGTCCTGGGTTACGGGAAACCATTGTGAGCGCGGTGAAATCCTGGGAGATCCGAGGGATCCGGTCTTGCGGGAACAGGTGAAGCGGGTAAGCACCCAGATGGAGGCGGTTCCAGACCTGGTAGCCGCAGAGGGTCTGGTAGGGCTGGACCTCAGGAGTCTGGTCCGGGCGGTTTTACTGCACGACTTTTTCTCAACAGGTCTGCCTCTTAAGGAGCCGCCTGTTTTCCCTGCTCTTGGTTCATCCTGGTCCTGTCTGGCTTGGGTATTGACAAACAGCGTAACCATGCTATGCTCTGTCTAAGAGGTTTTTATGGTACCTATAGATACAGAAAAAGATACCCTCATCCGCAAGCTCTCCGAACAATACGCTCAAAATATAATCGACCTTGGTGAATATGAACGGATGATTGAATACCTTACTAAAATTGAAACAAAACATGAAATAGCTACCTTGAATAAGATAATACAAGAAAAAGATACTAAAGATAAGCACCCCTTAGACTTAGGTAAAGGTCCTGAAGGTGAGACCCATATAACCGTATTGTCATGGAGCAGTTCATCGGTAAAATCGGTTAATGGCTCTATAGGAAAGTATGTCAGTGTTTTTGGGGCTAACCGAATCATCATAGACCATTTGCCCCTGGGAAAAACGATCCTACAGGTTAGTTCCGTATGTGGATTAACAGAAATAATGGTAGCAAAAAATATAAAAATAATAAATAAAGCCATCCCTCTCTGTTCAGGCATATTTACCTCCGGTGAGGGTAACACCGCCTGTGATGATGTGCCGGAATTGTATATAACGGGAAGCGTACTATTTGGAAATATAACCATCATAAGAACATAAACGAGGAATAAGCCGACCAGTAACGTATTGGGCCTGCACATAAGCGCGGCAAACTGCCACAGGAGCCCAGCCATCGGCAGTTTACTGCATACCGGTGAAAAAAATCTAGGAATAATAAGCGCAATACGCCTGATTATCCTGGCAAGCATCCGCTTATTTCCTTGTAACACCCGAAAGGTCAATCACATGGTAGTTATAGTTAAATACAAAGCCGGTCCGGGCTGTGGATGGCGGTCCTGACACGTCCGCTAAACGGGATAGTGGGACAAGCTTCATAGTTAGCGGCCCAAAAAGCATCCGCTGCCTTACGAAATTCCTCGCTGCTTGTAGCCGAAAGTACGCCTGCGCCAATTCCGTCAGTTCCCTGGTAACGCCAAAACCAAGACCTCCGTAGGTTCCCATGGAATTGTATTGGTCTTCGATGCTGTAGTAGACCAGAGAAATTACCGTCGGTACAAACCAATACAGTCCCATGGTTAAATCATAATCGCCGGGTTTCATCCGTTCTTCAGCCCGCGCATAATCAAAGGTGGTGATATTCACGGTAATGCCGATGTCTTTTAGGGTAGATTGAATAAATGCGAAGGATGGTTTTTTATGTTTCGTCACACCCTCCTACCGGTGGGTTTACCCTCCCTAACCGTAGTGCTGAGAGAAAGGAACACTTTGTGCATTTGCTGCTTTGGGAACAAACCCGTAGTATAGCTTAGAGCATACCGCAAGAAGGAGGAATGAAGGGACATACGCCGCCCTCGCTCGCCAGCCGTAGGTAAGGGCGCTGAGGCTTGTCGTAGCCCGTGCACACCTTTGAAACCGACCCGCGGCTTGTCAATAAGTTTTGCCCTAGGCAGGAAATAATTCAAGCGGGGGGCATAAGGGAAGGATGTTCGCAAGGGCCTGTATACCCCATTTGTAGGCTTTATTGTTTCAATCCACGCGTTCACATGAAGCGCGACAGCGCCCTTACCGTGGGGTTTACTACCCCGCCGCTCTGCGCTAAACTTGACCCACGGAATCATGCGAGGTACTCCCGGTAAGCCAGCAGAATATATAATTTCATTAACCCTATCCATATCGTTTTCACTCCCAGTGGCCCGTCACTTGGAGCACGCT
>JAITJS010000062.1 GCA_031278815.1 Treponema sp.
TGAGGGGCCGGTTCCTGCGGGATTCTTCCCCGTAAAGGGGGCTGCCTGGCGACAGGGGATCGGGATATATGCCCAAGCCTCTGGCGGGGACATTTTCCGCCTGAAACCGAATAATTCGACAGTCTCGTTGAATGATCGGAGAAAAAGCCCATCGGCAGATGGCCGATATGATCCATGACGCGGACACGAATTCCATAGAGTACGCGGAACGCGATTTTGTGCGCCCCGTAGCTTCCGAAAAACGACAGTACCGCATTGGCAACAATACTGACGGCCGCCATCATCGACCAAAAAACAATGGCTTCGCGTGTTCCGTTTCCCTCCACAAGCAATAGCTCACGGGCAATCATGGAAACGGAAAGGTATGGCGTCATACCCGCGAGGGTTCCTAATGCCATTGAGATAACGCTGAGCGCCAACTTCCAGTTGCTTTCCCCGGCTATCTCAAATAGCCTAGAAAGGGTTGTTCTTTTGTCTTTCATTGAACATCATCCTAAGTTTGTAGCACCTAATATATTCACATATAAAATCCAATTCAAGCAGTTAAAGAAACCAATAAAGATACTATTGAAACCTCGTGTCATATGTCATAGATATGTTTATCCTTGTTAGATTTAAAATTTTGCTCTAATTTGAGGTTAAACCTTGATATTTTGTATCATAATGATACAATAAGAAGGATATTTCGACACAATATTTTGTAAACATGGGGGGTTTCTTGTGTTTATAGACAGTGTGGCGAATCGGGCGCTTCCCCTAAAAAATACTTTTGTGGTAGATTGCAAAAATACGGAGGCTAGGTATGGATAATTTTTCCAGTACATCTGATATGATGCAACAGTACGAACAACAGGGATGGAAGAAGGCCAAAACAGGCCGCGGCTTTACATTGGAGCTGCCGGAAAAAATTGCGGAAGGGCTGGTTATTGTTTGGGGTGATCCCCAAAGTCATTGTTTCATTGATTCGGATATCCTTTTGCATCTCCCCTTGGTGGAACGGTATTACTTTCAACAAAAAGATATCAAGATTAGTTTTATAGAGGATATGACAGGAACCTATTACCAGAATAAGGCCGAGGTTTCAAAAGCCGATGCGGGTTTGCACTGCTACATCAACAATATTCCCAAGCCGTGGTTCCATCGTTATCCAACGGAAACACGGCAAAAGGTTTATTCGCTTGTAATTACCGAATCTTTCCTTTCTGATTTCAGGCTTTCACTACCCCATAATGGATGGGATCGAATGGCAAGAGCCATAAACAACAGAAAGACATTTATCCCGGCTCTTGCTGTGGCTTGTCAGGAGATTAAAAACACGGCAATTGGTGATGAGACATTTGATTTTTATTTCCACGGTAAAGTAGTAGAAGCCATTGGATTACTTTTAGACTACACATTGAAAATGGAGGAAAAAGAGTTTCCGGTGGTTACGGAAAAAAGCCGTACCGCGGCCAAAAATGCGCTTCAAATCTTGAACGATACCTATGTCAACCCGCCTGTCATTGAGGTTTTGGCAAAATCAGTAGGTATAGACAAAAAAACACTGCAAAATGCGTTCAAGCATCTTGCAGGGCAGAGTGTTCATGACTATGTGCAATCCTTGAAGATGGATAAGGCTCTGTTGCTCCTGAAGGAAAAATCTTTACACATAGAAAAAATTGCAAAAGCGGTAGGCTATCAAAGTAAAATAAACTTCTACAAAGCCTTTGAATGTACATACGGCTGCAAGCCTAATGAAATGCGGAGGCTGCTGTTTTAAGGAAAGTAAGCGCTTATCGTGAACCCGCAATATAGTAGGTCCACTTAGAGAGATATAACACCAATAGCAGTGTAACTTACGTCCGCGTTTTGTGTCATCAACCTTTACCCCGCCCAAATCGCCGCCTGCTTCGGGGTAATCATATTCTATGTGAATATCAAAACCCCGGACGGTCAAGACTCCATCACTGAAACAACTCTGGAAAGCTCAAAAGGGGATAGTGGTATCGGCAGAGGGGGATACGCTTGCCTTCAAGTCAGACAATAGACCTTTTCTTTTGTCATGCTGGAGAACGCCCAAACCCTGACCAACCGGACGGAGGAGGTCGAAAGTATCGTAACCTTTGCCCAAAAAGGCGGTTTGCAGATAAAAAGCCGCTCCTAAATTACCACTTTCCCTCGCCTTTTCTATCCTTTCAGGGGGTTTTGGAACAGGCCAGCCAAGACTGTTTCAGGCGGGGGAAGTATTGAACACCACCTGCAACAGCCTCATAGAGAACAGATCAAAGCGTACGCTTTTGTCCGATTACCTGCACCGCAACGACCACAATAATAAGCCCAAGCCCGATAAAATCCGTAAGGAGTCCCGGTTTAATAAGGAGTAACCCTCCGGCAACCGCTGCCAGCCGTTCAAGGATGTTGATATGCCTCAACAAGTATCCTTCAAGGCCAATCGCAAGACTAAACATACCGATGCAGGACGTAAACACCATGGGTACCACCTGCTGGAATGTGGTATCAATGAAGAGCATGGAAGGGTTGTACACAAAGATATAGGGTATGATAAAAGCGGTAATCGCGAGCCGAGTGGCGGTAACCCCGGTTTTGATGGGATTTGCCTTGGCAATGGCTGCCCCTGCATAGGCTGCCAAGGCCACCGGTGGGGTAATATCCGCCACAATCCCAAAATAGAACACGAACATGTGAGCAGCCATGAGCGGTACCCCCATACGGACCACAATGGGCGCGGTAATGGTGGCCATGATCACATAGTTGGCGGTCGTAGGAATCCCCATGCCCAGGATGAGACAGGCAATCATGGTAAGTACCAGGGCGAGGAACAGGCTGTTGTGGGCTACGGTGAGGAGCAGGGAAATCAGAACCTGGCCCAAACCGGTGAGGGATACGATACCCACCACGATACCCGCGATGGCACAGGCCATAGCAACCCCGATGGTATTCCGGGAGCCGCTTCCCAGGGCCTCTATGAAGGATACCGGGGTAAAACGGGTTTCTTTGCGGAACATGCTCACGATCACCGCGGCGAGTATGGCAAAACAGGCTGCATATGCCGGGGTAAACCCGATGCTCATAAGCCCCACCAGGACCAGGACCGGCAAGAAAAGATAGCCTTTGGCCAGGAGGAGTTTCCCAAAATGAGGGATCGATTCTTTGGGAAGCCCTTTGAGGCCCAGCTTCTTCGCCTCAAAATGGATCATGAGGAATATCCCGGTAAAATACAGGGCCGCCGGCAGTATGGCGGAGACCGCAATTACCGGATAGGGAATGTTGGTCAATTCTGCCATGAGAAACGCGGCAGCTCCCAT
This sequence comes from Treponema sp., assembly GCA_031278815.1. Classification (GTDB taxonomy): domain Bacteria; phylum Spirochaetota; class Spirochaetia; order Treponematales; family Breznakiellaceae; genus JAIRLU01. The sequence continues at coordinate 3,306 of JAITJS010000062.1, forward strand.
GATAGGAGGCATGATCTGGCCACCGGTGGAGGCTGCGGCTTCCACGGCTGCGGCGAATTCCGGTTTATACCCTATCTGCTTCATCACCGGGATAGTTACGCTCCCTGAACCCACGGTATTAGCCACTGAACTCCCCGAATACATACCTTCCAAGGCGCTGGCAATGACCGCTACTTTAGCAGGGCCCCCGGAAGCAAACCCTGCAACTGAATTAGCCAGATCAATGAAGAAAGAGGCAATTCCGGATTTTTCCAGGAAGGAAGCGAGGAAGATAAACAGGACAATAAAGGTAGAACAAACGCCTATGGGGGTTCCGATGATGCCGTCGGTGGTATAAAAAAGCTGATGGACCACCCGCTTGAGGGAAAACCCCGCAACAAAGGCATAGGTGATGAAACCCGTGGCTACCACCAGGATGGGAATTCCCACCACCCGACGGCATAGCTCCGCTAGAATTAGGATCCCCATAACGCCCATGACGACATCCAGGGTTTCCAGTTGTATAGCCCGGCTTATGATGGTCTGAAAATTTACCACATAATAAAAAAAGGCAATGCTCCCCAGTGCACCCAAAACAAAATCATACCAGGGTACATGGTTCACCCGCTTGCGCATACCCTGCCATACCGGATAGAGGATATACCCCAGGAAGATCAGAATCCCCAGGAAGGCGCTCCTTCGCACCTGTTCCGGGACTGCCGCAAAGAGGGTAACCCAGAAAACATAGGCAGTAAAAAGAAGCAGCAGACCCTTAACCAGATAATCGGGAATTCCTGAAAAGCGCCGTACATTCGACTCCCGATCAAATTGGGCGATGAGCTCTTCGGTTTCCTGTTCACTGAGTATGTGAAGAGGCTTATGATGATGCGATGGAGAACTATGGGTCATGCTAACCTTCCTCTATAAGCAAGCACTACACCAAGCATTTTTGGAGTAAGGCAAAGCATCCACTCCTTGAACATGCTTCAGGTATAGCGACTCACGGTTTAATACCAACTGGCAAAGCCGGTTCTGCTGATCCGTATCACGATATGGGCGTTTTTCCCGCACCGATCCCGTAGACTGATACGTTCACTTTGTTCTTTTTCCCGATGTATATATAAGATGTGGTCTGAAACCGTACCCACAATGTAATTGAGCTCCTGGAAGGTCTGGGTGAAACCGGTGATTACCAAGGCGTCTCCTTCCCGGCTCATCTGTTGCCCTTCCTTAAGTTCCGCCTGCATCCCCGCACCAAAGGCAAAAAAACGGGTGGCTAGAGGCCGGATCCGGTTTCCTTCCACCTGAAAGCACTCGCTGACCGGGCTTTGATGCACGGAATGTACAAATTCTATAGAAAAGTACTCTACCCCAGGCCAGGTTCCGTAGATCCTACCGGATTCAGCATTCCCTATAGTAAGCCTCGGGACAGCCAACTTTGACCATGCTGTCCCGGTGAAGCATAACATCAAGATAGCTGCCAGCACTGTAGGGATAAGGCTGGTCCCCTTCATAGCGGGATCCTAGCCCGGTAAAATCCGCTCTTTTTGCTATATCCCTGCACCCCTATTTGAGCGCGCCGATTTCCCGGAAATACTTGGCTGCTCCCACATGGAAGGGCACGGAAATACCCTCTACCGCATAGGTCGGGGAAAGCTCTGCCCCTTTGGCATGAGCAGTTGTAATGGCTTCTTTGCTTTCAATCAGGGTTTTGGTAAGCTGGTACACCGTATCTTCCGAGAGTTTATTGCTTACAATAAAGGTAGCTTTTACTGCCACGGTCTTGACTTCTCCGCTAAGCCCCCGATAACTTCCCGCCGGAATGGGGAACTGGGTGTAGAAGGGATAGGCCTTGCTCAAGGCCGCGGCATGGGCATCATCAATCTCCAGGACCACGATGTCCCGACCAATGGCCAGATCCACCACCGCGGTGGTGGGCGCGCCGGCAACACAGAAGAAGGCGTCGATCTTGTTATCCCGCAGGGCATCCGCAGAAGCGCCAAAGCTTAAGTTTTGCTTATTGATGTCGTTAAAGCTAATCCCGTATACCTCTAGGATCTGGCGTGCATTGAATTCGGTGCCGCTCCCCGCATCCCCTACGGAAACGTTTTTCCCCTTGAGGTCCGCGATGGAACTGATCCCAGAGGCAGGATTGGCCACTACTTGACATACCTCAGCATAAAGGGCCGCCATGGAAGAAAAATCGGTAATTTTTTCTCCGTTAAAAAGGTCCACTCCCCGGTAGGCATAGTCCATCACATCGTTTTGCACAATGGCAAGCTCCACCTCTCCAGCGGCGATAAGCTGGATATTCGCCTTAGATGCCCCAGTAGACTGTATGGTGATGGGGATCTTGGTTTTTTCCGTTAAGATCTGGCTCACCGCAGAGCCAAAGGCATAGTAGGTCCCGGTGTTACCTCCAGTGGCCATCCGCAGTTGGTCCTTGTTACCCTTTGCATAGACGTTCACGCCCATTACCAGCGCCAAGAGTGCTGATACCGCTATAACCTTGGTACGTTTCATGGTTTTTCCTCCTGATACCATATATAATGTATAATTATACAAAATTATGCCCATTAATGCAAGTGAAATGAGGCATTTCGGACCCGGGTATATAACAACGATACCCTACAAAAGCGTATTGGCCCTATTGGCGAGGTTCAGCAGTTCCTTGGACTTATGGAAGAGGATGCGGAGTTCTTCATCCACCTGGGTAACCAGTTGGTCATTGTCCTGGGCAATACCGCTCACGTCATTAACCAAGGAGGCTACTGCTTTACTGGAAGCGGACTGCTGTTCCACCAATACCGCAATGGACTGCACCTGTATCATGGAGTCCTTCACGATGGTCTGGGCGTCCCTCAGGGAGCTTACGCTGCTTTCAGCCATCTCGTTCACCTGGGCGATATACGTTGTCGCGTTGTCCATACCGGAAATATTGAGGCCCACCAGTTTCTGCATGGCCATAATGGAGCTGTTCACATCCTGGGCAGCACCCCGGGTCTTTTCCGCCAGCTTGCGGACTTCCCCGGCTACCACGGTAAAGCCTTTACCCGCTTCCCCAGCGTGGGCCGCCTCAATGGAAGCATTCATAGCCAGGATGTTTATCTGATCCGCTATATCGGTGATGATCTTCATAATACCCCCGATCGTAGCGGATTGTTCTCCTAGATGATTGATGTTTTCCGTTAAGGTTCCCGTGAGGTTCCGCAGTTTCTCCAGGGCGATTCCTGTTTCCAGGGCCATGTTTACACCCACTTCTACCTTTTTATGGGATTCCTGGGATTGAGCCGCTGCGGTTTCCGCAGTTTTGGCGATCTGCAGCACATCGGTGTTGAGCTGTTTTATAGACGTTAGTATTTCACGGATCCGCTCGTTCTGGACAGCCCCTCCGGTTTTTACCTTGACCGCGCTTTCAGAGATACTGCTTATCAAGGTTTCCATATCCTGGGCGGCCTGCTCAACTTCCTTCGCAACCTGCAGTATCTGATTCATAAGCTTCTGGGATTTTTCTGCCTGGAACAGGGCCTCCGTTTCCTTTGTCTTGACCGCGGCAAAACTTGAACGGAGATTTTCGGACATGTGGAAGAATGCACGCTGCAAGACCGTAATTTCATCCCTTCCCGTGATCTTCAGGGAAATATCCAGATTGCCTGAAGCTATTTGCTCGGAGATATGTGAAACCTCTGCCAGCGGCTTACTGATGGAACGCAAGATAAACATCGTGAGGGTGATCAGGAGCACAAGCAACAGGCTCACGATGCCGCCAACGATAAACATCTCCTTGTTCAGGAATGAGGCAAGGCGTTTTTCTACGTTGGCGGTATGGGTGTCAATGTTATCAATATAGATCCCCGTAGAAATCCAGATGTCTGTACCGGGTATGTACTCCACATAGGCCAGTTTGGGGGCCTGTTCCATGGAAGGGGGTTTGGGAAACACAAAGGAAACAAACCCGCCGCCCTTTTGGGCGTTTGCATAGAGATCCCGCACATAGTAGACCCCGTTGACGTCAGCAGTCTGGCCCAGATCCTCGCCCTCCCGATGGGGCAGGGTGGGGTGCATGAAGATCACCGTACCAATATAGGTATAGTAATAACCGGACTGGTCATCCTCAAAACGGTAGTCGTTGATATAGGATTTGATGATATCATGTTGTTCCTGCCGGTCCCTTATTCCCACGAGGGCTTTGCCCAAGGCAACTGCTATAGTCTGAGTTCCCAGCCGTATCTTGTCTTTTTGCCCTTCCAGAATCATCACTTTTTCATCGGCGATACCTGAATCCTTAACCGTGCTGGCGGTAATATAAATCATCCCCGTGAGTACAATAATTGATAAAATCAGTACAAGAACAATCCCAATCATTCGTGTACTGATAGATACATTTCGCAACATAACTTTCCCCCCATCAAAGAACGAACTTGTATGAGTAAATTGAAAAACCATACCATAACGTTGTTCCCAGTAGAGGAGGCAGAGCCCCTGTTCAGCACTATTCTACTGTTTATGATACCCGTAGCAGTTCTGCTAACCCTTCAAACACTTCACCCAGATCGGTAAAGCGAAGGGATGCGTACCTATCCATAGGGGTTTCCATGTCGTTCACGATAACTATATGCCCTCCTGCCCGTAGGGGAATTTGAGGAATAGACGCTGCAGGGTATACCGTAAGACTGGTCCCCAAAACGAGCATAAGATCCGCCTGCCGTGCTTCTGCCTCAGCCTCCATAAGGGCCTTGACCGGGAGGCTTTCACCAAAAAAGGTGATCCCCGGCTTTAATACACTGCCGCACCGGGAACATCGAGGTACCTCGCCGGCCTTCACCAGTGCAGCAACCGCATCAAATTCCATCACCGTTTCCGCTGAGTCCCCGCAATGCCGGCAATAATGCATCGCCGGAGAACCGTGAATCTCAATAACCCGCCGACATCCCCCTTTTTGGTGGAGCAGATCAATATTCTGGGTGATTACTGCCTTGAGGAAGCCCTTACTTTCCAGGGTTCCCAAGGTGGTATGTACCACAGAAGCATCTTTTTCATGGATATTATAAATAAAAGAACCTGCAGCTTTATAATAAAAAGAAGGATCGGTATCAAAATAGTCTATATCGAATATTTTCTCGGCGTCCATATCCTTATAGAGCCCGTTCTTTCCACGGAAATCCCGAATACCTGACAGGGTACTTACCCCAGCTCCGGTTAGGGCAACACAATGGCGAGCGGAAACAATTTTATTAAAAAGTTCGACCATATCGTTTTTCATCTTAATGTAACTCAACCATGTCTCATGTACAGAAAAAAGTCAATCCCCATTGTCTCAGGCCAAGCTGCGAGCGGACAGGACAAATAACACAATTGAGGTACATGTGGACTACACCGGAACAGTTACCTCATACTAACAATATGAGAGGCATTAGTTTTATAGTCAGAACGCCCCCCGGTGTTGGTGTCTTGGGGCATGTGGCGGTGGCTTTCCGTGAATCCTGAAATATACTATATTCAAGATGGAGGAATGCAATGGCTCATTGTGTAGTGCCGGAAGCCGAAGACATCCTAGATAAGGAATTTCCGGTCTTGGATAAAGGTTTCATCAGGCTGGTGGATTATTTAGGGGGAGATGATCGGGTGGTACAAGCCGCCCGGGTATCCTACGGAGCGGGAACTAAGGGATACCGAGAAGACGAGGGGCTTATTGAGTATCTCCTACGGAATCAGCATACGTCCCCTTTTGAACAGGTAGTGCTAACCTATCATGTCAAACTCCCTATCTTTGTGGCTCGTCAATGGATACGGCATCGGACTGCCCGGCTCAATGAGATCTCAGGCCGGTATTCGGTGCTGTCGGATGAATTTTACCTGCCTGCCGTTGAGGATATGGGCCTCCAATGTACTGACCCTAAGCAAAGCCCCGCTGCAGCGGTACTGGATAGGGAGCTTGCCCAGAGGATCTGTGCTGGTATAGCAGCAGCCCAAAAACAGACCTATACCGATTACACCGATCTTATTGAGCAGGGGATTGCCCGGGAATTGGCCCGGATAAACCTACCCCTCTCCTTGTATACCGAGCTCTACTGGCAGATTGACCTGCATAACCTGTTTCATTTTTTGAAACTCCGCCTCAATGTGCATGCCCAAAAAGAAATCCGCTACTATGCGGAAGTTCTGCTGCAGATAACGAAAAAAGTGGCTCCCCAATCTTGTCGAGCCTTTGAGCGGCATGTATTGGGGGGCGTCTCCTTCTCCCAGGAAGAGTTCACTGAACTTCAGCGGCGCCTAGGGCTCGCTCAAGGAACCGCCTCAGCGGCAAGCCTGCAAGGGAAAGACTTAGCGCGTTTCGAGGCAAAGCTCAAGGGTCGGGGATAAATACGTTGCGTTTACGGTGCTATGAATAAGTCCGTACAGGCAGTAAGATGAAGCTATGTATAATCTAATTACCCTAATTAAACATAAAGTAAGAGGAGATAAACCTATATGAAATTCACATGTGAACGGAGTGTTCTACTCAAAGAAATCGCCATAGCTCAGGAAATCATTTCCTCTAAGAATGCCATTTCCATACTTTCTAATATCTATCTTGAAGCTGAACATGACACCCTTTCCATCAAAGCCACGGATATAAAGGTAAACTTCGAGACCAAAGTTCCGGTAATCGTCATAGAACCGGGAGCCACCACGGTGTTTGGGGATAAATTCTTAGGGATCCTCAATTCCATTCCTGAAGGTGAGCTTGAATTTAAGCAAACTGATATGAAAATAACGATCAAAACTACGCTCAAGAAGATTAGATTTCAGTTGAAGAGCATTGCCTCTGAGAAATTTCCCGTGTTTCCTGTGGCTTATCTGGAGAATGCCTTTGAAATGCCGGTTAAGGATTTCAAAGAGATGATCCTCCAGACCATTTTTGCCGTTTCCGATGATGAAACCCGGTACTTCATGAACGGGGTGTTCTTTGAAAAGACCGAAGACAAGATCGTCATGGTTGCCACCGACGGCAGGCGCTTGGCCTATATTAGTAAAGTCCTGGATCCGGGGATAAAGGAGTTTTCCGGTATTATCATTCCCCCCAAAATCCTATACATCATCATGAAATGGGCAGGGGAGGAAGGACTGGTATCGATTTCCGTAACCGATAAGATCATCTTTGTCCGGTTTGGTTCCTATAATTTATCCTCGGTACTAATTGAAGGACAATTTCCCAATTACCATCGGGTTATTCCTGAAAGCCAAAGCTATTCCTTTATCGTGAACCGCTTGGAAATGCTGGATGCCCTTAAGCGGGTTTCCCTCTTGGTCGAACAAAAGTCCCATAGGGTGTATCTGGGGCTCAGTTCCGAGACTATAGCGGTGTATTCTGAAGAGAGCGATATAGGAACGGCAAAAGAGGAGATTCCGTGTAAATACCAAGGGGAAGAGATATCCATCGCCCTGAATTACCGGTACCTGGAAGAGCCCTTTAAAGTGATGGATGATTCGGAAATTTGTATTCAGTTTACCGAGGCGACCCGGGCTATAACCATCATGCCGGAGCCGGCCAGAGACTTCTTCCACGTTGTCATGCCCATGCAGCTGTGATCTTCGGAACCCTGCGAACCCTGGGTTTTCGCAACCTTGCAGATGCGGAGATTGACACCCAAGGAAAAGATGTTTTTCTGGTGGGTGAAAACGGACAGGGCAAAACCAACTTCCTTGAAGCAGTCTATTTTTGTTCCTATGCTTCCTCCTTTAGGGGTGTAGCGGATAGTGAGGTGGTGCGTGAGGGGGAGCAACAAAGTGCGGTGGCTGCCCATTTTGTCGGCTCTGGTGATAGGGATGGTTCCCTTGACCAGCCCCTTTATGACCAGGTACGAGTTACCTATGAATACCGCAAAAAAAACGTATACCTGGATGGAAAACGTATTGAGGATCGGCGGGACCTTCTTGGGGTGGCTCCCAGTATCGTATTTTGCCATGAAGATATGGAATTCGTTACTGGAAGCCCGGAACGGCGGCGCTGGTTCTTTGATCAGACCTTAGGGCTCTCGGATCCGGGTTACCTGGAGGATCTACGAAAATACCGCCGGGTTCTTAAAACGAGAAATACTCTGCTTAAAACAGGCGCAGAGCACCCTGCGGGCCCTTCCCTAGTACCCATACTGAATGCCCTTGATCCTCAGCTTGCTTGCTATGGGCTCAAGCTTATGGAAAAGCGGCAGGAAGCAGCCGCAGGCTTTTCTGCAACCTTTGGTACCCTCTATGAGCAGGTTACCGGCCTTGATCATCTGGGGCTTCGATATGTCCCGTCCTGGAAAGATCTGACCTTGGAGGGGATCCACTGTTTCTTGGATGAACACCGGGAACGGGATATGGCTTCAGGTCTTACCCTTTCGGGACCCCATCGGGACCGATACCTTTTTATCCGGGGAGCAACGGAATTTGCCGGGAAAGCCTCCACGGGCCAACGGCGGCTGCTTGCCCTGCTCCTTCGGGTTGCCCAGGCCCGGCGTTTTTCCGAACTAACCGGAAAGTATCCGGTCCTGCTCCTAGACGACGTACTGCTTGAACTGGACCCGGAGAAGCGGTGGAAGTTCCTCTCAGCCCTTCCTGATTATGCCCAAGCCTTTTTTACCTTTCTTCCTGATGAACCCTATCACCGGTACCACAAATCCGAGGCTTTAGTCTATCAGGTATCCCAGGGATCCCTCAGTCCAGCCTAGACTCCATGAGCTTCGCAGGTTAGATCCTACATGAGGTAACGTGAGAGCGCGCTTGAGAAACCCTGGAGTATAAATTATAAAAATAATTTTAAAAAAGCGGTAGATCCTCTTGACGAAGCGGGGGGATAATGAGTAAGTTCAAAAGACCTAATGAAGGATAACCCGGGAGGGCGGTTCTTCGGTGATATTTGGAAATAAAGGGAAGGGGAGGAACCGATAAGTACGAAGGTATTTATCG
>JAITJS010000126.1 GCA_031278815.1 Treponema sp.
TAATTTCCGAAGATTTCCACCGATTTTTGCCCAAATTAAAGCGTTTGAAGGTGTTCGGGAACATTATTGCGTCCATGCGTACTGATGCTTTTCACTATAAAGCTGCCTGGGAACTTGCGACTCACAAGATCGTAATATACCCGCCGTTTTTTGTTAATTCTCCGCATTTTCACATTGCATTCGCCATTTCGTTCCATCGCATTTTCTGACTTTATAGACAGACACTAAGTAACCGAGGGCCATGACACGGGCAAGCATCCCGTAAGCTTCCGCTTCCGTACCCGCGTGCCCCTTCATGCCCTTGCCGAACACATAGCTGTGGAAATCAAGGGTCTGGCCGACTCCTGCGGCTACATCGACGTAAGCACCGAAGCGGTCAACGAAACCCTTAGCCCCGGCGCATGGAAACTGGAGATTGTTACCCAGTTCAGTTCCGGCAGCTTTTTCCGCAAAGATCCCGGGTCATTGAAAGTTCACTCGTCCTCACCGTCCCGTAACCCGATTCTTAACTAAACCTGTATCGCCCTTCTGACCAAGCCTATGTCAGCCCTCTGACTAAGCTTGGAGCATGTGCCCAGATGAACATGAGGGTAGGGGAACCGCATTGACGAATCAGGTCGTCATTGAGCAAACGTTTTTTTGTATTGCAGGTAGTCCCAATGGGTTACCACCCCTACCAGTTTTCCCGCTTCCACAATGGGTAAGTGGGCGATATGGTGTTTGTAAAAGATCCGTTCCACTTCCCGCATGGTCACATGGCCCTCTGAGACAATGACGTTCTTGCTCATATAGGCCTTAACCGGACTGTACATCTTGGCGGCTTTTCTGCCTTTCATAATATCCCTGAGGCTTAAAAACCCGGAAACCAACCCCCGCTCGTCGACCACCGGCACCCCGGTGAGATCCTGGGATTCCAGGAACAAAGCCGCATCCAGTAGGCTCAGGGTATCTCGAATCGTGGGGACATTCCGGGTCATAATATCCTTGGCTCTGATAGCCGGTTCCAAAGAACCCTCCAAATAGGCAAGAAACTGGGTATAAAAGGCCGGGCCATCCTGATGCTTGAGGGTAACCGATGCTGCAGACTGGTGCCCCCCGCCGCCGTATACATAGAGCAGTTCATGGAGATCGATTCGGGCTTTCTGACTCCGGGCAATCAACAGGAGGGTTTTCTTTTTGGGAATAAAAAAAAAGGCGAAATAGGCATCAGGGTTTTCCACATCCATGACCTTCTCCACCACTGCGGCCAGACCCCCTACCTGGTCCTCAAGTTCCAAATAACTGAGGAGGATATTATGGCCCTGTATGCTGCTGGTACTCGCCACCAGCAGCAGTTGGTTCAGTACCAGGATCTGATCATCTTCGATGATGTTCTCCAGGAAGGACTTCACCAGTCGCAAGGAGGCCCCCATATCCAAGAGGTACGCGGAAACCTCGTAGTCTTCCCGGCGGACATTCTCATAGGTGAGCCGCCCCGTATCCGCGTAAATTCCTGCTAAGGCTATGGTTGCTTCTTCAGCTTTAAGGGAAATACCCTGGGCTATGGCCAGTTTTCCCAAATAGGATACATTCGCCCCATAGGGACCCCCTTCCACCGAAGCCCCCAGGATATCGCAGCTTTCCAGGTTATGATGATCGAAGATCCGGATCTTCGGGTCTGAATGCTTGATGTGGTTGAAATATTCTTTTACTCGATGGGCAGTACAGGTATCTACGATGATGATATGCTCAATGGTTTCCCCTTGTAATTCTTCGGGATTTAAGAAATCAAAATAATCCTGGTACAGGGTATAGAGTTTCCGTGCTGCCGGATGAATGAGATTGCTCTTTACCAAACGGTAATCGGGGAAAAGCTTTTTTACCAAGAGTAAAGAACCCAGACAGTCCAGATCCATGTTACTATGACCAAAAGCAATATTCATTGAAATTAATTGTACTGGTTTTTGGGGATCTATGCAATCTATCGCATTGCCTCACGTCAAAAGAGAAACCAATATCAGGCAGCGCGATGGCCTTCGGATGCGGGCATGGACGCTTCCAGCACTAGGGGGCTCGATCAAGCCCTGAGCGTTGAGGCCACATCAGCAGCTATTGGAGGGAAAGAATCTGTTGAAGGGCTTGTTTTCGTACCAAAAGGGAGTTTTCATGGCCTGCCAGGGTGACTAGAAGGGGGATCCCGACTTGACTGAGCGGAGGGCCGGAAAAACGGCAGAGCGCGCCCACGGCCGTAGCAATGGCAATCAAGGTCTGCTCATCCATAACCTGGGCCGGGGGAAATATCCTCCGGCTAAAGGCTTTGAGCGCCAAACCTTGGGGATCCACCCCGATGCGACCGATAGCTTCCGCAATAACCGCCTGTACCAGGGGCTCAGGCTCATGGGAAAACTGGGCCGCAAGAAAGGGGATGCTCTCCGCAGAGCCCAGCCAGGCTAGCAGCCTCACTGCTTCAGAACGTTGACGAAAATCTACCGGCGGATGGAGTATAGAACTTTTAAGATGGGCCCGGACACTGCCTGCAACTTCCATGAGATAGGCGGTGAACGCTGGCTCCCGTTTCCCCACCCGGCCTTCCCTGAGGGCTAGGCTAATCAAATCAAGGGTGTTCCGGACGCCGGCTTCACTTAAAGGGATAGACCCTAATGCATACCCAGGAATGGTCTCCCCAAGACCATAGGTACCCTCGGGAAGGGAACCGTACAGGGTTTGCCCACGGGTGGGACTCTGTTCCTCCAACTGATAAGCATAGAGAACCCAATCGTTTCCTCCTGAATAGAGCAGTCCCTCATCGCTGAAGTTAGGAGGTGCCGAAGACCCTATGATGCGTATAACCCACCGTCGCACTCCTTGGGGGGTGAAACCCGCGGCTTGATTTTGGGAAAGCATATAGATTCCCCGTTCATCATAGATCATACGGGCTTCCTTGAGCTCCTCTGGTTTTTCCAGGATTTCCTGGGTGCCGGTGGTACTTTCTCTATTCCAGAGGATCCTTCCCTCATGAAGGGACAGGAGCAGTACCTGCCCCTGCTTCAAGGTAATGGCCACCTGGTCATCCCGGTATACTGCGGCTATCGGCACATCAGGAAGCAGGGGAAAGGATGGGTAGTCTCCACCATACCCCTGGATCTCACCGTTTTGGTAGAGGATGAGCAAGGGAAGGGTGATCTCAGCACCCCCTGTCCCAGCACTACCCCTATACGGCGGGCCTACCAGGGGGACAAGCACCGCAGGTACCTGGGGCAGTAGCTTTGAGCGGGTGTTTCCAAAGCCATCAATTTGCAGGGCTGCTCCGTTGGCCAGTACCAGGAGCAGCCCTCCTTGCTGGTCTGCCACAGGAGCAAGGGCTATGGCCTCATCCAGGTTTTTATACCACAGCAAGGTTCCGGCAGCGTTATAACAGGAGACTTTTTTTTCAGTGGTCGCAAAAATCCGTCCATCCCAGCCTTTCAAGACCGGTCCTATCAAGGGGGCGCCCAAGTTTGCCCGCCATAGTTCCCCGCCAATACGGCTCACCGCAATGAGCACGCCATTGGTCCTGCTGATATAGCTCGTCCCTTCCCGGGATCGGCTTACAAAGGGGCCTAATCGTCCTCGGGCATAGTAGTTCCACAGGAATTTTCCGGTCCGGGTGTAGGCTTTAAGATTACCCCCGTCGCAGACCACTACCACCGAGCCACCCTGGACCGAAGGAAGCCCGATCACGCTTCCTCCTAGGGCCTGTTTCCACAGGGGCGCTCCAGGACTCTGCGCCCTAAGGGGGAAGACGCTGAGGATACCCAATACCCAGCCCCATACCCAAGCTGAACGGCATTTACGCATCATGAAAGGTCCTGTTTCTGGTAAAGATCCCCAGGCTCTCGATGTGCGCGGTTTGGGGATAAAAATCATAGAGGTTTAGATCCTGAAGCTCATAGCCCCCCAGGACTAATTCCTTACTATCCCGAGCCAGGGTAGCAGGATCACAGGATACATAGGCCAGTACAGGGGGCCCCTTTCGGACTATCCACTGCCGTAGTCCCGAGGAAAGTCCCTGTCGAGGAGGATCTACCACCATAAAGCCGTAACAAGCCTTAGGAGCGAGGGTCTTTACCCACTGATCGCTACTGAGGGCCGCATACGCAATCCCTTTACCCTGGACATTTTCCCGAGCCAGTGCCAGGGCCTTGGGGTTTTGTTCCACCAGATCCATCCGGGGAAACAAATCCTGTAAAAAGGCCCCAAAGGTTCCCACCCCGCAGTACAGATCCGCCATAGGCAGGGAGGTATCTGCTTCTTGGGCATAGTGCCGGAGGTCTTTAATAAGCAATTCCAGCATGTTCCCGTTACTTTGAAAAAATACCCCCGCATCTATGAGGAGTTCCCGGTTCAAGAGGGAAACCCGCCCACGGCACAAGTCCCCTTCGCTCAGAAACATCTTGAGCCGAGAATACACGGTGAACCGGTCCTGCCCAAGGGGCGGGAGGAGCGCCCTTTCCCTGAGGGCTTGCCGGATTCCTGGATCGGCGACAGGACAATCCCTAAGGGGGATGATGCTTGTATTGCTTCTGCTTTTAAAGCCCAGGGCTCCTGGGTGAAAGGGTCTTATACAATGCAATTGTACCCGGTTTCGGTATGCCCACGGATGAGCAGGAACGCAGTTCCGTTGCGGGGGGGCCCGTAATCCTCCGATTCGGCTCAAGGCATCCTGCAATATCCGTGTTTTTTCGGTGAGCTGGGTTTCATAGGCAAGATGTTGTAGGGAACACGCTCCACAGGTTCCAAAAACTCCGCAAACCGGCGTCCTACGCTGGGGGGAAGGTTTAAGAATTTCCACCACGTCCCCCCTTGCCCAGTCTTTGTGTTCCTCAATAATCCGTCCGATAATGAGATCCCCGGGAACGGTGTAGTCCACGAAAATACATTGCCCCTGGAAATGGAGGACCCCGGTTCCACGGGTACTGATACCCTCCACCGGTGCGGTAAAAAGTGTACCAATTACCATGTATTTATACTATACCATGATTGCAAGAACAATCCTATAGGGAGTACAATAAACCTATGAATGGAGTGAATCTACAGGAAAAGCTTGATACCTTGAGTACCTCCGATGAGTGGCTTAGTGCCTATGATGGAGCGAAGCTTTTTGTGAGACATTGGATTCCCCATAGGTTCCTCCAGCATAATCCAGGGCATTTGCCTCGGGGCGTGTTACATATCGTCCACGGTATGGCGGAACATTCCCTGCGTTACGAAAGACTGGCCCAGCGCTTGGGTCAAGAAGGTATTGAGGTCTGGGCTGCGGACCAGCGGGGACATGGTAAAACCGCAGATCTTTCGGTCAATGATCCGGGCATGGGCGGGCTTTTGGGGCACTGTGCAGATAAAGAGGGTATGCTCAAGATTATCGGGGATATGGATTGCATCAACCAGCGGATCCAGCAGATATATCCCCAGGTACCCTTGTTCCTTTTGGGTCATTCCTGGGGTTCTTTTCTGGTTCAGCAGTACATTGAAACCCGTGAATGTGAGCTTGCCGGGTGTATTCTCTCAGGAACTCGGGGACCGGACGGTTTGCGAATCCAGATGAGCGCTCCCTTTATGGCTTTACTGGCCCTACTTAAAGGAGGGAGCCGTAAGGTTTCGGTCCTAGCCCATAGAGTGACTGATGGGCCCTTTAATAAGCCCTTTAAACCGAACCGGACCGCCTTTGATTGGCTCTCCCGGGATGAGGGAGTAGTGGACACCTATGTGGCGGATCCCTACAGTGGTATGCTCTGTTCGGTGGGGTTCTACCGGGATATGAGTGTGCTGCTTAACCAGATTCATAAACCCGAGGCCCTTGAGCGGATTAGCCGGGACTTACCCATTTATGTATTCGGCGGCAGTGCAGACCCGGTAGGAGATATGGGAAAGAGCCCCACCGCCTTAGTAAATGCCTACCGGTCTTTGGGGATCCAGGACCTGGAATTTGTCTTGTATCCTGATGCTCGGCATGAAACCTTGAACGAAACCAACCGGGAAGAGGTTACGGACAATCTCTTGAGCTGGATTATCCGGCATTGCGATTCCCCTACGCCCCTGGAGAAGTCGCTTTCTGGGTAATGGTATTGAGCCGGTGTATAAAAGAGTAGGGGCGACCTGTGTAGTTTCGTTGAAACAGAATTTTTATACTTCTTATTGAGAGGCTTCCTTGCGCATCCGTTATGCTACTGAACAAGACGGAAGGTCCGTTAAAAAAGCAATAGTATATACCCAGGATGAACATGGTATTACGTTTTCAGCGGTAGACCCCAAGGCGGTGTATGTTGTTGAACGTTTACAATCCAGTGGGTATGAGACCTATATCGTGGGTGGGGCGGTTCGGGATTTGATCCTGGGTAAAAGACCTAAAGATTTTGATATTGTCAGTGCTGCCAGCCCGCCCCGGATAAAGAAGCTATTCCATCAAGCCCGGATCATCGGTCAGCGTTTCAGGCTGGTGCATGTGCGTTTTGGGTCGAAGATTTTCGAGGTTTCCACCTTTCGCTCCCTGAGGGATGGACTCACCAGTAATACCTTTGGGACCATTGAGGAGGATGTACTTCGCAGGGATTTTACCCTAAACGCTTTGTTCTATGATCCGCTGAAACAGTTGGTGGTGGATTATGTGGGGGGTATACCAGATATACGAAAGAAACAGATCCGGGCCATCATTCCCTTGGCTACCATATTCAGCGATGATCCGGTACGGATGATCCGGGCTCTGAAATACGCGGCCTCTACGGGTTTCACCCTGCCCTTGCCTCTAAAATGGAAGATCAAGCAGCAAGCCCCTTTACTGGCGGGAATCTCTCCTTCAAGGCTCACGGAGGAACTGTTTAAGATTATCCATTCTCCCGCTGCAGCGCAGATTGTCGAAAAACTGGTAACCTTTGGGGTATACGAATTCCTCCAACCCAATGCAACCCGCTTGATGAAAGAACAGGCTGCTTTTCGTATCCGCTATATGGATAGCCTGAAACGTATAAGCTATGAGGGGTTTAAGGGTGCGCCCGGTGAAGCGCTGGCCGTCTTGATAGAGGATTATCTCGAAGGAGTTATCCAATGGGATTCAGAGATACCGGATCAGTATAAGAACACCTTTATGGCGGCCCGACGCTTTATCCTACCCATGAATCCCCCCCGAGCAGAATTGGATCAGGCCATCCGGCGGATCTTCAAGGCTCATGGCATTATCATTAAGAAATCCCGTGTTTCCGAGTGGGGAAGGCGGTCCTTTTCCGGAACGCTCAATCCAGGGGATGCCCAGCTTCCCCCCAAAGATCCTCCTCCCCAGCGCCCGTGGCGGCATATACAGAAAAGCGAAAATCCTGCAGAGTAGCCTCCTCGAGCTCCCGCTCCCCTGGTTCGTTCTGGGGTCAGAGCCCTTTACCTCAGTCGCTTAATGAGCATATCCGTCTGTTCTTTGTACTGTGCAGGGGCGATGGTCCCTGCCTGTTCCAAGAACGCTATGGCTTCACTATTACGGCCCGCAGAAGCGGCATTAACTCCTTGGGCATAGGAAACCAAGGCAGGATCGGCACCGTAATGTAAGGCAGAACGGTAATAGGTTTCAGCTATAGTGTACTTTTTTTGGTCATAGGCCAAGAGCCCCAGGTAATAATAAGGGGCGTAATGGGTATATCGTTGCTGTAAAGCCTGCTGGAATGCCACTTCCGCAGTTTTGAAGTCCTTATCTTTATATGCCTGCTGGCCTTCTACAATGAGTTCCGCAAAGGTCTTCCGGCTATTCAGGTATTCCTTATAATCCTGCTCCAGGGCCTCTAAAGTGGTCCAACTGAGGATGTGTTTGAAAACCCCTTCCGCATTAGCCGAGGAGGCTGCTGAGCCGGAGAGCAGCATAAAACATTCGTAAAGGATCCGCTCATAATTGGCTTTTTTACTGTCTTTAAAGAAGGAAACCAAAGCCCAAGATACACTTTGCAAATGGTCCGGAAACCCTTGCATATCTGCCAAGAATACCAATTCCAAGGAAGGAGCCTTATCTCCCAGATTTTTTACCGTTTCCAGCCAGGCCAGATTTTCCTCGTAGATTAAGCCCCCGGGAGATTCGGGCCGGGACGCAGCACCGGGAGTATCCCCTGCTGGGTCGGGTTCCTCCGGCGTTGAGCGCGGGCGGGACTCGAAATGAAGGGTGCTGAAATAGATGGCGAATCCCTCCCGGATCCAGGAAGGAGGATGGGGAATAAAGGCCCGCAAGTATTGGACAAAGGCCTGATGGGGGAGCATCCGGGCCTCTTCCGGGCTGCCCCGGTGTATGACCAGTTCTCGTCGCTCAGGCTGATTATAATGCATATACACTGCCCCCGGACTGGTTTTATCTAAGTGCTCGGAGATATAGGCATCATAGTCTTCCTTGGAGGTATAGGCCCGGACCTGTAAGGGCGCCCGTATATCTTCCTCGCTAAAATGGAAAATGCTGTTGTACAACTTAAACCGAGTTTCCAATTCTTGGGAAAGGAGGGCTGCATCCGCACCTCCACGGTCACTTTTGACCAGGTAATATTTACTGGTTACCGATACCATTGCCGGCACGGCTATAAGCTGCGGGGAAATAGAAATAAATAAGACCACACAAAATATAAAACCGTAACGCTTCATGAAAACTCCTCTTGCCTATGCCACATGCAAATCGACTTTGAATGTCTTTATATGGGCCTTTCTCACCATCACGGGGGTTTGGGGAAAGGCGCACCTTTTTATGTATTATCGAACACGTATCTATCAGACTTCTATCAAATCATGTCTCGATGATTTTGTCTATGATAATATTCACCTCTTCAATCAGAATACCCGTATACCGTTCGATACTATCTATAATATAGCGCTGTAATTCATGTATATCTCCTCCTAATTGGGTCCCATAGGCCACATCAATGGTTATGACCAAGCGATACCCCATAGCATCATCTTTTACGGCGATTTTTTTAATTCGTATATGTTGATTATACTCATCTACGCAGTTGATAACCATATAACTCAGCGCGGTTTCTGAAATGGTAACTCGAGTCCGTTTTGAGTATTCCGGGCGGACCACCGACTTTTCATGTACCCTGGGAGTGGAACTGATTCCGGGGGGTACGGGGTTCCGTTTGAAGATCCTAATGGCATTATAGAAAATAGTGGGGTAATTGCGTTTAACCTCGATTGAAGGTACTGGAATCACATGTTTTCCTTCGATCCGTCTTGTTCTCATAGCCGTTTCAATATCCCTTTGGGAGGCGATATCCTCGATCTTGACGATTTTGCTGGGCGGCGGGAGCTGAAGCCGGGCGGCGATTTTGTTCACCATCTTTACGGAAGTCCCCAGGATCAGAATTTTCTTGAACCGTTCCCCCTGGAGTTTTCGGGCTACCTCATCCCGCTGACTTTTATTATCAAAGAGGGCGACTTTCACCGCAGCGAGGAAGGTCTTCTCTTTTTTAGCCGACTGACCTGCCAAGATGCGGTTATCCCGGATGAGCAAACCATCGTCAATGATAAAATCAATTCGGTATTTCTGGGCCACCAGTTTTGCCCGGAAACTTTTGCCTGTACCGCTTTCCCCCACCAGGGCATAGATTTTGACTCTCCTCAGGCTTACAAAGAGATCCCGAATCATGTTCCCCCGCGCTCCTCCTGGTTCGATGTATCATCTTCTAGTATATCCCAATCGGGCGGTCTCGTCAGAGGAGGAGGCAGGGAAAACCGCCCTGCTCCGGAAGGCCGGGGCAGGGCGGCAGAAGAAGGGCCGGCTATTGCTTAGTCAATACCGTGCCGCCGACATCAAGGGTTGAACCGCTGATTTCATAAGTACCGGATTGTCCTGAAGGAAGGGTACCGAAGCTGGGATCATAGAGAGACATATTGGTACCGTCCGCCTTCCAAATTGCAGAACTAGAATAGCTCAAAGTCCCGCTGCTCTGCTGTTGTTCTGCAGTTCCATCGGCCTTGAACGTTATGCTTATCGTGTAGCCATAACTGACGCCTTTCCAGGTACCTACCAGGCGATTATCCCCACCCGCCCCGGAACCAGCGGGTATGCTTGCAACCTTGGTGTAGTTTATATCGATTCTCTCGTCATCATCCCACCCAGGAACCGTTAGGGTGTCATCGGAAATCGTATAGTCTGTCCCGTCAATCGCCGTGGCGGTTACGGTGAGGCTTACCGGTACAGAGGCTCCCAAGGTATGGAAGGTTCCGGTTCCGTCGGCCTGGAGGTTCCAGTAATAGTCCTGATCCTTGTGGGTGAGCTTCCATATCCCTGCAAGGTACGGGTCTTCTTGTACCTTGTCGAAGCCTTCGGGTTTACCGCCCTCTAAGGGAATGGAACAGATCACCCGATTGGTATTTGCTTGTAACAGATACAGGGTAGTCCCGTCCACGCAATACCCCAGGGCAAGGGTACCTCCAGACCTTGTTATCACTGCAGCGGCGTCTTTGAACTCAATCTTTGAACTCCCGCCTACCCAGGACCCGATAAGCCCAGCAGCCTTGGCAGGGGTCTTCGTGTCTGTGGTATTTTTGGTGTAGGTAGACTCCTTCAAGGTAAAGGTAGTTTTGTTCTCACTGAAAGTAACTCCATAACCATCAATCTCGGTGAGAGACCAGGTCCTCTTATACCACTCATAGGCAGAGAACCACCAGCAGGTACCGTCATTTTCCAGGATATAAGAGCTATTACCGGATCGCCACACCCCCACATAATCGGCTAACGCGTCTGTAGAAGTCCACTTGGCATAGAGGGTGATGTCGCTGCTAACCGTCAACGAAGTACTAGCGGGTGTAGTCAATGCCTCGTCCGTATACCAGCCGTCAAATACATGATCCTTTTTTGTGGGTCTGTAATTTTCCAGGTATGGATTAGCGTTTTTTTTGAGGGTAAGCGGCTCAATCGCGGATCCGCCATCCGTATTAAAGGTTACGGTTACGGCCTCTGCCCACGTGGCCTTTAAGGTAAGGGCAGCGCTTACCGTATTGGTACTGAAATTCCATTGCTGGTTTCCGTTGTACCAGCCCTCAAAGATGTAGCCTGTCTTGGCAGGTTTCTTTGGTTCCGCTACCTTCTTGCCCGTAAATACGCTTTGATCTTGCGGCTCCGGTGTACCGCCGTCGGCATCAAAGGTTACGGTGTGGGGTGTAACGTTTTCTCCTTCAATCCACTCGGCAGAGAGGGTAAGGTCCTGTACCACCACATCCTGGTCAAAATTCCACAAGATGGTGTAGGCAGCATCTTTATACCACGCGGAAAAGGTGTTTCCCGGCTTGGTGGGGTCTTCCGGCTTGGTAAGCTTCTGCCCTTCTTGTACCTGTACCGCATTAACCAGACTACCCCCGTTCGTATTGAAGGTTACGGTGTAGGTGGTGGGTTCATTGGCGCCGGTGTCCTCGGTGTTGGTAGGACAGCCGGTAAAAATACATGCTAGGGCCAAGGCCGCAAGCAAGCCGCGGGAGAGTCTACGGAAAAAGTAGCTCTTGTTCATAGGGTTCCTCCTAAAGGAAAAAATAAAACTAGAAAAAAGAGAAAATCCCCGGTGTTCGGGGGACTTTTTAACGGGGGAAAAAGAACGAAAGCGAAAAGAACGAAAGAGATTACTCTCTGTGCCTGGGGGGGGGGGGGGGGGGGGGGATTTAAAAAATGAAAAAAGGTAAAAGTTTAAAAAAAAAAAATGAATTAAGTTTTTTTTTTAAATGTTT
>JAITJS010000009.1 GCA_031278815.1 Treponema sp.
ATCATGCGCAATGTGCCTGAACGGCAGACAGTAGATTATGAACGCCACGGAACCACTACGTTATTTGCCGCGCTTGACGTGTTAAGCGGGAATGTCATAGGGGAATGTAAAGACAGGCACAACGCAAAGGATTAGGTGAGTTTTCTCAAGAAGGTAGGGGCCGCTTGTCAAAAGGACAAGGCACTGCATATTATAGCCGATAATCGGTCGGCTCATAAAGCCAAAGAGGTTAGCGCATATCTGGAGACAGTGCCCGGGCGGTTTGAGATACCGTATATACCGACCCGTTCGTCCTGTCTCAATCCGGTTGAACGATGGTTTGTGGAAATAACAAACAAGCGGATACGCCGGGAAAGTGGGGAATCAGTATCACAACTCACCCGGGCTATAAAGGAGCATATAAAAACCTGGAATAAATCCGGGAGAAAGTTTGTATGGACAAAGAGAGCCGATGAAATACTAATAAACACTTCGACAAATGTTTAAGTCAGAACACTGGTGCATCGTATCAGCGGAGCGTCTAACAATACGATCAAACGAGGTATCAGAGAACACCGGGAAGGAACGGACAGAGGAACAAAAGTTCGTGCTTCAGGCGGTGGGAGACACCGCATAGAAGAAAATCGTCCTGAAGTGGTAGACAAGATTTTGGAAATCGTAAACCCGGTACCTATGGTAATCCACAGAATGTGTTGTCCTACACAACGGAAAGTTTGCGAAAAATAGCCGATAAATTGAGTGAAGACGGTATCAACGTGAGCTACATGACGGTTGGCAAGATAACAGGACTTAAGGTAATTTGTGTCCGCGATGAAAGCGAGTACAAGCTTACCAAAAAGGTTTCTGATGAGGAATTTGAAAGTATCAATGTAGCGGGAATTGCTCCTTTCGGTACGTGGAATGATCTCATTCTTCCTCACTAATAGGGTCATGTTAATTATTAACAGTTCCTCCTTAGAGGAGGTGATAAATCTACGCAAAAAAAGGATATTGAAAGAGCTCAGAACATGGTGAAAAAGATGTAATTCTTACAACAGCCATAGATACTGTTATAGTAAGTAATGATTCGTATCGTCGTATACCGTATACTGATGACACTCATAGTCATATAGTAATGATTCGCCACATACATATAGTGAAATCTAAATGCTTACAACAAAGAAATTCGACATTATTCATTACCTAAAAACTGAGAAGGACATTGAAGAATATCTTGATGTAGTGCTTGAAGAAAAAGACTATAAATTCCTTCCGGTTGCTCTCACGGATATTGCCCGAGCAGGTAAAGCCATGACCAGCGTCGCTAAGGCAGTTGGTGTTTCCAGAACCACGCTCTATCAGTCTCTTTCCACGGAGGAGAAATCTTGCCTTTGAGACTGTTGCAAAAGTCGCTGATTCTCTCGGATATAAGGTAACACTGGTTCCAAAATCCATAGCTCCTACGCACCCGTGGGGGGTGCGTGGATTGGGTATTTCGATCGATTTTTCTTGTAGAAATTAATGGGGAAGCCTCCTCGGAATCAGAGCATGATATTACCGGTAAGTTGTACGCATAATCCCCCGCCTCCCTGAGTCTGGTGGCGGAAGCCGTAGAAAAATTTGCCCAACTATACCATAGGGACTGAAAGGCAAAAAAATACCGCAGCACAATACGCCGAGAGGGAACGTGATATTTGTCGCCTGGGATTAAGCGCCCTCCATACCAGCACCCTCTTCACCGCTGCCCTACAGGGGCATTAAGCTCTCTAGGGGGTCTTCCTCAAAGGAATCCCCTGGAGGGAGCAGTTCCTCTGGGAGATCCGCATCCATCGCCCCTCCTGCTAGGGTTCCCGCTGCCTGCACCGGTAAGTCTTCCCGGACGATCCGATCCACGCCGGTAACAAAATCCGGCTTGTCAATACTGAGGATGCGCACCCCCTGGGCGGCCCGGCCCATTACCCGGATGGTATCAACCTTGAGCTTGAGGGACTTCCCTTGGCTGGTGATACACATGATCTCCTCAATATCACGGACATTGACGCAACCCACCAACTCTCCGGTTTTCTCGGTAACCGTACAGATCCACTGCCCTCCGGTTCCCCGACCATGAGAAGAAAACTCGCTAAAACTCACCCGCTTGCCAAAGCCGTATTCGGAGATGAGCAGCATGGTTTCCCCATCATCCACCCGAAGCACGCCGGTGAGCTCGTCATCATCGTCGAGCTTCATGCCTATAATACCCCGGCAGGCGCGGCCCATAGCCCTGACCTGGTCCTCTGCGGTCCGCAGGGCCTTACCCTTCCGGGAGATGAGGACCACCGCATCATTGCCTCGGGTGAGAAGGACGCTCACCAGCTTATCCCCTGGCTGGAGCGTAATGGCGATGAT
Organism: Treponema sp.; assembly: GCA_031278815.1. GTDB lineage: Bacteria > Spirochaetota > Spirochaetia > Treponematales > Breznakiellaceae > JAIRLU01. Next base: position 2,368 of record JAITJS010000009.1, read on the forward strand.
GCCCCGGGTTTTGGCATTGGCAAACTCCTTGGTTTGCATCTTTTTAACCAATCCGCGGGCAGTACTCAGAAAAAGGTACTGATCATCGGTGAAATCCTTGAGGGACACCACTGCGGTAATATCCTCATTGGAGGAAACTTTAAGAAGGGTCTTGATATGAACCCCTTTGGAAATGCGGGAGCCTTCAGGGAGCTCGTGGACCTTCATCCAGTAGGCCCTACCCTCATTGGTAATGAAGAGGATATATTCATGGGTGGAAGCTACGAAGATCTGATCCACAAAGTCGTCTTCCGCGAGGCGGGCGCTGATCATGCCCTTGCCCCCACGACTCTGGTTCCGGTAGGCTGACACCGGAACCCGCTTAATATAGCCCAGGTTGGAAATGAGGATCATCATCTCCTCTTTTTTGATGAGGTCCTCAATGTTGATGGTTTCCACTTCCCCGGCAATGATTGCCGTACGCCGGGTATCCCCATAGCGCTCGGCAATACTGCGGGTTTCTTCTTTGATGAGTTCCCGAAGTTTCTGCTGGTCCTCCAAAAGGGAACGCAGATACGCAATGTATACCGAAAGTTCCGTTAGTTCTTTCCGGATCTTCTCGGTCTCCAGGTTCGTGAGCCGACCTAGACGCATATCCACAATAGCCCCGGCCTGGATCTCGGAAAGGTGAAACCGCTCTTCCAAGCGGGTTTTGGCCAGGTTTATGTCCCGGGAGGCCCTAACCCCGGCCACGACATCATCAATGTTTTCCAGGGCAATGATCAGCCCCTGCAAGATATGGGAACGTTCATCTGCCTTACGCAGTTCATACCGGGTCCTTCGGGTAATCACCTCCACCCGGTGTTCCACAAAGTAGCGGATCAGTTCCTGGAGATTCAGGCATTGGGGTTTACCGTTCACCAGGGCTAGGTTGATGATACCAAAAGAGGATTGCAGTGGCGTATGGGAGAAGAGCTGGTTGAGCACCACCTTGAGGATGGCCCCCTTTTTGAGCTCAATGACGATCCGCAGCCCCTCTCGGTCGGATTCGTCCCGATGTTCGGAGATGCCGTCGATGATCTTGTCTCGGATCAAGTCGCTAATCCGGATAATCAGGGCGGCTTTGTTTACCCCATAGGGAATTTCATGAAAGACGATGATCTCCCGACCGGATTTGGTCGTTTCGATAGTGAACTTACCCCGAATCAGGATCTTGCCCCGGCCTGTCTTGTAGGCCTCTTTGATACCCCGGTGGCCCAAGATGATGCCCCCGGTGGGAAAGTCCGGGCCGCGTATATGCTGCATCAGGGCTTCCAGGGTGATCGCGGGATTATCAATGTACGCGCAGATCCCTTCACAGACTTCGTTGAGGTTATGGGGGGCCATGTTGGTGGTCATCCCCACCGCAATACCGCTGGACCCGTTGATGAGTAAGTTCGGCACTGCCGCAGGAAGGACCTGGGGTTCCAAAAGGGATTCGTCGTAGTTAGGAACAAAATCTACGGTCTCTTTCTTGAGATCCAAGAGCATTTCATCGCCGATACGGGAGAGCCGGGCCTCGGTGTACCGCATAGCCGCAGGGGGATCCCCGTCCAGGGATCCAAAATTACCCTGACCTTGGACCAGGGGATAGCGCAGGGAGAAATCCTGAGCCATACGAACCAGGGCGTCATAAATAGACGCGTCACCATGGGGATGGTACTTACCCATAGCGTCCCCGGTGATGCGGGCGCTCTTCTTGGTGGCTGCGTTAGGCCGCAGTCCCAGTTCGTCCATAGCATACAAGAGCCGCCGGTGTACCGGTTTTAACCCGTCCCGCACATCCGGTAAGGCCCGAGCCACAATAACCGACATAGCATAGTTAAGATAGGCAGTCTTTACTTCATCTTCTATAGCAACTGATATAATTTTTCCACTTTTAAGCACGAGGTAGTATCCTTAAGGGTTGACTATAGTATAAAAACAGGCTTTTGTCAAAGCTGTAGGCGCTGGCCCCGGTCATAGAGGAGTTCCCTTGCAATAAACCCGGATACCCTATACACTGAAGACGCTTTTTTAACCGGTCATGTTTTGAAAAAGCCTCACGTATATACCAGTTGGAGGGTCTTATGAAAACGGTTCGGAATACGCATATAATCTGTACGATGGGGCCAGCTGTGGATTCGGTTGCTATGGCCCGTTCCCTCATTAGGAAGGGTATGAATATTGCGCGGTTCAACTTCTCCCACGGCAGCCATGAAGAACAGGGGGGGCGCATCGCTATGGTGCGGCGGGCTTCGGAGGCCGAAGGCATTCCGGTTGCCCTTATGCTGGACACCAAGGGCCCGGAAATCAGGACGGGCGTGGTAAAAGGCGGCGGCATTGAACTGATCCCTGGGGAGCCTTTTGATGTCATAGCCGAAGTGGACGCGATGCGGCTGTTCGGCGAAGCAGGCGCCTTTACCCAGAAGGGGCGGCTCACCGTTACTTACACGGAACTGGCGGAGGATGTAAAAACAGGCGCCCGCATCCTCATCGCGGACGGTCTTTTGGTGCTTGCGGTAAATGCCATTGAAGGACGCATCATAAAGTGTACGGTTGAGGCGGGCGGGGACCTTGGTTCAAGAAAGAATGTCAATATCCTGGGCGTACATACCCGGCTTCCCGCCATGAGCGAACAGGACAAGGCGGATTTGCTCTTTGGTCATCAGCAGGACATGGACTATGTTTCCGCGTCCTTTATCCGCAAGGCGTCGGACGTTACCGATATCCAGAAGTATCTCGCGGCAATCGGTTCGGACATGCAGGTGATTTCCAAAATCGAAGATGATGAAGGGTTGAGCAACATAGAAGCGATCATCCAGGTTTCCGCAGGCATCATGGTGGCCCGCGGCGATCTGGGCGTACAGATTCCGCCGGAACGGGTGCCGATTGAACAAAAACGCATTATCACCCTGTGCAACCTCAAAGGAAAGCCGGTTATCACCGCAACCCAGATGCTTGATTCGATGATCCGCAATCCCATACCCACCCGGGCGGAAGCTGGTGATGTGGCGAACGCCATCCTTGACGGCGCGGACTGCGTTATGCTTTCCGGGGAGACCGCCAACGGCGCATACCCCGAACTTGCCGTTGAAATGATGGATCGCATCGCCCGCACCGCGGAAGCCTCTGAAGCATACGAAAAGACCCTTGCCCAGCGCCGCCGCCTTTTGAGCAGGCATGAACAGGACCTGAGCCACGTTATTGCGGAGGCGGCGACCTTGACCGCCAATAGCATAGGGGCGGTGTGCATTGTTACACCGACCTTGACCGGACACACGGCGCAACTCATCAGCAAATACCGCCCCATGCTTCCGATTGTCGCGGCCACCTGCGATGAAAGGGTCAGGCGCAGGCTGCTTTTATGGTGGGGCGTGTCGCCGGTGAGCGTTCAAAAAGAAAACGACTCCGAAGCCGTAATACAGGGGTGTATATCCGCAGTAATTAAAGAAGGCTTTGCGCGGACTACCGAAAAGGTGGTCATTACCGCAGGTTTGCCTTTAGGTTCGCCCCTTACGGCAAACTGCATCCGCGTTCACCTCATCGGCGCGGTCTTGAGGCGCGGGGCGCAGGGCTTCGGCGGACGGGCCAGCGGGCGCATCGTCCGGGTTGCGAATTTACAAGAAGCTGTGGCGGTCTTGAAGAAAAAGGGCGGCGAGATCCTGTTGACCCACAGGCTGGACGAATCCTTTACGCCTATTATCCGTATTGTTGACGGCATTATTTTAGAAGGCTCCTCGGAATTGCCGAAAGACTATGTGCTCAATGTCAACCCGAATATCGTGTACGTGGAGCAGGTGCCGGATGCGATGCGGTTTTTTGAGGAGCATATCACCGTAACCATAGACGGCGCGGAGCGGACGGTTTATGAGGGCAGGATGTAGCAAGAAGGATGCATTCGCACTCAGCGACCAAGCGCAGCCCTGGGGACCTGGTTCGGAACATCAAAAGTATATTGAAGCAACAGGAAGCATAGAGCCAGGAAAGGTTTCGCTCTCTTTGGGATCCCATGCTCAGTAATTCCTTTCATTGCTTTTTACTTCTTGAAACAAACCCCTATTGACATAATATTCTTTTGCGGTAATCCTAGTATATCTGTCGGATAAATGTATAGACTAAATATGCACATACTGGATACGGTGGGGGCTACGCCCCTCTTGGAACTATCAAAAATCACCCTCAGGCCCGGTGCAGCTCCTCACCTCAGAGCGCGTCTTTATGGCAAGGCTGAATTCTGTAACCCTTCGGGCTCGGTTAAGGACCGGGCTGCGAAGGCCATGATTATGGGGGCTATCCAAGAGGGAAAACTCGCTCCTGGCAAGACTATCATTGATGCAACCAGCGGCAATACCGGTATCGCTTACGCTATGCTGGGTGCTTCCCTGGGATTTCCTGTTAAGCTCTTCTTGCCCGCCAATGCCTCGGCAGAACGCAAGGAGATTATTCGCCACTACGGCGCACAAATCGTGGAAACCAGTCCTCTGGAAGGATCGGACGGCGCATATCTTGCCGCCCAGGAAGAGGCAAAAGCCCATCCTGAGAAGTATTTCTATCCCAACCAATACCACAACGACGCCAACTGGAAAGCCCATTATGACGGTACCGGCCTTGAAATCTGGGAACAGACCCAGGGCCGGGTAACCCACTTCATCTGCGGTATGGGAACCTCCGGTACCTTTATGGGTACCTCCCGCCGGCTCAAGGCACTCAATCCCTCAATTAGGGTGATTGCAGTACAGCCTGATTCGCCTTTTCATGGCATTGAAGGAACCAAACACATGGCCAGTACTATGAAGCCTGGTTTTTACGATGAAAAGCAGCCCGATGCCTTTATCGAAGTGAATACCGAACAGGCCTATGCACTCGCTCGGCGCCTTGCCCGGGAAGAAGGGCTGTATACCGGCGTAAGTTCTGCTGCCAATGTGCTGGCAGCGCTCATGTTTGGAGAAGCCCTCCCCCCCTCTTCCGTAGTGGTTACGGTTTTGTGCGACAGCGGAACCCGCTATGTTTCTGATCCCTTCTGGGACTTGGAGGATGATTTGGGCGCCCCGGTTACTGGAGGCGCTCATGCTTGAAATCCCTCAAGACCTCGCCCTCCGTATCAAGGCCGAAGGGGAAAAAGCCTATCCAAAGGAATGCTGCGGCTTTGTTCTGGGAACATGCCAGGACTCACAGCCGCGTAAGACCCACGCCCTCATCCCCATAGCTAACGCCTGGGAAACCGCGGAACAGTACCACCGCTTCAGCATAGAACCGGAAGCCTTCATAAAGGTCGAACAGGAAGCCCGGGCCCAGAACCTAGACATCATCGGTTTTTATCATTCTCACCCGGATCATCCGGCCCGGCCCTCAGACTACGACCGGGAACAGGCCCTGCCCGGTTATTCCTATCTCATTGTCGCGGTAGAACAGGGGCGGGCCTCGGCCTTGACCGGTTGGGAACTTTTAGCGGACAGAAGCACTTTTACAGAGGAGGAAATTATATGGCGGTAACGATTCAGATCCCCACCGCTCTTCGGAGCTTCACGGACCGTCAGGGGGAAGTGCAGGTAGCAGCATCCACCGTAGGCGGGGCCATAGCAGCCTTGGCTCAATCGTACCCGGACCTAACGCAGCACCTCTACCAAGAGGGTGGTAGGGAATTGCGTTCTTTCATCAATGTTTTTGTGGGAGATACCAATATCAAGAAACTCACCGGTCTTGACACCCCGGTTCCTGAGGGCGGGACGATTATGCTGGTCCCCGCAATCGCCGGTGGCTCCCTGGGTAGGGCCACAATCCGCATACAGGCCCGCTCATGGAACCGCTGATACGAGGCCAGGAACTGCCTGAACTGAGCAACGACGAAATCAGTCGCTACAGCCGGCACCTGCTGTTGCCTGAAATAGGCATAGCAGGGCAGCGCCGGCTCAAGGCGGCCCGGGTCCTCATTGTGGGAACCGGAGGGCTTGGCGCACCCCTTACCTTGTATCTGGCTGCTGCAGGGGTGGGCACCCTGGGGATTGTGGATTTTGATGTAGTGGAAGCGTCCAATCTCCAACGTCAGGTGATTTACGGGACCCGGGATGTGGGCAGACCCAAGGTGGCTTCTGCTCAAGACCGCATCAAGGCCATCAATCCGCAGTGCCAGGTGATCCCCTACAATACCATGCTCACCAGTGAAAACGCCCTGGAGATACTGAGGGGCTATGATGTCGTTGCCGATGGTACCGACAATTACCAGACCCGCTACCTGGTGAACGATGCCTGCGTGCTTTTGGGGCTTCCCCTGGTGTACGGCTCTATTTTCCAGTTTGAAGGGCAGGCCTCGGTGTTTTACGCGAAACAGGGGCCCTGTTACCGCTGCCTCTACCCTGAACCGCCACCGCCCGGGCTGGTCCCTTCCTGCGCGGAAGGCGGCGTGCTTGGGGTTCTGCCGGGTATGGTGGGGACCATGCAGGCGAACGAGGTCTTGAAGCTCATTGTGGGCTCAAGCGCAGATTCATTCAATCAATGCGCCACGCTTATAGGGAGGCTCCTCCTCTTTGACGCATGGAAGATGCGGTTCCGGGAACTGGGGATCGACAAAGACCCTGCCTGTCCGGTATGCGGCCTTAGTCCTGCTATTCATGAACTCATAGACTACGAACAATTTTGCGGCCTCAAAAAGGAGACCGGCGCAGAACCGGTAGCGATCATTGAGCCCGAAGAACTGAAGGCCCGTTTGGACGCAGGGGATCCCTTGCAGATCATCGACATCAGGGAACCCCACGAGCGGGCCATCGTCAAATTTCCCCAGGCTAAACCCATACCCCTGGGACAGATGGCCAGGCGTATCCACGAGTTTGATCCCACGGTGGACGCGGTGTTCATTTGCAAAATCGGCCAGCGCAGTGTTTTTGCAATCCGGGCGTTGCGGGAAGCAGGGTATACCGGTCGTCTCCTCAACCTGCGGGACGGCGTAAACGGCTGGGCACAGAAAGTGGATAAAACTTTTCCTGTTTATTAAAGGAGTTATACTATGGCAGATAAAGTAATCAATGCCTTGGGGCAGGATGCGGCATATCAGCTTACGAATGTTATCAAAACGCCTCCCCAGTACGGTGCCCTGACCCCCAAGTGGCTTACCAGGGTTTTGGAATTCAAGGGCCTTGAAGCGGGTATCTACCGGGTGAACCGGGTGCTGGAAGGGGATACGCCTCTGGATGCGCTGTGCAGCCAGGACCCCGCCAAGGTGGTTATACCCCAAGGCTACATTGCCTACGAGCCCAATCCCCGGGAGTACCGCCTGAGCTCAATTGCGACGATTATCAACGTGGACACCAAGATCCAGGACGTGTACAGTTCCCCCTACGATCAGACCCAGGAACAGATAGGCCTTGCGGTGGAGAGTCTCAAGGAACGGCAGGAAAGTCAGATCATCAACAGCGATGACTACGGGCTTCTCAAAAATGTTGCCGATTCCCAGCGTATACAGCCCCGCTACGGCAGGCCCATGCCGGATGACCTGGACGAACTCATCACCAAGGTGTGGAAGGACCCCTCCTTTTTCTTGGCTCACCCTCGGGCCATTGCTGCCTTTGAGCGGGAGTGCACCCGCCGGGGTGTGCCGCCGGCCACGGTAAGTATCGCAGGAGGCACCTTCATTGCTTGGCGGGGCATTCCCCTCATCCCTACGGACAAACTCTTTGTTGACGGCCTTAAAACCCCCAAAGCCAAAACCGGTAAGACCAACATCCTGTTGGTTCGTACCGGTGAAGCAAAACGGGGGGTCATCGGCTTGTACCAGACCGGCGTTCCCAATGAACAGTCCCGGGGACTTTCAGTGCGGTTCCGGGGTATAGACGACCAGGGTGTTGCCTCCTATTTGCTCTCGGTGTATTGCTCTGCTGCCATCCTTGCGGTAGATGCTCTGGCGGTCCTGGAAGACGTAGAAGTGGGTGATTACTATGACTATACCAAGAACCCCGTTTGACCCCACAAGCTACGGCCTCCCCTCAGAAGCGGACATTGCTTCCCTGGCATCGGCGCGGTTTCCAGAGTTCCTAGAACCCTTTGATTCAGGAGGGGGGAAGACTCCCCCTGAGGCGGTCTTTGGCATCTATGCGCCTGAGGTGCTATCCAAAGACCGGGCGAGGAAAAAGGGATACCCCGAAGGAAACGGTCCTTTCCCGGTTCCCCGATCCGTCTCCTTGAGCGCGGATGCTTCCGGCGGTCGGTATGTGGGGGCCAAAAGCCTTGCTGCTATCCGCAGGGATTTCCCGATCCTCGCGGAAACGGTACACGGCCACGACCTAGTTTGGTTGGATAACGCGGCTACGACCCAGCGTCCCAAGGCGGTCATTCAGAGGCTCACCTGTTTTTACGAACAGGAGAATTCCAATGTGCACCGGGGCGCCCATGAACTGGCGACCCGGGCCACCGACGCTTTGGAGGCAGCCAGAGGTAAAATCGCTCGCTTTATCGGTGCACCCTCAGCGGACAACATCGTCTTTGTCCGGGGCACTACCGAAGGTATCAACCTTACGGCTCAAAGCTTTGTGAAACCGTTCCTCACCCCTGGGGACGAAATCATCCTCACCATGCTGGAACACCACGCCAACATCGTTCCCTGGCAGATCATTGCCGAAGAAACCGGCGCCCGTATCCGGGTGGCTCCCATTGATCCCTCAGGACAGATCATCCTTGGGGAGTATGAAAAGCTCTTTAACCGCCGCACCCGTTTTGTCGCGCTAACCCAAGTGTCCAATGCCCTGGGTACCATTACACCAGCAGCGGACATGGTGCGGATTGCCCACACCCAGGGGGTGCGGATCCTCATCGACGGAGCCCAGGCGGTTTCCCATATACCGGTCAATGTGGTTGCCCTGGACGCTGATTTTTATGTCTTTTCAGGACACAAGATCTTCGGCCCCACAGGGATAGGCGTACTCTACGGAAAAAGGGATGTGCTGGAAGCGGCCCGGCCTTACCAAGGAGGCGGCAACATGATTGCTGACGTTACCTTTGAGCGGACCCTGTATCAGGGGCCGCCTGCCAAGTTTGAGGCCGGTACTGGAAACATCGCCGATGCGGTGGGGCTTGGCGCGGCGCTGGATTATGTGGAGGCCATCGGCATGGAAAACATCGCCGCTTGGGAGCAGGAGCTTGTAGCCTACGGCACAAAGGCCCTTGCGGGAGTGCCGGGACTGCGCCTTGTTGGAACCGCTTCGCACAAGGCCGGTGTTCTTTCTTTTGTCCTTGACCGGTACCAAAACGAGGATGTGGGAAAGTTCCTCAACACCAAAGGTATCGCGGTCCGTGCCGGCCATCACTGCGCCCAGCCGGTATTGCGCTTCTTCGGTCTTGAGGGAACCGTGCGGCCCTCGCTGGCATTCTACAATACCTTTGGGGAACTAGACAAACTGGTACAGGCCCTCCAGGAATTAACTGATAGAAGGAAATGAATACATGGAAAAACCCATAGACAGCCCGCTTAAATATCTTACGGAACTACTCCTTAAAAGTTATATGGAACACGAGGAGATCATCAAGATTGATTCCGGTAGTCTCCTTAACCGCAGCCGCGTCATAGACATGGTGGAAAAACTGCGCTCCCTTATTTTTCCCGGCTATTTCGGAAAGAAAAATATCTCCGTTGCTTCGGTGGAATACTACACCGGGGATATGCTGGAAGAGGTAGGGTATATTCTGAGAGACCAGATCGCCCGATCCCTCCAGCACAGCAGTACGTATACGGGACTTGGCAGAGAGATACTAGCCGACAAAGCCGAGGAGATTTGTTTTCAGTTTTTATCCCGGCTGCCGGAAGTCAGGGAAAACCTTGCTGCCGATGTCTCTGCTGCCTACGATGGCGATCCCGCTGCCTATAGTCTTGATGAAATCATCTCATCCTATCCGGGAATCTACGCAATTACCGTATACCGCCTTGCCCATGTGCTCTACGAACTGGCGGTTCCCCTCATCCCCCGGATATTGACCGAACATGCCCACAACGTTACGGGAATCGACATACACCCAGGGGCGGTGATAGGTCATCACTTTTTTATCGACCACGGTACTGGGGTGGTGATAGGAGAAACTACGGTTATCGGCAATTATGTGAAGATATACCAGGGCGTTACCCTGGGAGGGCTTTCCACCCGAGGCGGTCAAACCCTCAGAGGGACGAAGCGTCATCCCACCATCGAAAACCATGTAACGATCTATTCCGGTGCTTCTATCCTGGGGGGAACTACGGTGATAGGCGAGGGAGTGGTGATAGGCAGTAATGCTTTCATAACCAAATCCATACCGGAAAAGACCAAGGTGAGCGTGAAAAACCCCGAGTTGCAGTACAAGCTTGATGATCCGCATTGGGGCGAACATGAAGAATTAGAGCAGAATGCTTTCTGGGATTGGGTGATTTAGGATCTGCGATAGCCTGAGGAGTGATGTACCGAGGAGCATCAACAGGACAAACTCACAATATGACGGGGCCACTATATAAACGACGATAAAGACTACCGAAGGGGACTGTGCGGCAATGGCCTCCCGCAACGCGAGAATGACCTTGTTGAGCAGGGAATAGAGACAGATTCAGTCGGAGACGGTGAGGATAACTGGCCTGAAGTTCCTATCCGCAGTGGTGGGAGGTATAAAAGGTTCAAATGAAGATGCGGTGTTTGAAGAGAACGCCAGGTTTGGTGAGGCTTTTGCCTTTGGGCCGAGTCAAGCAGGCCCCGATGAGGCGGAGGGAAGCGATGACCTCATCGGGGTAGCTTTTTTTGCCGGTAGTTTGGATGCATTCGTCCAGAATGGTGGACTTTTCGTTCCGTCCGGCTTTTAGGTAACGGGAACGGACCTACCTGGTAACTGCCTTTTTCTCTTTCATGGATACCCTCATTTTGACCTCCGATAGCTGTTGCTACCGGATACTCCTGCCTTGATGTGGGTTACATTTTTGATGAGGCACACGTCCGCTTGACTTTTCCACCACAAATATCTATAATAAATATATAAATACTAGGATTATAGTAAGATTCCAGGGTAGTCACAATGATACGACTTGAAAAAGTAACGAAAACCTACCAAACGGCCGCGGGGCTGTTGCGGGCGCTCGATTCAATAAATATCCATATTCAAAAAGGCGCCGTGTTTGGATTTATCGGGTTTTCAGGCGCCGG
>JAITJS010000041.1 GCA_031278815.1 Treponema sp.
TACGATTCCGGCTGAAATCCTGCCGCTGTTTCTTTGAACGGCTTTCATAATCCGCTTTTTCCAACAGGTCTCGAACTGCTTCAAAACAAGTTTTTTCCCCATGATACCCTCCCCTTTCCGGTTTACCACGGCTTCGGGAGGGTGTCTAGCCCTTAACTTGTTGACAGTGGTAGTATTCCCCCCCAGCACAGCAATAGTGGCGGTCTTCCAGGCTGCCCCGGGGTATCGCTCCTGAGGGGTATCAACCCCTCACCCCAGGGAGCACTTGTCAGGGGCAGGGTTCATTGCTAGTATGTCCTATAACAAAGAGGAAAAAATGGAAAAGAATGAACGGCTTGTATCAATGCTTCGCCGGTATGAGGAGGTCTCCTTACTCATTCAAGACCCGAATTTGGTAAAAGAGCAGCATACATACCGGGATATGATGAAAGAATATGCCCAGCTCAGTGCCATTGCCGTTGCCCAGGATGAAGTTACCCGCTTATTCAAATTGATTAATGATGCTAAAACCCTCGTGCAGCATGAAAAGGATCCACAGATGCGGGAACTTGCCCGAGAGGAAATGCAAAACGTGGAGGGTCTTTTGAAAGAGGCTCAGGAGCGACTCAAGGTGCTCCTTATTCCCAAAGACCCGCTGGATGAAAAGAACATCATCATGGAAATCCGGGCAGGTACCGGAGGAAATGAGGCTGCCCTGTTTGCAGCGGATCTCTTTCGCATGTATGCCCGTTTTGCCGAAAGTAAGGGGTGGAGATTTGAAATTATGAGTTCCAATGAAACCGAGTTGGGGGGCTTCAAGGAAATCATCATTGGTATAAGCGGGAGTAATGTATATGAAAACCTACGCTATGAATCAGGGGTGCACCGGGTACAGCGGGTACCCGCTACCGAAGCTTCTGGCCGGATTCACACTTCTGCGGTAACGGTGGCAGTGCTTCCCGAAGCGGATGAGACTGAAATTGATATCCGTCAGGAAGACTTGCGCATTGATGTGATGCGAGCTGGAGGGCCGGGTGGACAGTGCGTTAATACCACGGATTCTGCGGTACGGATCACCCATATTCCCTCAGGGGTGATGGTTCATTGTCAGGATGAGAAAAGTCAGATCAAAAACAAAGCTAAGGCCATGCGGATACTGCGGGCCCGGATTTATGAACAGGAAGCAGCCAAGGCCCATTCCGAACGGGCAGAGGCCCGAAAAAATCAAGTCGGCAGCGGGGATCGTTCTGAACGGATCCGGACCTATAATTTTCCCCAAAACCGGCTCACGGATCACCGAATTACCCTCACCCTATACAAGCTGGATCTCATCATGCAAGGAGGGATGGAGGAACTCTTCGATGCCCTCAAACTCTCTACTCAAGAAGCCTTGCTCAGGAGCGATGTGGCTGAATGTCAAAGCGCGGGTACGATGGTATCGTTGCCGGTTCCGGTCTGATGACCGTAAGGGAAGTTCTTGCGGCAGGGACAGGCATCCTCAAAGATGCCTCCTTTCCCCTTTTCCCGGTTGACCGGGCGCTAAGCACCCTGGCCTTAGATGCGGCCTTGCTTCTGGCCAGGGTACTCCAAACCGACCGCATAGGGCTTATCCTCAAAGCGGCTGAGCTGGTTTCAGAAGGGGAGCGGGACCAATACACCCGCCTGTTAGAACGGCGTCTTCAGGGAGAATCCGTGGCTTGGATTCTGGGGTATAAGGAATTTTGGGGACTCCCCTTTATTGTAAGCCCCCAGGTGCTTGTTCCGCGGCCTGATACCGAAACCTTGGTGGAAGCAGGGTTGGCTGCTATTGATGCCTTTCCTCAAACAGGGTCTTGTACCCTCTTGGATCTCTGTACCGGCTCGGGGGCCGTGGCCATTGCTTTGAAACATGAACGCCCCAGCATTGAGGTATATGCCTCAGATATATCCCCTGAGGCTTTGGTCGTGACTAAGGCTAATACGGCTCGACTGCTTCCGGCACCGGGTATACAGCGTATCGAAAGCGATCTCTTTAACCGGATTGAGGGACGCTTTCATATCATCACCGCCAATCCGCCCTATGTGCCTTCGGCGGTGATCCCCACGTTGGCCGTGGAGGTGAGACGGGAGCCCCGGTTGAGCCTGGACGGTGGTGTGGACGGCCTAGACCTGATCCGGCGGATCCTGGTGCAGGCGAAGGCCCACTTATACCCAGGGGGATATTTACTCATGGAAGCGGATCCTTCGCAGATGCAGGCCCTAAACACGCTCCTCACCGCTCATGGGTATGGGCCTATAAGCATGATTCCTGATCTCTCCGGTATGCCCCGGGTCATACGTGCGGGGTTCTGCTTGAGATGCTGAACGGAATATAACCCGCATCCCCATAAAGCAGGGTATTTTCATACTTATGGGGAGTAGTAAGAAGGAGGCCTCTATGGATACGCAGAGAGCGGCATTTAAGGAAAAAATCCGGATCTACGATGCCAAGGCCCAAAGCAGGATCATCCAGGCCTTGGAATGGGTAGAGGCTCTTACGGGGGATAGGCCTCAAGGGGAACGGGACATGCTTCATGCCTTTGCTATGGCAGAGATGCTCATAGCCCTTTCCTTAGACCCGGATACCATCATCGCTACCCTGCTGCTCAATGGCCTCGATCATCCTGTGGTTCAAAGGCTGGGTCCTCCAAAAGTGTCGGGGCTTAAAAGGCCGAAGGATATACCCGCTCCCGGTACAGGAACGAGCATGACCCTCAAGACAATCCGGGAAAGGTTTGGTCCTATCATTGCCCTCTTGGTAGACGGGGTGGTCAGGATGAGGGATATTTCCGCATCCAACAAGACTATGGCCGAAGCAGAGCACATACGGAAGATGTTGTTCGCCATGGCCAAGGATATACGGGTTATTTTCATAAAGCTCGCCGATACCCTCTGTTACATGCGAACTTTGGATCGGCTTCCCCGGGAACGGCGCCGACTCGTGGCGCAGGAGTGTCTGGATATCTATGCGCCCCTGGCGGATCGACTGGGGATATTCTGGATCAAGGCAGAACTGGAGGACCTGTCCCTTAAAAACCTCAACCGGGAAGCCTATCAACAAATCAAGGAGATCGTGGCCTTGAAACGGGGAGCAAGACAGCATTTTCTTGATACGGTACAGCAGAAGATCATGCAGGAAGCCCAAGCAGCAGGTATCACGATTGAGGTATCCAGCCGGGCTAAACACTTTTATTCCATATATCACAAGATGCGCAAACGGAACAAGGAAGCCCAGGATATCTACGACTTCTTCGGCGTCAGGATACTCTGCGATGGTGTGGAGAATTGTTATACCCTCTTAGGGCTTGTCCATAGGCTTTGGAAGCCCTTGGCAGGCCGTTTCAAAGATTATATTGCCATGCCCAAGTCCAACGGATACCAGAGTCTCCATACCACGGTGATGGCCTTTGCCGGTGAGCCTGAGGGAAAAGTCCTGGAAATACAGATCCGTACAGGCGAAATGCACCACATTGCAGAATATGGGGTGGCAAGTCACTGGTTGTATAAGAAGGCAGCGAACCGGGAAGTGGTACGACCCCTGGATATTACCATTGTTAATCGGCTGCGAGCCTGGAATACCCAGGAGGCGCATCCTCAGAACGCCGAACCCCTGGATATCCCCCGTGGTGAATCCTTTCTTGAGACTATAAAGCAAGAACTCCTTAAAGATTCGATCTATGTGTTTACCCCCAAGGGTCAGGTGATCGAACTGCCTGCGGGGGCTACAGCCATTGATTTTGCCTATCATATTCATTCTGCCATAGGGGATCATTGTCTTGCTGCCAAGGCTGATGGGGCCATTATCCCCTTAAGTTCGGAATTGAAGAATACCCAAGTGGTAGAGATACTCAGTTCCCCAACAGCCCACCCGCACCTTAATTGGCTGCGCTTAGTCAAGACTTCCAAGGCCCGCACTAAAATCCGATCGTGGCTGCAGCAGCATGATGATTCCTTGATCATCGAAAAAAACGTGGTGGCCAAAAAGAAGCTTGCCAAGGAAAGTCCTGCTCAAGGAAAGGAACATCCGGTTAAGGATCAGGCTCCTGAGGAAAAGGCCCCTTCGACGGTACAGTGGGTCATACCCCAGCAGCCTTCCCGGGGAAACATCCTGCAGGTGAGGGTAGCGGATGAAAAGAACTTGATGATCCGCTTTGCCCGATGTTGTTGTCCCGTAACGGGAGAGCCCATAATCGGCTATGTTTCTCGGGGCAGGGGCATTATTATCCACAGGAAGCATTGCAGCAACCTACGGAACATCCCGGATTTTGAGGAGCGGAAGATTCCCACCACATGGGAGAATGCGGATCCTGTGCTGGTGAAGCGTTTCAAAGTGGAGTCCCGTTTATCAGCGGATCTGTTCTCCGAGATTGAAGGGGCGGCTCGCAAATATCAGGGGCACCTCATTGAGGGCCGGCTGGAAGAGACTGCGGCAAATCGGCTTACCGGTTTTTTTACCTTGCAGCTTGAGCAGGCAGAAGACTTACCGAAGATTATGAAGAACATCCGTGGCATTCCTGCGGTTTTCACCATTACGATCTTATAGTCCGTCCAAACCATCGCAGACTACAAGCAAGGGGCGTGCTGATGGCTCATCCCCGCTGTTCCTCTATGAGCTTTACCCCCTGGAGGAGGGCGGGTGTATGTACACTTGGATACTTCAGTTAGTAAGCCATGGATCCGTTCTTTGGTAGCAGCACTGCTTCCCGCCACTGGATACATGGAAGGGTTTACCTGTTCCGCTCCCGTGGCTATCGCTTGTACCCCTCCCTCCCCCTTGCGCTTCCGTGAGCACGGCGGTTCACTTCCCCGATTATCTTGTTTGTATCCCGTAGAAAGAGGTAATACCTTGAAGCCGCAAGGGTATACTGAAAAAGTTTTCTATGGTTTTTTGCGTATTTCTGTGTAAGTTTTGTGATGAATTGCCTAGAGAGTCCATTAAAAGCGTTTTCAGGAATTTCCAGGATAACCATGAACAGTTTAGGAGAATCGGTTCTACCTGGCAGATAATTCCGTTTGAGATAGGCCCCCGTTCGAGTTGGGGTGTACCTGCTTCGGATTTGGCGCTTTTCAAAATCCTGTTATCGCACCTACAGGGGCACCTCTTTGAATTCCCAGGTATCATCAAAAATACCCTTGGTTCAGTACCCGGGTTCCTGCCATATATGGCCTTAGATACACCCGTCAACTATAAAAAGCACTTGACTTAGAGCTAACTCCAACTTGTATTGTTGTATAAAATAGATTTTTGGAGGTAAAAAATGACCATAGCCGAAGTGATCGACAATACGGGCCTGTCAACAACAGACACGCGCCGTTATTATGAACGTATCGGCTTATTCCCTCCTGTAATGCGAAACAGAAGCGGAATTCGGAATTATAGCGAAACCGATTGTCTATGGATCGGGTTTATCAAGGGTATGCGTGCTGCGGGAATTCCTGTTGGGGTATTGCTTGAGTATGTTTCCCTGTTCCAACAGGGAAGAGGACACGCGGGAAACGCTTTAAAAACTTGTTACAAGATAGCCAATGACGATACCAAGCGGTTTGAGGATGAAAAAATTGTTCTAAGGGCTGCCCTGACTTGACATCAGGTAGGATGA